>NZ_JBEPEI010000006.1:0-393853 GCF_040300765.1 Streptosporangium sp. NPDC000239 | reverse complement strand
GACTTCGTCCGCGAAGTCATCCACGACACCACCCCACCCTGCTGCGAGGACACCGCCCCCGACGGACTCGACGCCACAGCCGCCATCCCCGGCCTCGACGGGCCGCGTGGCCTGCCCATGGTCACCGAGGCGCTCCTGCGGCGCGGGCTGCCCGAGGAGGACATCCTCAAGATCCTGGGCGGCAACGTGCGGCGTCTGTTCCAGCGGGAACTGCGATGAGCGGGGTCGGGCTCGACGCGACCGCGACCGGGGTCAGTCTCCGTGAGCTCCACCGCCTTGAGGAGCTGGAGGAGGTGTACCGGCTGCTCGTTGAGATCTGGCAGTCGGAGCCGGGCAACGCGCCGATCAGCGTCGAACTGATGCGGGCGCTGTCGCACGCGGGCAACTACATCACCGGGGCCTACCTGGACGGGCGCATGGTCGGGGCCTCGGTCGGCTTCCTCGCCGCCCCCGCCGGACAGGCGCTGCACTCCCACATCACCGGGACCACCCTGGGCAACGGCGTCGGCTTCGCCCTCAAACAGCACCAGCGTCTGTGGGCCCTCGACCGCGGCCTGGACACCATCACCTGGACCTACGATCCGCTCGTGCGCCGCAACGCCCACTTCAACCTGGCCAAGCTCGGCGCCTTCCCCACCGAGTACCTGCCGTCCTTCTACGGCGTCATGGGCGACGCGATCAACGCCGGTGACGAGTCCGACCGTGTCCTGGCGACCTGGCCGCTGACCGTCCCGCACGTCGTCGCCGCGGCGGCGGGCACGCCGTACGCGGTGGACGTCCCGGTGGACGCCGTCGTCGGGCTGCGCGACAGGGACGGCCGCCCCGCGCCCGGCCGTACCGACGCGGAGATCGTGCTGATCGACCTGCCCGCCGACATCGAGACGCTGCGCCACACCGACCCGTCCACGGCCCGCGCCTGGCGCCAGGCCCTGCGCGAGGTCCTCGGCGGCCTGATGGCGCGGGGCGCCCAGGTCGTCGGCTTCCACCGCAAGAGCAGCTACGTCGTCCGGCTCCCCGCCTGACCCCTCAGGACGCTCCGAAGACCGCAGGCACACCACAGCAGGCACATCGCAAAGGAGACGCGGCACCGGCCGCACACATCATGAAGATCACCGGAATCGAACTCCGTCGCATCACGATGCCCCTCATCGCCCCCTTCCGTACCTCCTTCGGCACCGAGCACCACCGCGACACCCTCCTCGTGCGCGCGGTGACCCTGGACACCGAGGGGTGGGGCGAGTGCTCCGCGATGACCGCCCCGCTCTACTCCCCCGAGTACACCGAGACGGCCATCGACGTCCTGCGCCGCTACCTCGTCCCCGCGCTGGTCCCCCACCTGGCCCAGCCCGGCCCCTTCGACATCAACGCCGTCCACCGGGCCCTGCGCCGCTACCGGGGCCACCAGATGGCCAAGTCCGCCCTGGAGACCGCGGTTCTCGACGCCGGGCTGCGCACCGCGGGCCAGTCCCTCGGCTCCTATCTCGGCGCCGCCGTCCCGTCCGTCCCCTGCGGCGTCTCGGTCGGCATCATGAACTCCGTCGAGGCCCTGCTCGACGCCGTCGACGACTACGTCGGCCAGGGTTACCGGCGCATCAAGCTCAAGATCGAGCCGGGCTGGGACCTGGCCCCGGTCCGCGCCGTCCGGGAGCGCTTCGGCCCCGACCTGCTCCTGCAGGCCGACGCCAACGCCGCCTACACCCTCGCCGACGCCCCCCACCTGGCCAAGCTCGACGCCTTCGACCTGCTGCTGATCGAACAGCCCCTGGCCGACGACGACCTCGTCCAGCACGCCCAGCTCGCCAAGCGGATGAGCACCCCCGTCTGCCTCGACGAGTCCATCCACTCCGCCGAGCACGCCGCCGCCGCCATCACCCTGGGCTCCTGCTCGATCATCAACATCAAGCCCGGCCGGGTCGGCGGTTACCTCGAAGCCCGCCGCATCCACGACCTCGCCAGTGCCCACGGCGTGGCCGTCTGGTGTGGCGGCATGCTCGAAACCGGCATCGGCCGCGCCGCCAACGTCGCCCTGGCGGCCCTGCCCGGCTTCACCCTGCCCGGTGACACCTCGGCCTCAAGCCGTTACTACACCACCGACATCACCGCCCCGTTCGTCCTCCAGGACGGTCACCTGCCGGTTCCCACCGGCCCGGGCATCGGCGTCGAGCCCATCCCCGAGCTGCTCGACGAGGTCACGGTCTCCACCGAGTGGATCCCCTTCTGAGCACGCCGTACGGCCCGCGCGCAACCTCCGCGCGGGCCGTCTCCGTACGTCACGGCCGGGCCCGGCTCAGGTGAGCAGGGTCCTGCCCCAGTAGTCTCCGGCGTCGCGGACCCCGCCCGGGCAGGCGAACAGGCCGCTCGACACGTGCTTGATGTACTCGTTGAGCGCGTCGTGCCTGGCCAGGGAGAGCTGGATCGGGACGAACTGGCGGTGCGGGTCGCGCTGGTAGGCCATGAAGAACAGGCCCGCGTCCAGGCGGCCGAGCCCGTCCGAGCCGTCCACGTAGTTGTAGCCCCTGCGCAGCAGGTGGGCGTTGCCGTTGCTGCTGGGGTGGGCCAGCCGTACGTGGGCGTCGGCCTTGATGAACGGCTGTCCCGCCGCGTCCCTGGCGTTGAAGTCGACCGGGTCGAACTCGGCCTTCCTCCCCAGCGGGGCGCCCTCGCCCTTGTCACGGCCGAAGATCTGCTGCTGTTCGTCCAGCGGGGCCCGGTCCCAGGTCTCGACCATCATCCGGATCTTCCTGGTGACCAGGTAGCTGCCGCCCGTCATCCAGTCCTGGCCGTCGCCGGGGGCGACCCACAGCTGCTCGGCGAGCAGCGCCTCGTCCTCCAGCTTGAGGTTGTTGGTGCCGTCCTTGAACCCCATCAGGTTGCGGGGCGTCGCCTGGGCCCGTGAGGTCGAGGAGGTACGGCCGAAGCCGAGCTGCGACCAGCGCACCGAGACCCGCCCGAAGCCGATGCGGGCCAGGTTGCGCACGGCGTGCACGGCGACCTGGGGGTCGTGCGCGCACGCCTGGACGCAGATGTCGCCGCCGGAGATCTCCGGCAGCAGGGCGTCGCCGGGGAACTTCGGCAGCGGGGCCATGGCGGCCGGTCTGCGGGCCGCCAGGCCGAACCTGTCGTCGAACAGCGAGGCGCCGAAGCCGACCGTCAGGGTGAGCCCGGAGGCCGGCAGCCCGAGCGCCTCCCCCGTGTCGTCGGGAGGCGCCTCGGGCAGGCCGCCGACGGCGCCGAAGGTGCCCGCCTCCCTGCCCTGGGTCATCCGTGCCGCGGCGGCCGTCCACTCCTGCATCAGCTCGTCGAGCTCGGCCTTCTTGCCGGTGATGACGTCGAAGGCGACGAAGTGCAGCCGGTCCTGGGCCGGGGTGACGATGCCCGCCTGGTGCTCGCCGTAGAAGGGCACCGCGTCGGTGGCGGAGGCGACACGGGCCGCGGTCGGGCCCTGCCCGCCCTCGCCCGCCCGCAGCGCGACCACACCCGCCCCGGCCGCCGCGACCCCCGCCGCGCCCAGGCCGAACAGCTTCCTGCGGCTGATCCGCTCACTCATGCCTTCTCCTCAGTCCGGCCCGCGCCGCAGGCGACGGTCCCGGTTACTTCGCGACGATCGCGGCGATCTTGCTGATCGGTTCGGCCAGCGCGTTGATCGAGTCTGACAGCTTCTTCAGTTCGTCCTTGGACAGCTCGGTGTGGAGCTTCCATCCGTCGCCCGCGCGGTGCGTGCCGAGCTCCGCCTCGGTCGCGGCGAACCTCTCGTCAAGTGTCTTGACCAGGTCGGGAGCCCGCTCCTCAAGCACCGGCCTGAGCGCCTGCACGGCGGCCTTCGAACCCTGCAGGTTGGCGTCGAAGTCCCACAGGTCGGTGTGCGAGTAACGGTCCTCCTCACCGGTGATCTTGCCGGAGGCCACCTCGTCCAGCAAGCCCTTGGCGCCGTTGCCCAGCAGAACCGGGGAGATCTCGGCGCCGTTGGCCTTGTCCACGATGGTCTTGATGTCGGCCATCAGCTTGTCGGCGACCGGGCCGTCCTTGCTGACGTCCTTGGTGACCCAGAGGTCCTTCTCGATCTTGTGGAAGCCGGTCCACTTCTCGCCCTCGGCCAGGTCGTTCTCCCTGGCGTCGATGGCCGGGTCAAGGTCGCCGAAGATCTCCGCGACCGGCTCGATCCGCTCCCAGTAGGTCCGCGCGACCGGGAAGAGCGCCTTGGCCTTGTCGATGTCACCGGCCTTGACCGCGTCGACGAACTCCTGGGTCTTGGTCAGCAGGGTGTCGCTCTGGGTCTTGATGTAGCGCTTGTAGCCCGCCGTCGCCTCGGCCAGCTTGGCGTCGTCGCTGAGCGGCTTGTGCTCGCCGGTCACCTTCAGCGGGCCCCTGATGCCCTTGCCGGTCATGCCCGGCTTGCAGGCGGTCTCGTAGGCGCCCGCGGGCAGCTCGACGATCACCTCACGGGTCAGGCCGGGCACGATGTTCTCCACCTCGCCCATCACCCGGTCACCGGGGGCGTAGACGTAGAACTCGGTCACCTTGCTGCCGGCGTTGGTGATCGTGAAGGTCGAGGTGCCCGCGGTGACCTCGGTGACCGCGACCTTGCACTCGGTGTCGTTCGCGGCGACGGCGATGGGGCCGCCCGCCGAGCTGCTCGCCGCCTGCGGGCTCGCGGCGGGGGTGCCGCCGCCTGAGCAGGCGGTCAGGCCCGCCATGGCGAGGAATCCGATGGCGACGACGATGGGAGTACGCATGTTGAACCCTGGTTTCATGCCGCGGGACGCGGGTCGGAGACGGAGAGGGGCGGGGAGGCGGGCCGCTTGCGCTGGGGCCGCAGGAAGAGGAAGAGGGTGGGCACGACGTAGAGGAGCCAGGCGGCGGTCTCCAGCACGCTCGGCTGCGGGGTGATGTTGAACATCCCGGACACCAGCGCGCCGTACCAGGAGTCGGCGGGCATGACGGAGCTGATGTCGAAGGCGTAGGTGGACAGGCCGGGCAGGATGTTGGCCTCCTGCAGGTCGTGCACGCCGTACTTGAAGATGCCCCCGGCGACCAGGATCAGCAGCAGGCCCGTCCAGGTGAAGAAGACGGTCAGGTTGATCCGCAGTGCGCTGCGGTACAGGCCCCAGCCGAGGGCGACGGCGGTGAGGATGCCCAGGGTGATGCCGATCAGCGGGCTCGCCGACGTCGTCGCGCCCTGCACGGAGGCGAAGAACAGCAGGGCGGTCTCCAGCCCCTCGCGGGCCACGGCCAGGAAGGACATGACCACGACGGCGCCGGTGCCCACCTGGATGGCCTCGTCCAGCCTGGCCCGCAGCTCACCGGAGAGGGAGCGGGCGGCCCGGCGCATCCAGAAGATCATCCAGGTGACGAAGACCGTCGCCAGCAGTGAGGTGACGGCGTCGAACATCTCCTGCTGGCCGTGGCTGAGGTGCGCCGCGGTGAAGGTCAGCAGGGCGCCGAACCCGATGGAGAGGGCGACGGCCACGCCGACGCCCGCCCAGACCTGGGGAAGCCGGTTCTTCCTGTCGCTCTTGACGAGGAAGGCGACGAGGACGGAGACGACGAGGGTCGCTTCGAGGCCCTCTCGCAGTCCGATGAGGTAGCTGGCGAACACCTGGACTCCCGGGAAAACTACGAAGGCTTACCTAATTTAGGGCAGGGCAACCTTACTCTCCACACGAGGATGCTCCTTTTCCGGTCCCCGGTCGAGTTTCCCTTCCGGATGGTTTCGGTTCACCACGACGTCGCCGAAGAGGCCGGGGCGCCGGTTTCCGGTCCGCTTTCCGAAAACGGCGCTGTTCTCCGTCCGGACCGGCCAGCACACTGGGGCCGAGAGGATCCGAGAGGAGGACGCCCGTGGACCCCACATCGGCCAGACGTCTCTGGCGGTCCGTCGAGCCGTTGCACGCCGCGGTGTACTTCACGCCCGAGCCCGCCGAGGCGGCCAGGGCGCTGGGGCTGCCGGGGTGGTGGGCGGGTTACCTCACCGGGCGGGTCGCGCCGCTCGGCCCGCTCGACGCCCCCGCCGCCACGGCCGTGCTGTACGGCTTCGCCCCCGGCAGGGTCGCCAGGGCGCTTCCCGGCGCCTGGACCCACGCCTCTCCGGGGGACGTGCTCGCCGCCCGGCTCGACGCCGTACGCGCCGTGCTGGAACGGGCGCTGCCACCCGGCCGGGACGGTCTGGAACGGCTGGCGTCGCTGCTGGAGACGGCGGCCGGGGCGTGCCGTTTCGACGGCAGGCCGCTGGCGGCCGGGTGGTCCGGCGTCCCGGCTCCCCCTGACCCCGTGGGGCGCCTGTGGCTGGCGGCGACGGTGCTCCGTGAGCACCGGGGGGACGGGCACGTCATCGCGTCGGTGCACGCCGGGCTGCGGGGGCTGGACGCCATCCTCACCCACGTGGCCACCGGGGCGATCACCAGGGAGTCCATCCAGATCAACCGGGGCTGGAGCGACGAGGAGTGGCGGGAGAGCCACGACGTGCTCACCGCCAGGGGGCTGCTCGACCGCGCCGGGCGGCTGACCGGGTCCGGTGAGCGGCTGCGGCGCGAGATCGAGGACGCCACCGACCGGCTGGCCGCCGACCCGGTCACCGCCCTCGGGGAGTCCGGCCTCAAGGAGGTCGTCGCGCTGGCCGCCCCGCTCGGCAGGCACCTCGTCGACACCGGTGTCGTCCCGGTGCCCAACCCGATCGGCGCCCCCAGGCCGTGACGTCTCAGGAGGTACGGCCCAGGCGGGGGACGGCTTCGAGCAGGGAGCGGGTGTAGTCGTGCCGCGGGGCGCCGACGACCTCCTCGGTCGGCCCCGTCTCCACCAGCCTGCCCTGGTGCATCACCGCGACGACGTCGGAGACGTAGCGGACCACGGCGAGGTTGTGCGAGATGAACAGCATCGACAGGCCGAGTTCCTCGCGCAGCGAGCGGACGAGGTTGAGCACCGCGCCCTGCACGGAGACGTCCAGGGCGGAGGTGATCTCGTCGGCGACCAGCAGCTCCGGCCTGGCGCCCAGCGCCCTGGCGACGGCCACCCGCTGCCGCATGCCGCCCGACAGCTCGCGCGGGTAGCGACCGGCCAGGGCCGCGGGCAGCGAGACCAGCGAGAGCAGCCGCTCGACCTCGGCCCGGCGTTCCGCGCGGGGCAGGCGGAGCCCCTCGCCGACCGAGGCGCCGACGGTCATCCTGGGGTCGAGGGAGGCGTAGGGATTCTGGAAGACCATCTGGATGCGCCGCGGATCGGCCCCGGTGATCTCCCCCCGGTACGGCACCAGCCCGGTCACCGCCTTGGCCAGGGTCGACTTGCCCGAGCCGGACTCCCCGACCAGCCCGACGATCGCCCCCGGCGGGATCTCCAGCGTGACGTCGTCGACGGCGGTGAAGGCGCCGAACCGCACCGTCAGGTTCTTGATGATCATGAGGCCTCCCAGCAGGCGACGCGGTGCGCCTTGCCGTACGGGACGAGGGGCGGCAGTTCTGCGCAGCGGTCGCTGGCCAGCTCGCAGCGGTCGGCGAAGGCGCAGCCGGAACCGACCTCGGCCGGGGCGGGCTGACGGCCGGGGATGCTGGCCAGCGGCAGGGACCTGTCGGTGTCCATGTCGGGCAGCGAGGCGACCAGGGCGCGGGTGTAGGGGTGCGCGGCGCCCGTGGCGAGCTGCTCGACGGGCAGTTCCTCGACCACCCTGCCCGCGTACATGACGACGACCCGGTGGCACAGCTCCCCGACCACGGCGATGTCGTGGGAGATGAACAGGGTGGCGGCGCCGGTCTCCGCGGTCACCTGGCGCAGCAGGCGCAGGATCTGCCGCTGCACCGTCACGTCGAGCGCGGTGGTCGGCTCGTCGGCGATGATGAGCCGTGGCGTGCCCATCAGGCCCATCGCGATCACCACGCGCTGGCGCATGCCGCCGGACAGCTCGTGGGGGTGCTGGCGGGCCCGCCTGGCGGGTTCGGGGATGCGCACGTGGTCGAGGCGGTCGACCGCCCGTTCCCAGGCCTGGGCGCGCCCCGCCCCCTGGTGCACGGTGGACACCTCGGCGAGCTGGCCGCCGATCCGCAGCGCGGGGTTGAGGGAGGCCATCGGGTCCTGGAAGACCATGGCGAGCGAGGTGCCGAGCAGCTTGCGGCGCTGCTGCTCGGTCAGGTCGTCGAGGTCGGAGCCGCACAGCCGCAGCCTGCTCGCCGTCACCTCGCCCGGGTAGGGCACCAGGCCGCCGACGGCCGAGGCGGTCAGGCTCTTGCCGCTGCCCGACTCGCCGACCAGGCCGACGATCTCACCGGGCGCGATGGTCAGCGACAGGCCGCGGACCGGGGTCACGCCGCCGGGGAAGGTGACGGTGAGGTCGCGCACCTCCAGGACGGCCTCGGGGTCGGGCTCGGTCTCCTGCCGGGGTACGGCCGCGCCCGCGGGGGCGGCCTTGACCGCCGCGCCGCCGCGTGCCGCGGCCCTGGCCAGGGCGTCTCCGAGCAGGTTGAACCCGATGCCCGCGAGCGCGACCGCCACGGCGGGGCCGAGGGCGACGGCCGGGGTGTCGTAGATGCGGCCGAACCCGTCGAACAGCAGACGGCCCCAGTCGAACGACGGAGGCTGCACGCCGAGCCCGAGGAAGGACATCCCGGCCAGCGCGAGCAGGGCGTTGCCCAGCGCCTGGGTGAGGTTGAGGATCAGCGGTTCGGCGATGTTGGGCAGGACGTGGCGGGTCATGACCCGCATCCGGGGCACGCCGAGCATCCTGGAGGCCGCCACGTAGTCGGCGCTCGCGACGGAGGCGGCGAGCGTCTGGGTGAGCCGCGCGAAGCCGGGCGCGAGGGCCACGCCGATGCCGAGCACGGCGCCCTTGGCGCCCAGCCCGGAGATCACCGCGGTGAACATGGCCAGCAGCAGGCTGGGGAAGGCGACCAGGGCGTTGACCGTGCCGGTGACCAGGCGGGCGCCCCTGCGGGGCAGCACCGAGGGCAGCGCGCCGAGCACGACGCCCGCGGCCGCGCCGATGAGCGTGGTCAGCAGGGCCAGGACGAGGGAGAGCCGTCCGGCGACGAGCACCCTGGCCAGGATGTCCCGGCCCAGGTTGTCGGTGCCGAGAAGGTGTTCGCCCGAGACCCCCTGGAGGATGGCCGCCGGGTTGATGCGCTCGGCCTCCGCCCCCCAGATCGGCGGCCCGATGACGGCGAGGACCACCATGAGCGTGACCAGTATGGTCCCGGCGAGCCCGGCCGGGGTCCGCAGCAGGTGCCGCATCAGGTCTCCTTCAGGGCGGAGGTCGGGTCGAGCAGGCCGAGCAGCACGTCGACGAGCAGGTTCACCACGAGCACGATCGCGCCGTAGACGAGGATCACGCCCTGGGCGACGGGATAGTCCTTCTGGGTGATCGACTCCACGATCCGCAGGCCGAGACCGGGCCAGGCGAAGACGTACTCGACCAGCACACTCCCGGCGATCAGGCCGGTGAGCAGCAGGCCGCCGATGGTGAGGGTCGCGGTGAGCGTGTTGGGCAGGACGTGCCGCAGGTGGATCCGGGCGGAGGGCAGCCGTTTGGCACGTGCCAGCCGTACGTAGTCGCTGCCGAGTTCGCGCAGCGTCTCCACCCGGGAGATGCGGGCGATCATCGCGGCGGGGGCGATGGCCAGGGCCAGGACGGGCAGCACGTAGGAATCGGGGCCGCCCTTGCCCGCGGGCGGGAACCAGCCGAGCCCGATGGCGAACAGGGCCACCGCGGCGATGGCGTAGAGGAACTCCGGTATCGCGACGGCCGTGCCGGTGGCCGAGGTGAAGGCCGCCTCGGTGCCCCGGTTGCGGCCGTTCTCCGTACGGACCCCCGCCCACATGCCGAGCGGGACCGCCACCAGCAGGGCGACGACGGTCGCGAGCAGGGCCAGCGCCAGGGTGTTCGGCAGCCGGGAGGCGATGACCTCGCCGACCGGCTCCCCGCTGAGGAAGGAGGTGCCGAAGTCGCCGGAGACCACGTGGCCGACGTAGGAGGCGAGCTGGGTGAGGATCGGCTGGTCGAGACCGAGGGCCGCGCGCCTCGCCTCCACCAGTTCGACCGGGGCCGCCGGGCCGAGCGAGGCGCGCACCGGGTCGCCCGGGATGAGGTGGATCATCGCGAACGACGCGACGAGCAGCACGGCCAGCGAGATCACGAAACGGACGAGGTGCCGCAGCACGAACGCCCCTCGCGCGCGGCCCCGGGAGCCGCCGTCCGTGGACGGGCGGCGGCCCCGCAGACGAGGGATGACGGCCACTCAGCCCGCCTCGGTCATCCGGATGGAGGTCGGCACGAACGTGCCCGCCACCATGTCGAATGTGGCGTTCCGCTTGGCGATGAGCATGGTGGTGTCCACGGCGGGCACCAGGTCGGAGGCCTCGAACAGGGCCGACTCGGCCTGGGACCAGAGCTTGCAGCCCTCCTCGCCGGGCTTGGTCACGGCCTCGGCGACGAGTTCGCTGTAGCGCTGGTTGCTCAGGTGGGCGAAGTTGGCGCCCTTGGGGGCCGCGGGGCCGGACAGGAACCCGACGAGCTGGGTGGGAAGCGTGACCCCGATGGGCAGCCAGACCACGTCCCAGTCCTGGGCGGCGTTGAGCGACTCCGACAGCTTGGTGTCGATGACGCCGTTCAGCGTGACCTCGACGCCCGCCTTCTTCCAGGACTGGGCGAGGTACTCGTTGGCGGCCTGGGTCGCCGCGCCCTTGGTGGTGATGTACAGCAGGCGCAGGCTGAGCCGCTTGCCGTCCTTGACGCGGATGCCGTCGGCTCCGGCCTTCCAGCCCGCCGCGTCCAGCGCCGCGGCGGAGGCCGCCGGGTCGAACGCCGGGACGTGGCCGGTGACGCTGTCGCCCTGGCAGGGCTTGGGGTCGCCGACCAGCCCGGTCGCCGGCCGTCCCGTGCCGCTGGTGGCGATCCCGGCCAGTTCGGGGAGGTTGATCGCCTGGGTGAGCGCCTTGCGCACCGCCGGGTCCTTGGCGGGCCGGTCGTCGCCCTGGTGGTAGAAGAACTGCCCGTTGCCCGCCGACGCGATCGTCTTGCCCATGCCCGGGGTGGCCTCAAGACGCTTGCGGTCGGCGCCGTAGACCATCGCCCCGTTGATGTCGCCGGAGATCAGCATGTTGGCGGCGGTCTGCTCGTTCGGCACGACCTTCAGCACGACCTTCTCCGGCATGCCGGACCCCTTCGTCGCCGCGCCACCCGGCCCCCAGACGTAGTCCTCACGCAGCTTGAAGGTGTAGTGGTCGCTGGGCACCGCCTCGGTCAGCGTGTACGGCCCCGAGCCCGAGGAGGCGTGCGCGATCGAGGAACGGTCCTTGAGCCCCTTGCCGCAGACCACGAACATCAGCGTGGTGCTCTCCAGGATGAAGCTGAACGGCTGGGGCGTGGAGAGCGTCACGGTGCCCGCCGCGTCGTCCGCCTCGGCCTTCATCCCGGCGGGGACGAGCACGCCGTACACGGGGGACTGCGTCGCGGGGTCGGCGATGTGCCTGACGTTCTCGGCCACGTCGGACGGGGTGAGCTTGGAGCCGTCGGAGCAGGTGACGTCCTTGCGCAGAGTGAAGGTCACCGAGTCCGGCTTGACGTCCCACTTCTCGGCGAGCCTGGGCAGGAGCTTCCCGTCCGGGGCGTAGGCGACCAGGGTGTCATAGGCCAGCGACAGCGTGGTGTTGGTGACCCCGAGGATGCCCATGGCCGGGTCGAGCGCTCCGGGATCGGCGCTGAGCGCGAAGGAGAAGGTGCCTCCCGCCGCGGCCTTGCCCGAGGGGCCGTCGGAGGTGCCGCCACAGGCGGTCGCGAGCAGGCTCAGGGTGGCGAGAGCGGCCACCGCTCCTGTCTTTTTCATCGAAGCTCCTTGAGCGTGGATACCCCGTCCTTCAGGGCAGGGAGGAAACGTGGCACGGCGCCGCTGTATCGAACGCACGGACGAGCCTTAGCTGATCGTTGTTAGAATGTGAGGCATGGCGCAGATCGTGAAGCGGGCCTACAAGTACCGCTTCCACCCGACCCCCGAGCAGGCCGAAGATCTCGCCCGGACGTTCGGCTGCGTCCGCCTCGTCTACAACAAAGCGCTTGAGGAGCGGACCCGCGCCTACACCTTGGAAGGGCGCCGCGTCTCCTACGTGGAGTCGTCCGCGCGTCTGACCGAGTGGAAGCGCGACGGCGACCACGACTTCCTGTCCGAGGTGTCGTCCGTCCCGCTTCAGCAGGCACTCCGCCACCTTCAGGCGGGGTTCGCGAACTTCTTCGCCAAGCGCGCGAAGTACCCGACGTTCAAGAGCAAGAAGAAGTCGCGGCCGTCGGCGGAGTACACCCGCTCGGCGTTCCGCTGGAGGGACGGCCGGTTGACGCTGGCGAAGATGGACGCGCCGCTGAACATCGTGTGGTCGCGCCCGCTCCCGCAGGACGCGGAGCCGTCCACGGTGACCGTGTCGAAAGACGCCGCGGGCCGCTGGTTCGTGTCCCTGCTGGTCGAGGAAAAGATCGCTCCGCTTCCGTCCGTCGAAGCGAACGTGGGAATCGACGCGGGCCTGAACCACCTGCTCGTCCTCTCGACCGGAGAGAAGATCGCCAACCCGCGTCACGAGCGGGTCGACCGGCGCAAACTGGCCAAGGCTCAGCGGGCGCTCGCCCGCAAGGAGAAGGGCAGTGCGAACCGGGCCAAAGCCAAGCTGAAGGTGGCCAAGGTGTACGCCCGGATCGCCGACCGCAGGAGGGATCACCTGCACAAGGTCACCACACGGCTTGTTCGCGAGAACCAAGTGATCGCCGTGGAGGACCTGACCGTCCGCAACATGATGAGGAACCGCTCGCTGGCCCGCGCCATCTCGGATGCCTCCTGGCGGGAACTGCGCTTGATGCTGGAGTACAAAGCCCGGTGGTACGGGCGGGAACTGGTGGCGGTGGACCGCTGGTTCCCGAGTTCGAAGCTGTGCTCGGCGTGCGGGACCCTGCAAGGCAGGATGCCGCTGAACGTCCGGGAGTGGGCCTGCCCATGCGGCGCGGTCCACGACCGGGACGTCAACGCCGCGAAGAACATCCTCGCCGCCGGGCTGGCGGAGAGGTAAAACGCCTGCTGAGCTGGTGTAAGACCTCAACGAGAGTCCTCTCGGGCGGGCAACTGGCCGTGAAGCAGGAACCCCCACGGGCGACCGCGGGAATCCCCTCCCTTCAGGGAGAGGAGGATGTCAACGGAACTCCAGGAAGGTGGAGGGCGATGCCCCACAATCGCTCTTTCGCGCGGCTCGTTCTTCGTGCTCAATCACAAAAAGCGGGTCGCCCGTCGTGTTATCTGCCGAAGATCCGCATCTGGAGCATCACGGTCAGCCTGGCCTCGGAGTCGCCCAGGTCCAGGCCGCCGATCTCGGTGAGCCGCTTCAGCCGGTAACGGAAGGTGTTGGCGTGCACGTGGACCCTGGCCGCGGCGGCGTTGACGTCGCCGAAGGCGTCGAGGTAGGCCCGCAGGGTGGGGACGAGCTCGCTGCCGTGTTCGGCGTCGTAGGCCAGCAGCCGTTCGTAGGGGCCGGTCGGCGCCTGCTCCTCCGCCTCGGCCAGGTCGGCCAGCTGCAGCAGCAGCGCCTCGAAGTGCACGCCGGTGTAGCCGGCGACGGCGCCGGAGGCCTCCCTGGCGCGCAGCACGCGCAGCGCCCTGTCGGCGTCGGCCCTGGACCTGGCCACCTCGGAGAGGTTTCCCGCCAGGCGCCCGACCCCGATGTTGGCGGGGTGTCTGGGGCCGACGCGGGCCAGGAAGCTCTCGGCGACCCGTACGGCCCGCGACTCCTCCTCGCCGCCGCTGCCCGCGTGCAGCGGCAGGACGGCGTAGGCGACCGAGCCGACCAGCGCGGCCGCCGCCTTGGGGTGGATGGCCCCGACGTGCAGGGCGAGCGCGTCGCAGAAGCGCTGCCTGTCGCTCTCCCTGCGCGCGGCGTCGCCGTCGGACCTGCCGCTGAGCTGGGCGGCGAGCACGCACAGCCGTTCGCTGGCGACGCCGAGCCGTCCCGCGGCCTCCGCGGCGTCCTTGCCCCCGGCCAGCACGGTCGACAGCAGGTCGGCGCGGAGCCTGCGGCGGGTGTCGGCCCCGGCCCGCTGCCGCAGCAGCTGCAGGGCGACGATCTTGGCGGCGTCGGCGAGGGCGCGCTGCCGCTGGTCGCTCAGCGGTTCGCGCACCGCGGCCCAGATGGAGCCGAGGATCTCGTCGCCCGACCGTACGGCGACCGCGGCCCGGTGGATGCTGTCGCCGTCCAGTTCCAGGTAGATCGGCTCGTGGCTCTGGTAGAGCTTCCTGAAGAAGCCGCGTTCCTCCAGCATCCGCCGGTAGCGCATGGGCACCTGGCGGCCGAGCACCGTCTCGACACGGCCCGGGTCGGCCTCGTCCTGCCGTCCCGAGTAGGCCAGCACCCTGGAGGAGCGGTCCTCGATGGTCACCGGGGCGTCCAGCAGCGCGCACACGGCGTTGGCCAGCGAGAACAGGTCGTCGGCAGGGGCCTCCCCCGGCTCGGCCAGGTCGCCCTCGGCCAGCAGGGAGCGCAGCAGGGCCGCCACCTGCGCCCAGGAGGCGGCCCTGGTCAGCCCGAGGACGGCGACCCCGGTCTCCAGCACCTTGGCGCGGACGAGTTCGTCGACGTCGACGGGCTGCTTGACGACGACGCCCGCCGCCGGGCCCGCCGCGTCGAGCAGGGCGCAGATCTGCTCGGCGCGGTCGACCCCGACGGCCAGCAGGATGTTCCCCTCGGCGAGCAACAGCTCGTCGAGGGGGTCGTAGATGTGCACGCCGGTGACCTCGGCGTCGAGCTCGCCGGGCGAGGCGGCCACGTCCAGCACCGTGCTTCCCAGGTCTTCCAGGATGCGTCGGAGGCTGGAACGTGGCCGATTGCTCATCCGCTCACGATAATGGACATAAAGTGACATTAGGTGCGCAGATGGTCTATCGCCACACGAACCGCACGACCGATGGCCGCGTCCGCCTTGGGCAGCCTGAGCCCGAACGAGCGGGTCCGCAGGAAGACCGCCGCCGCGTACCGCCGCCCGTCCGGATACTCCAGCACGCCCGCCTCGTTGCGGATGCCCCAGAGCGTTCCGGTCTTCCCGGAGATCTTCACCTCGTCGCCGAACGCGGAGGACAGGCGGTGCGGCCAGATCTGGTTGCCCAGGATCCTGCGCGCCTCGGCGCACGCCTCGGCCGGACCGGCCTCGTCCCGCCAGATCAGGCCCAGCAGGGTGGTGATCTCCCGGGGCGTACCGGAGGTCGTCCGCTCGGGGTCGCGCACGGCGAGCGACCTGATCCGCTCCTCGGTGACCGCGGCGAGCCCCTCCTCGTCGTCCAGGCCGGACAGGCCGAGTTCGGTGACCACGCTGCCCAGCAGTTCGGCGCAGCCGCCGATCAGCCGGGTCCGCTCCAGGCCCAGCTCGCGCAGCGTGGCGTGCACGTTGCCGAGCCCGACCCGGCGCAGCAGCACGTCGGTCGCCGCGTTGTCACTCATGGTCATCATGAAGTGGGCCAGGTCGCGCAGGGTGAGCGAGACGTCGTCCACGCACCCGGAGGTGCCGATGCCGCCGTCCTTGTCGGCCCCGGTCACCGTCAGCCGCTCGGTGCGCTCCAGCCTCCCGTCCGCCGCCTGCCTGGCGTACTCCAGCAGGATCGGAAGCTTGAACACCGAGGCGAGCACCACCGGGTCGTCGGCGCCGAGGCAGACCTCGGCGTCGCCGTCGATCTCCCGGACGTGGACGAAGCCCTCGGTCTCCGCCTCCTCGAACACCGCGCGCAGCGCGCCGGAGATCTCAGACACGACGCAGCGTCCTGGCGCCCGAGTGCAGGTGGGTGATCCGCCCGTCCTCGCCGACCACGAAGGTGACCGTCTCGTGCATGCCGCCCCTGGGCTCGGCCGCGATGAAGGAGTGGCCCTCGTGGTGCACGAACCGGGTGGTGGTCCGCGTCTGGCCGGTCTGCCGCATGAACTCGCCGGGGACCAGGGTGACGTCCAGGCCGCCGGGAGCCCCGGCCACCTCCCAGCTGTACATCGGCCCGGAGTACTCACCGAGGTAGGGCGACGGATCGACCTCCCCCGGCGCGGGAGCCGGGACGGGCAGGTCGGGCACGGGCAGGCCGGTGACCTCGCGGATCAGCGGCAGCGCCAGGTCGGAGATCATCCCGGCGACGGAGCCGCCGTTGACGCTCATCGCGATCACGAAGTCCGACCCGGGCACGACCCGCCAGAACGTGCTCTGCCCGATCGTGCCGCCGTCGTGCCCGTAGACCTCGCCGCCCCAGTCGAACAGCTCGAACCCCAGGCCCCAGCGGTCGGCGAGCAGCCCGGGAACGCCGGGCACGTCGATCTGCCCGGTCCGCATGGCGGCGACGGCCTCCTCCGACAGCAGCCGGGTGCCGTCCTGCGCCACGCCGCCCGCGACGAACATGCGGCCGAAGCGGACCAGCTCGCGCAGGGCCAGGCACATGGTCGAGCCCGCGGGGGCGTTGGAGCGCGGCATCGCCCACGACCGGTGGACGGCGCCGTCGGGGCCGAGGTGCCCGGCCGCCGCCCGGAACAGGATGGCCTCCTCGGGCAGCAGCGCCCAGTGCGTCGCGCCGAGCGGCCCGAGCAGGTGCTCGCGCATGGCCTGCTCCCAGGTGGTGCCGCGCAGCCTGGCGACCAGGGCGCCGAGCACGCAGTAGCCGGAGTTGCAGTAGGAGAACAGGGCTCCGGGCTCGTGGACGTGCCCCGCGTCGTGCAGGAAGCCGATGTACTTGTCCAGGCAGTCGTCGCCGCGCCCGGTGTCCTCGAACAGGTCACCGTCGAAGCCGCCGCTGTGGGTGAGCAGGTGCCTGACGGTGATGACCTTCTCCGAGCCGTCGGCGACGGCGAACTCCGGCAGATAGTCCCGAACCGGACGGTCCAGGTCGACCAGGCCCTCGTCCACGAGCTGCATGACCAGCGTGGCGGTCCAGACCTTGGTGGTCGAGCCGACCTGGAAGACGCTGTCCGGCGTGGTCTCCACGCCGGTGTCCCGGTTGACCACGCCGGTGGCGACCTGGATCAGCTCACCGCCGGCCCAGAGCGCGAGCGAGGCGCCGGGCACGCCGTGTTCACGGGCGATCCCGTCGAGACGCTCCTGAAGGTTCTCCAGCATTCTCACTCCTCAGGCGATCTTCGGGGTGGCGCGGACGCCGAGGTGGACGTACGGCGAGCCGTCGGGGAGCTCGTAGAAGACGGCCGAGAGCCACTGGGGGTCCCCCTCGGGGCGGCCGACGAAGGTGGTCTCGTTCACGGCGAGGAGCTCGATCTCCACGGGCGGCTGCAGCGCGGCGAGGGCCCCGGTGGGCTCGATGAGCAGGAACATCCTGTCCTCGCGCAGGCTCACCGTCATCCGGCTGCCCGCCCGCTGGTACACGCCGGTGTAACGCTCCCGGTCGGTCTGGAACGGCTCGGCGGGCGGGCCCAGCACGGGCGGGACCGTGATCCCGGCCAGTTCGGCGAACAGCTCGGTGGCCACCGCCTGGTGGAAGGCCGCGGTGTGGCCGCCGTTGGCCAGCGAGCACACGACCGTCTCGGTGTCGGGCAGCACCCAGAACATGGCGGCCTGGCCGATGGTGTTGCCGCCGTGGGAGATCACCCGGTGGCCCTGCCACTCGTCCAGGATCCAGCCGATGCCCCACTGCCTGCCGAGGGTGTACGGGTTGGGGATGTCGACCTGCGGCTCCCACATCGCCTTCGGGTCGGCCAGCAGCCCGGTGCCCAGGTGGGCGCGGCCGAAGGCGACGACGTCGGCGGGGCGGGCGGAGATCAGCCCGGCGGGGCCGGCCGAACGCATGAGGCTGGAGACGGGGGCGGGCTTGCCGTCGAGGTGTCCCATGGCGGCGCGGAAGCGCAGCACGTCCTCGGGCAGCGTCCAGGTGTGGGTCAGCCCGAGCGGCTCGATGATCTGCTCGCGCAGCGCGGCGTCCCAGGTCTTGCCGGTGAGCCGCTCGATGACACGCCCGGCGACGACGAAGCCCGAGTTGCAGTAGGACTGGGTCACACCGAGGGGGTGGTTCTGCGCGAGGTCGGCGCAGGCCGCGACGTACTTCTCCACGCAGTCGTCACCACGGCCGGTGTCGAGGAAGAGGTCGCCGTCGATGCCCGAGGTGTGGGAGAGCAGGTGCCTGACCGTGACGGTCTTGGTCACCTCGGGGTCGGCGACCCGGAACTCGGGCAGGACCTCGCAGACCGGCGTGTCCAGCGTCAGCGCGCCCTGCTCGGCCAGGACCATGATCTGGGTCGCGGTCCACACCTTGGTGACCGAACCGATCTGGAAGAGCGAGTCCGTGGTCGCCTCGACCCCGGTGTCCACGTTGAGCAGCCCCGCGGCGAACTCGTGGACCTCCCCCTCGTGCAGGAAGGCCAGGTTCGCGCCGGGAACCTCGTACTCGGCGATCAGCTCGGCGAGACGGCCGTGCCAGCGCTGGGGATCCACTGTTCCAGCCATGCGACGATCCTTTCGTTGTAGTCCGTTCGGTGGGAGGGCCTGCCGTTGAGGATGAACAGGTGGGAGCCGCCGGGGTAGCGGACGAGCCTGACCGGGACGCCCCGCTCGCGCAGCGCGGCGAACCACTGCTCGGCCTGGCCGACGGGGCAGCGGTCGTCGTCCTCGCCGTGCAGGAGGAGGGTCGGCGTGGTGACCTTCCCGACGTTCTCCATGGGCGACTGGCCCGTGACGTCCCCGCCGCACTCGTGGACCTTCAGGAGGTACCCGAGGTCGGAGGTCCCGGCCATGCTGTTCAGGTCGCTGACGCAGCCGCCGGGGATGGCCGCCTTGAAACGGTCCGTCCTGGTCGGCAGCCAGCAGGAGACGTAGCCGCCGTAGCTGTAGCCGGTCAGCCCGAGCCGGTCCGGGTCGGCCACCCCCTCGGCGACCAGGTCGTCGATCGGGCTGAGGAAGTCGTCGGTGTCGGCGATCCCCCACGCGCCCACGGTCGCGGTGTAGAACGCCTCGCCGTACCCGTCGCTGCCCCTGGGGTTGAGGGTGAGCACGGTCCACCCCTTGGCCGCGAGCATCTGGTGGTAGAGGTGCACCCCGTCGAAGATCGGGGCCCACGTGTTGTGCGGGCCGCCGTGCACGTCCAGCAGCAGCGGGCCGGGCCCGGTGAGCGTCTCGTCGCGCAGCACGAATCCCTCGACCGGTGTGCCGTCCGGCGCGGTGAAGGTACGGCTGCGCGGCGTGAACAGCTCGACGTCCTCCAGCGCGTACGAGGTCAGCCGCATCGCCGCGGGCTGTCCCGCCTCCCGGCCGCCCGGCAGGTCCAGGAGGTAGACCTCCCCCGCGCTGTGCGGCGTGGCCGCGACGTAGGCGATCCTGCCCGCGGCGGCGCTGACGCCGGAGACCACCTGGTCCCCGCCGACGAGCTTGTCCCCGCCGGCGCGGTAGAGGTGGGTGCAGCCGCCGTCGCGGGCGCAGAAGACCAGTTCGTCCCCGGCCTGCTGGGGGACCGCCCCGGGGTAGCCGGGGGCGCCGACCATGAGGTTGCGGTCCAGGCCCTCGGTCACCTCGGTGAGGTCGCCGTCGTCCAGGTGGAACAGGCGGGTGTGGCCGACGGGGCCGCCGGTCATCCCGGCGACCAGCAGCCGTCCGCCGGTCCACCACGCCCCGGCGCAGATCAGCTCCTCGCCGGTGAGCCGCTCCGGCACACCCTCGGGGTCTCCCCCTGATTCGTCCTCGGGGCCGGGATCGGGCACGTCGATCGAGTAGGCGGCCCCACCGATGACCAGGTCGCGGTCCTGCCCCGTGTCGGTGACGAAGGTCAGGCGCAGGCCGTCCGGCGTCCAGGACGGCTCACCGGCGAAGGCGTCTCCCGAGGTGACCCGGACGGTCCGTCCCGTCTCGACGTCCACGACGAACAGCTGCGTCGTCAGGCCGCGCAGCAGGCCGGCGCCGTCGGCCTTGTAGCCGAGCAGGTCGGTCACCACCGGCGCCACCGGGTCGGCCTCCCCGTACGGCGCCGCGTAGGCGATCCTGGTCCCGTCGGGCGACCAGACCGCCGCGCCCGCTCCCAGCGGGGCGTCCGTCAGGACGCGCGGCTCGCCGCCGTCCATCGGCAGCAGGTGGATCTGCGCCCTGCCTTCGACGGGGCGCAGGAAGGCGAGCGTACGGCCCGCCGGAGACCAGCGGGGGGAGGAGTCGTGCGGCCCGCCCGTCAGGCGGCGCGGCTCGGCGCCGGGGGCGGCGAGCCAGATCTCGGAGTGGTTGGCGTCGGTTTCCCGGTCGGCCGTCGTCACCGTGTAGGCGACGGCGCCTCCGTCGGGGCGGAGCCGGGGGTCTCCCGGAACCGCTATGCGGTAGAGGTCGCTGAGGGAGAGGCGGGGCATGTCCGAACGCTAGGCGCCCGTCCGCCCCGCTTCTTCGGCCGCCACGACGAACCGGGCCGGTCCCGTTGTGCCGTCCTCCAACCGGTGCCCGGCGCCCTCAGCCCTTCAGCGCGGCGGGAAGTCGTTCGAGCAGTCCCCTGAGGTCGTCGGCGTGGTCCTCCTCCTGGGCGAGGATGTGCTCGAAGACCCTGCGGGTGGTGACGTCGTGGTCGCCGAGCCACTGGATGATCTCGGTGTAGGAGACGATGACGATCCGCTCCGCGATCAGGTCTTCCTTGATCATCTCCACCAGGTCGAGGCTGGCGTCGTACTCGGTGTGGGACCGGGTCGCCAGCGCCTCGGGGCTGAGATCGGGATCGCCGCCGAGCTGCACGATGCGCCGGGCGAGCATGTCGGCGTGCTCCTGCTCCTCACCGGCGTGTTCGAGGAACTCGGCGGCGACCGGCTCGGCGTAGATGCCGGTCGCGGTGTAGTAGTGCCGCTTGTAGCGCAGCACGCAGACCAGCTCGGTGGCCAGCGCCTCGTTGCACACCTGGATCACTCGCTCCAGGTCGGCGCCGTACGCGGGGGTGATCGGCCCCTTGTCGATCTCCTGCCGGGCCCTGTCCCGGATCTCCGTGATGTCGGTCAGAAACTCTGCCATGTCCCTCCCCCTACCCTGCTTGTCTCACACGGCAAGCCCTCCGCTCCCCCAAGGGGAGACCTTCGAACGTGCCGGGTGAGAAAAGTCAGCCCCCGGTGTCCGCGGGCAGCGTGGGTTCGAGGTAGTGGGCGTGGATGACCGACTCGATCCGCTCCGGGTCGCCGGAGGCCAGGCCGCTGATGACGAGACGGTGGCGGCCCGCCGCCTCGGCCATCTCCAGCTGCTGGCGGTCGAGCGAGGAACGCATGAGGGCGTACATGTGGCCGTTCATGGTCTCCCACAGCTCGGCCAGGCGGCGGCGCCCGGAGGCCAGGACGATCTCGCGGTGGAAGCGGGTGTCGATGTCCACCAGCTCCTGCATGTCACCCGCCCTGGCCGCGCCGTCCATCTCCTGGACGAGCTGTTCGAGACGTTCGAAGAAGCCGGAGGGCAGGTTGGTCACGGCGTCTCGGGCGGCGGCGGACTCAAGGACACAGCGGGCGTAGCAGATGTCCTGGATGTCCTCGGTGGACATGCGGGTGACCATGCTGTACCTGCGCGGGTTGATGTCGACCAGTCCCTCGTTGGACAGGTCGCGCAGCGCCTGACGCACGGTCGCCCGGCTCACGCCGTACTCCTCGGCGATGCCCGCCTCGACGAGCCTGGTCCCGGCGGGCAGCTCGTCGTTGAGGATCTTGCGTCGCAGCGCCAGCCGTACCGTCTCGGGTAGGGATAGGTGTTCGAGCACTTCCCCTGGTGTCCTCTCTCGCGTCGCTCGCGTTGACGCCTGTCTGGTTCAGTATGGAGCGCCGCTCAGCACGGTCTCCGACAGCGCGGGTTCCCCGCCGGGGTCGACCGTGACGGGCAGCAGGTCCGCCGGGCCCGTCAGGACGGGGGTGACGCCGGGACCGTGGCCCGGCAGCGGGCTGTCGCCGTGCGCGACGACGCCGACGGTGCGCCAGCCGCGCCGGTAACCCATGTTGTGCCGCACGTCGACGTCGTCGAGCGCGACCAGGTCGCCCAGGCGCAGCCCGGCCAGGCCCGGGGTGGAGGGCGTGACCTGCACGTCCAGGTCCCACATCTGCGCGGGACGGCCCAGGCCGTTGCCCACCAGGCGGCTGGGGACCGTCCCGCGCACGGTCACCGTGACCTTCCCGTCCTCCACGCGCAGCGGCAGCGGGCCGAGCAGGCGCGGGTCGAGGTTGAGCACCTCGACGCCGGGCACGCCGAGGGAGGCGCCCTGGCCGTGCCCGCGCACGGAGATCCCGTCCCCCGGGCGCAGCGCCGCCAGGTGCTCCTGCGCCATGCTGACGATCACCCGGCCCGCCTCGCCGCGTTTGCCGACCACCCAGCCCCGCGCGCCCCGCGCCGCCCCGGTACGGACCACGACCTCGTTGCCCACGCAGGCGTAGGCGGTCAGCGCGTGCCGGGCCGCCGGGTCGGGGTGGACCAGGCAGGCCCCCGGTGCCACGTGGTCGGCGTCGAAGCCGAACGCCGGGTCGCCGAGCCGTACGCCGAGCACGACACCGCCGTCGCCGGCCGGGACGTACGGCCTGCCGTCGGCGTCGATCCGGTAGGGCGTCATGCCGTCGATCTCCGGGTGTTCGACGATCCCGAGCAGGTTCACGGCCAGCGTGCTCATCGGATCACCTCCAGGTTGGCGTCGGGACTGCGGACGATGTGGAAGGCCTCGGCGGGGCCGGTGATCAGGGACGACGGCCCCGGTCCGTGACCGTGCAGCATGCAGTGCCCGGTGGAGATCACGCCGATAGTGACATATCCGGACCGGTAGCCGCGACCGAAGCGGTGGTCGGCGTCCTCGATCGCCACGAAGTCACCGATCCGCAGCCCCTCAAGGCCCAGCGACAGGTCGGGGGACAGGCCCGCGTAGGCGCCCATGAGGTCGGTGTTGGCGAACTCGGAGGCCATGCCCGCGCCCGCCCCGACGGCCTCGGCCGGCACCGTCGCCGCCACGTGCACCTCAAGCCTTCCGTCTGCGCGGGTGCCGCCCGGCATCCGTTCGACCAGCTCGGGAGAGCAGTTCTTCACGGTGAGGGCGGGGTGGTCGGTGAGCCGCAGCCCCTGCCCCCTGGCCACGACCGTGACGGGGTCGCCGACGGTGACCTCGGCGAGCGCCTCCTCCGGCAGGTCGGCGAGCACGTAGGCGTGCTGGCCGATCACGAACCCCTCCGCCCCCGAGGCGGTGCGCACCGTGTTGCCGACGCAGGTGAGGAACTGCAGCGCCATGTTGGCCCCGGGGTCGCGGTGCCGGATGGACAGGCCGGGTTCCAGGTGGTCGGCGGCGTAGCCGGTGGCCGGGTCGCCACAGTGCACGCCGAGCGTGACGCCGCCCATGCCGGGCAGCAGGAAGGCGCGGCCGTCGGCGTCGGGCCTGGGGCCGTTCCTGTCGGCCAGCGGCGGCCAGACCTCGCCGGTCAGGATCTGGGTGACCAGGCGGGCGGCGTTGGTCTCCGCCCTCATGGCCTGGGTCCGAACCTGAAGCCGCGCACCCGCAGGGCGGGGGCGGTCGCGGCGCCGTTCCACACGTTCATCAGAGGCTGGGTGGCGAGTGTGTCGCCGACCGCGTCCACCCGGGACAGCAGCCCGAAGACGCTCTCGGTGAACCGCTTGCCCGCCACGGGGCGGGTGATCCTGCCGTTCTCGATCAGGAAGCAGCCGTCCCTGCTCACCCCCGTGATGGTGGTCCGCCCGGGGTCGACGACGCGGGTGTACCAGAAGCGCTGCACGTAGACGCCGCGTTCGACCCCGGCGACGAGCTCCTCGTACGGCGTCGCGCCGGGGGCCATGACCAGGTTGGCCGGGATCGCCAGGGGTGACTCCTCGCGGGCGATGTGGGCGTGCCCGGTCGAGGGGACGCCGAGTTCCGCGGCCGTGGCCAGATCGGTCACCGCCTCCCCGACCCGCCCCGCGGTGAGGAACCCGACCCGTCGTTTCGGTGTCCCCTCGATGTCGAACGGGAACGGCAGCCCGACCCCGGCGAGCGCGTCGTCGGCGACCGTGACGCACGGCGCGGCGACCGGCTCGCCCGGGGTGCGGGCGACGGCGCCGACCCCGGCGGCGAGCGCCTGCCCGGTGAACCCGAAGGCGCCGAAGAAGTGCAGCAGCTCACCGGCGGCGATCGGGCCGAGGACGACGTCGTGCACGCCGTCGGGCAGCTCGACCGGCCGCCTGGCCCGCGCCGCCTCGGCCACGGTACGGCTCGCCGCCTCCCGCAGGCCCAGCGCCCGCGCCGACCTGCCCAGGTCACACCAGTAGGAGGAGCCCTCGCCCGCCTTGACGGTGAGGGCGCCCGAGGCCTCGGTCGCGGCGGCGTAGGCCCGCACGCCGCCGGTCCCGGCGACCGCGAGCTCGGTGACGGCGCGGCCGAACATGCCGTAGGCCCCGGCGCCCGCGGCCCTGGCCTCACCGATGACATGGGCGGCCTCCGCCGAGCGGGCGGCGGCGTCCCACTCCTCGACGTCGGCGTGCCACAGGTCCGGTTCCGGGTACGGCCGCGCCCGGGCGACGCCGCAGGCCCCCCGGGCGCCGCCGCGCGCCAGTTCGAGCGCGGCCCGCGCGGCCGTCTCCGGCTCCTCGATCCTGGAGGTCGCGGCCCGCGCGGTACGGCCGTCCACGACGACCCGCACCATGAGCTGCCGTTCCACGATGTCCTGCGCCTGGTGGATGCGCTCCCCGGCGAAGCGGGTGTACTCCCCCGAGCGCACGGCGAGGAAGGCCTCCGCCTCGTCGGCCCCCGCGGCGCCCGCGAGCGCCCGTTCGACCGCCTCAAGCGCGCGGTCCCCGCCGGTGTAGGGCCTCATCCCGTCTCCCCCGTCCAGGTTTCCGTCCCGGCCTCTGTCCGGGATTCCGTTCGGGCCCGCCATCACGCGACCCCGATCCGCACGCCGCGTACGAGCGCCGGGGAGGCGCCGTGCCCGAGGAAGCCCCACTGTTTCGGCTCGCCCTTGCCGCAGGGCATGCCGAACGCCCTGAACTCCTCCGGGCCCGCGACGGCCTCGACCGAGCCCCAGAAGCGCGGCGTCACACCGCCGTAGGAGAGGTTCTTGAGCAGCCGCCCGCGCCTGCCACGCCGTACCTCGTAGGCGACCTCGGTGCCGAACTGGAAGTTCCAGCGGCGCTCGTCGATGGACCAGCTGCGGTTGTCGTCGACGTAGTAGCCGTCGCCGAGGCGGTCGAGCAGTTCGTCGAGACTCCCCGAGCCGGGTTCGAGGAAGACGTTGGTGGCGAAGCAGACCGGCGGGTAGGCCCAGCCGTCGGCCCTCGCGGCGCCGATCGGGGTGAGGCCGAGCCTGGCGGCGCTGTCCCTGCTGGACAGGAAGTCGACCACGACGCCCTCGCGGATCAGCTCCCGGCGCGCGGCCGGGGTGCCCTCGTCGTCCCAGCCGAAGGAGCCCCGGGTGCCGGGCACGGACGGGTCGGCGGTGACGTTGACCGCGGGTGAGCCGTAGCGCAGCGCGCCGAGCGCGTCCGGGGTGATGAAGGACGTCCCGGCGAAGTTGGACTCGTCGCCGAGGATGCGGTCCAGTTCGAGGGCGTGGCCGCATGACTCGTGGATCTGCAGCGCCATCTGGGCGGGGCCGATCACCAGGTCCGCGGTGCCCGAGGGGGCGACCGGCGCGGTGAGCAGGGCGACGGCCTCCTCACCGACCCGCGCGGCCTGTTCGGCCAGCCGCAGCGACTCCACGTACTCCCATCCGGCCGCGGCGGTGTTGCCGTGGAAGGAGTTGGGGTAGGAGCGGCGCTGCACGTCGTGCTCGTCGGCGGCGAAGACCAGCACCATGGCGCCCGACTCGACCAGGTGCTGGTGCTGGCGGGAGCCCTCGCTGTCGGCGAAGTGCCGGTGCTGCCGTTTGGCGTTCAGCCCGACCTCGGCGGAGACGACCTTCTCCGGTGCCCCGGCGGCGGCGAGGGCCTGGTCGAGCAGGCCGTACCTGCCGGGGAAGGAGAAGGGGTCGGTCGTGACCTCGGTGGTGTGGCGCCCGCTTGAGGGCGGGCGCGGCGGGAGGGCGACGCGTTCGGCGCCCGCGAAGGCGGCGGCGCGTGCGGCGGCGACGGCCCGTCCCGCGACGGCGCGGACGTCGGCCTCGTCACCGAGCGGCGCCGCGGCGAACCCCCAGACCCCCTCGCGCAGGACCCGCACCCCGACACCCATGTTCAGCTCGGAGCGCTCGTCGCGCGCCCCGCCGTGCCTGCCGTACAGGCGGGTCTCCTCGCACTCGACGAGCCGGACGTCGGCGTACTCGACGCCGGGACCCGAGGCCGCGCCGAGCGCCGTCTCACACAGGGCCCGTGCCGCCGCGTCGTCGTGGGCGTTCCCCCAGGTGTGCGCCTCCTGGCCCGTCACCTGGCCTCCTCAAGCGATTCGAGCGGGCCCTCAAGAGGGCTCTCCAGGGGGCCCTCAAGGGGAAAGGTGACCCAGCTGCGCTCGCGGAAGGACCGTTCGAAGGTGTTGATCGTCTCCTGGACCAGCGCGCCCTGCCCGAAGTCGCCCTGGTTGAGCGGGCCGCCGGAGAGGATCTCGTCGGCGAAGTCCCGGCACAGGTTGGAGTAGAACAGCAGCGGCCAGGGCTCGGTCGAGCGGCCGCCCTCGGGGAAGAAACGCTGCGGGATCTCCCGTTCGACGAACTCGACGGAGCCCTTGCTGGCCGTCCTGATCGTCTGGCAGACGCCCGCCTCCTCGACCAGCCTGACGACGATCGCGCCCTCGGAGCCGTAGACGCGGGCCTCGATGCCGGGGAAGTTGCCGACCGTGACGAACGACGACTGGATGGAGGCCAGCGCGCCGCTCTCGAACTCGGCGATCCACATGTCGCCGTCGTCGATGTTCATCCTGGTCATCAGGCCGGTGTCGCGTACGACGCGTTCGGGGACGAAGTTCCGCATCGTGCCGACCGCTGAGGTCATCGGGGAGTCGACCCACCAGTGCATGATGTCGATGATCGGCGCGCCGTACCCCTCGATGGACGACACCTGGATGACGTCCGGGTCGGCGTCGGCGTCCACCTGGCGCAGCGGGGTCGAGGGGTCGAGCCACTGGCTGTTCTGCTCGTAGCCGTTGAAGATGTACGGCTCGCCGACGAAGCCCGCGTCGATGAGCTCCTTGGCGTACAGCACGGCGGGGGCGTATCTGAAGGTGAAGCCCAGCTTGGTCTTCAGCCCCTTCGACCTGGCCAGTTCCGCGGCCCTGCGCGTCTGCCGGTAGTCGTGGTGCACCGGCTTCTCGCACAGGACGTGCTTGCCCGCCTCAAGGGCGGCCCAGGAGATCTCGAAGTGCGCCCGGTTCCCGGTGGCCACGTCGACGACGTCGATGCCGGGGTCGTCGAGCAGCTCGCGGTAGTCGGTGACGACGCGCCCGACGCCGAAGCGCCTGCCGGCCTCCCCGGCCACGTCCGCGTCGGAGTCGGCGAGGGCGACCACCTCGACGCGGGGGTCACGCTGCCAGCCGGGGATGTGGGCGACCTGTGCCCACCGGCCCGCGCCGACGACGGCGACCCGCACCTTGTCCTGTCCCATTGTGAGAGATCCCTTCGGGGGTTGTGCCGACCCGGTCAGCGGCGGTTGCGCACGCGAGGGTCGACGACCGCGTACGTGAGGTCCACGAGGAAGTTCATGACGACGACGAAGAAGGCGGCCAGCAGCACCGCGCCCGTGACGATCGGGACGTCGAGCTGGTCGATGGCGTCGTAGGTCAGCTTGCCGACGCCCGGCAGCCCGAAGACCGACTCGATGATCAGGACTCCGCCGAGGAAGTAGCCGAAGTCCATCCCGATCATGGTGATCAGCGGGGTGAGCGCGTTGCGCAGCGCGTGCCTGGTCAGGACGGTCCGCTCACGCAGCCCCTTCGACCGCGCCATCTGGATGTACGGCGAGCGCAGCACCTCCAGCATCTGGGCGCGGGTCATTCTGGCGTACCACGCCGCGCCCGCCAGGCCGAGGGTGAAGGTCGGCAGCGCCAGGTACCACCAGAGCGGGTCGCCGAGCCCGTTGAGCGGGAAGATCGAGAACCGGTAGGCCAGGTAGTACAGCAGCAGCAGCCCGACCCAGAACGGCGGGGCGGACAGGCCGATGAGCGCGCCGAGCGTGGCGAGCCTGTCGGCGGCGCTCTTGGGCCGGTAGGCGGCCACGATCCCGGCGGGGACGCCCAGGAGGAGCTGCCAGACGATCCCGCCGACCGCGATGAGCGCCGAGGTCGGCAGGGCCTGGGCGAGCTGTCCGGCGACCGGCGCGCCGTGCAGCGCGTAGGAGGTGCCGAGGTCGCCGTGCAGGAGCCTGCCGAGGAAGGCGGTGTACTGCGACCACAGGGGGGCGTCGAGCCCGAGCTGGTGCCGGATCGAGGCCACGGTCGCCGCGTCGGCGTTGGGGCCCGCGATCAGCCTGGCCGGGTCGCCGGGTACGGCGTAGGCCATGAGGAAGGCGAGTGTGACCACGCCGAGCAGGACCAGGACCATCTGCCCGATCCGGCGCAGAACCCATCCCGTCACGCCGTCACCTCCGTTCCGGTGCGGTCGGGTCGAGCAGGTCGCGCAGCCAGTCGCCCGCCAGGTTGAAGGCCAGGACGGTGGCGATCAGGCAGAGACCGGGGGCGAACAGCAGCCACGGCGCGACCTCGTAGTATCTGCGGCCGTCGTCGACCATCTGGCCCCAGGAGGCCTCGGGCACCGGCACGCCGACGCCGATGAACGACAGCGAGCTCTCGATGAGGATCGAACTGGCCACGCCCAGCGTCGCGTAGACGATGATCGCCGGGACGAGGTGCGGGAGGATGTGCCTGACCATGATCCGCGTGTCGCTCACGCCGAGCGTGCGGGTCGCGGTGACGAACTCCCGCTCGCGCAGCGAGAGCACCATCCCCCGGATGACACGTGCCAGGTAGGTCCAGTAGACCAGCGCGATGACCAGCACCACGTTGCGCTGGCTGGGCCCGGTGACGGAGATCAGCGCGACGCAGAAGAGCAGGATCGGGAACGACATGACCATGTCGGTGATCCGGCTGATCACGGTGTCCACCAGGCCGCCGAAGTAACCGGCGGTCACCCCGGCCACGACCCCGACGACGGTGGCCAGGCCGTTGGCGACGACGCCGATGGTCAGCGAGACGCGGGCGCCGTACAGGAGCCTGGACAGCACGTCGCGGCCGTTGGGGTCGGTGCCGAGCGGGAACTCCCCGCCGGGCGGCACGGGCGCGCCCCTGGCGGTCAGCCCCTCGGCGTAGGTGCGCATCGGGTCGTGCGGGGCCAGCAGCGGCGCCAGGATCGCGGCGAGCACCAGCAGCACGAGCACGGCGACCGAGACGAGGGCGGGGATGTCCCGCAGGAGGCTGCGTCCCGCCCTGCGCAGGCCGTCGCGCACGCGGGGCTCGGTGGGCTCGGTGGGCTGTGCGGCGGTCACGGTGTCACCTCGGAATCGCGCTCCGGTTCGGGCGCGAGGTGGCAGGCGGTGAGCTGGCCGCCCCGTTTGACCGCGAGTTCGGGCCTGACGGTGCGGCAGATCTCCTCGGCGAGCGGGCAGCGCGGATGGAAGGCGCAGCCCGCGGGCGGGTCGGCGGGGCTCGGCGGCTCCCCGGCGAGCCTGACCCTCGGCCCGGTACGGCGCGCGCCGGGCACCGGGACCGCCGCGAGCAGCGCCTGGGTGTAGGGGTGCCGCGGGGCGCCGAAGACCTGGTCCCTGGTGCCGATCTCCACCAGCCTGCCGAGGTACATGATCGCGATCCGGTCGGCGGCGAACCGCATCGTGGACAGGTCGTGGGAGATGAACAGGTAGGCCAGCCCGCTGTCCTCCTGCAGGTCCTTGAGCAGGTTGAGGATCTGGGCCCGTACCGAGACGTCGAGGGCGGAGACCGCCTCGTCGCAGGCGATCACGGCCGGGTCGACGCCGAGCGCGCGGGCGATGGAGACCCGCTGGCGCTGGCCGCCGGACAGCTCGTGCGGGTAGCGGGTGGCCAGGGCGGCTGGCAGCCCGACCCGCTCCAGCAGCTCCCGCACCCGCGCGGGCCGTTGCCCGGCGGGCAGGCCCCTGACGATCAGCGCCTCCTCGACGGTCGCGCCGATCCTCATGCGCGGGTCGAGGGAGTCGTAGGGATCCTGGTAGACCATCTGCATCTGGCGGCGGAAGGTCTTCAGGGCCGCGCCCCGCAGCCCCGCGATGTCGCGCCCGCCGATGCGGACGCGCCCACCGGCGGGATCGGTGATGCGCAGCAGGGCGCGGGCGACCGTGCTCTTGCCCGAGCCCGACTCACCGGCCAGGCCGAGGGTCTCCCCCGGCGCGACCGTGAACGAGACGCCGTCGACGGCCCGCACGGTCACGCCGCGGCGGCGGGAGAAGTGCACGCGCAGGTCCTCGACCTCGACGACGTTCACCTCGCGTTCTCCTCTCTGGTGTGCGGTCCCGGTGCTCACGGGCGCTCCCCGGCCGCGGTGGCGACGTGGCAGGCGACGCCGTCCTTCATCAGCGGTTCGATCTCGTGGCAGACGTCCTCGGCGAGCGGGCAGCGTGAGGCGAACGAGCAGCCGGGCGGGCGGGCGCCCGCCTGGGGCGGGCTGCCCGGGATGGACGGCAGCCTGCGCGGCAGCGGCCCCGTCATGGCGGGGATCGAGCCGAGCAGGGCGCGGGTGTAGGGGTGGCGGGGGGCGCCGACGATCTCCTCGGTCGTGCCGCTCTCGACGACGCGCCCGCCGTACATGACCAGGACGCGGTCGCAGAACGTCGAGACGACGCCCAGGTCGTGGCTGATCAGGATGACGGCCGTGCCGAGTTCGGCGGTCATCCTGTCCATCAGGTCGAGCACCTGGGCCTGCACGGTGACGTCGAGCGCCGTGGTCGGCTCGTCGGCGATGAGCAGCCTGGGCGAGCAGGACACGGCGATGGCGACGGCGACCCGCTGCCGCATGCCGCCGGAGAACGTCATCGGGTAGTCGCGCAGCCGGGCCGCCGCGTCCGGGATGCCCACCTCGGCCAGCAGCTCCGCGGCCCGTACGGCGGCGGCCCCGCGGTCCATGCCCAGGTGCTCACGGAGCGTCTCGGTGACCTGGCGTCCGATCCGCACCAGCGGGTTGAGGCTGGAGAGCGGGTCCTGGAACACCATGGCCGCCTGTGCGCCCCGCCAGCGGCGCAGTTCGTCCCTGGGGAAGGCGAGCACGTCGCGTCCCTCGAAGCGCACGGCGCCCGACTCGACGGTCGCGGCGGGCCCGAGCAGCCGCATCACGGCCTGGGCCGTGACGGACTTGCCCGAACCGGATTCGCCGACGATGCCGAGGCGTTCGCCCGCGGCGACGGAGAAGGAGACCCCGCGAACGGCCGTGTGGTCGCCGTTGGGCGTCGCGAAGCGGACGACGAGGTCGTCCACGTCGAGCAGCGCGTCCATGGTCAGCCTTTCACCGGGGGCAGCGGGAGCATCGGGGATCGTCACAGGGGGTCAGCCGAGCGGCTTGCCGTCGGTCTTCCAGTAGTTGGTCATGTCCCAGGCCCAGACGGGCTGCGGGAAGTAACCGCCCACGTTCTTGCCGAAGACCTCGGTCTTGGAGCCGTAGTAGAGGGGCACCAGCGAGTTGCCCGCCAGCAGCCTGGTGCTGGCCTGCGTGTAGAGCCGCTGGGCCTCCTGCTCCGAGTCGGTGGCCAGGGCCTTCGCGACCAGGTCGTCGGTCTCCTTGTCACAGGAGAAGGCGTAGTTCTGGCCGCCCTGGACGGCCGCGGCGCAGGCGGTGAGGGCCTGGAAGAAGTTGCTGCCCTCGGGGTAGTCGGCCACCCAGAAGCTGAGCGCCATCGGCGCCTTGCCCGGGGTGCCCGCCAGTTCGAAGAACGTGCTCTGCTGGAGCGGGCGGGGCTCGGCCTTCACGCCGATCTTGGCGAGGTCCTGCTGGAGCTGGGGCAGCAGGTTGGTCCACGGCGGGGTGTTCCAGGAGTAGAGCGTGGTGGAGAAGCCGTCGGGGTAGCCCGCCTCGGCGAGCAGCTGCTTGGCCTTGGCGATGTCCTGGTCGTGGACCAGCTTCTCGTCGGTGTGGCCGAGCACGCCGGGCGGCAGGAACTCGTTGGCCACCTGGCCCTGGCCGTTGACCAGCTTGAGCAGGAAGGCGCGGTCGACGGCGTAGGAGACGGCCTCACGGACCTTCGGGTCGTCGAACGGCTTCATCTTGACGTTCAGCGTCAGGAAGTAGGTGCTGGGCTTGGCGATGGTGACGGTGCGGTCCTTCAGCGCCGCGTTGGCCGTCACCGACAGGTACTGGGCGGGCGGGATCGGGTCGCCCATCAGGTCGATCTGGCCCTTCTCCAGCTGCAGCAGCGCCACGTCGGGGTTGACCCCGAGCAGCTCGACGACCTTGTCCACGTAGGGGCGGGGCTTGTCCCAGTACTTGGCGTTCTTCTCCAGCACGATCTGGCGGCCGGGGGAGAACTCCTTGAAGACGAACGGGCCGGAGCCGAGCGGTTTGGTGGCCGCCTCCGCGCCGGAGCCCTCGGGGATGACCGAGGCGTGCGGCATGGCCAGGATGTACTTGAAGGCGGAGTTCGGCTGGGTCAGCTCGATCCGCAGCTCGCTGTCGGAGACGGCCTGGATGCCCTTGGGGGTGCCCTCGGGCTTGTTTCCGTACTCCTCGGCGCCCGCGACGCCGGTCCAGAAGCCGCGCACCGGTGACTTGGTGGCGGGGTCGAGGATGCGGGCGAAGGAGTAGGCGAAGTCCTTGGCCGTGACGGGCGAGCCGTCGGAGAAGGTCATCCCCGGCCTGATCCTGATCGTGTAGGTCTTACCGTCGGGCGAGACCGCGGGCGGCGCCTCGGCGCCCTGCGGGACGAGTTCGCTGGTCGAGCCCTTGTAGTCGTAGAGGCGGTCGTACAGCATCCGCATGTTGTTCCAGCACGTCGCGTCGTAGCAGACGGCCGGGTCGAATGTCTTGGGGTCGGACTTGTAGGCGACGGTCATGGTCCCGCCGGCCCTGGGCGTGCCGTCGGCCGGGCCCGTGCCGGGGGTGTCCGCGTTTCGCTGGACCCCGCCGCAGGCCGCGGCGGCTCCGAGCGCGACCACGGTCGTCGCCGTGGCGAACATGATGCGGGAGCGGCGTGTTTTCGCCATCGGTTCCCTCCTCTGGAAGAGCAATGCGGAGTCCTCGATCCCCCGAGGACCTGGTGGAGGGACTGGCCCGCCGTCCTGCTCGCTGCCTCCGCTGTCGATCGTCGACAATCGACAATATGGAACGAGATTCGGGCTACCGTCAATAGCTGATTCAGCCCGTTATAAATCCGCGTTCAACATACCTTGCAGGGCTGTGAGCTGCCGAAACGCGGGCACGCCCGATCGCCCGCCCCACCGCGGCCCCCTTGGGGACACGCCGTACGGCGAGCCGCCCCACGGCGGCCCGCCGGAACTCCGGGACGGGCGTCAGGACATCCCTCGTGCGGTCAGTAACCCTTCTCCCGGTCGAAGACGTTGCGCAGCGGACGCCCGTCGAGCCAGCGCCTCAGGTTGTCGGTGAACAACTCGGTGATCGCCCGGTTCTCCGTGTCGACGGTCGAGGCGGAGTGCGGGGAGACGACGACGTTGTCCATGTCCCACAGCGGCGACCCGGGTGGCAGCGGCTCGGTCGAGAAGACGTCCAGGAAGGCGCCGCCGAGCCGGCGGGCGGCGAGCGCCTCCGTCAGCGCCCGCTCGTCGACCACCTGGCCGCGCGAGATGTTGACCAGCACGGCCCCCGGAGCCAGCGCGGCCAGTTGCCGTTCCCCGACGAGGCCCTCCGTCTCGTCGGTGAGCGGGCAGGCGAGCACCAGCGCCCCCGCCCCGGCGAGGGCGTCGTCGATCTCGGTGAACGGCCACAGCTCGGACAGCCCGGGGATGTCGTAGGTCCGCCCCGGTCTGCCGACGCCGACGACCTCGACCCCGAGGGCCGAGAACACCTTGACGACCTGGCGCCCGATGCCGCCGAGACCGACCACGGCCAGCCGCAGGCCCGTCAGCCCCCGGGTGGTGTAGCGCTCCCAGTTCCTCCGCGCCTGCCGTCGTGCCAGGTCGGGCACACCCTTGACGAAGTGCAGCACCCCGGTGAGCGCGAACTCCGCCAGGGGAACGGCGTGGACGCCCGCGGCGGTGGTGAGCACGAGGTCGCTGTCCGCCAGCCCGGTCCTGCGGGCGAACTGCCCGATGCCCGCGCTGGTGGCCTGCACCCAGCGCAGTTCGGGGCAGTTGACCGGCATGGCCGCCGGGTCGAGCCAGTCGAAGTCGAAGCTGACGTGCGCTCCGGCCCGCAGGTCCCGCCAGCGGCCGAGGTCGGCCTCAGACAGCTCGGGCCTGATCCCGGTGTGGTCGGCGGAATAACGCGGACGGGGCAGCAGATCCGGCTCGTAGAGGACCTCGACACGTGGATCGACGGCCCTGACGGCCTCCACATGCTCGGGTTCCAACGGTGACGCCACCAGCACGCGGAGCTTGTCTGCCACCACGCCTCCTCGATTGTCGATCGTCGACAATCGAGGCTAGGACGGCCTCTTTCCCTCCCGCAAGGCTCCGCGATCGTGAGTACCCCACAGTTCCCACACCTGCCGGTGAAGGAATCCTTAACGACGAGGCCCCTCGGCGGGGTTCGCGGTAAGGCCCTCCCTACCCCCGGCTCGGGTGCGCGCGGGCATGAACGGCCACGTCCTCGCGGTGGAGACTCTTCACGTATCGATCACCCCCGACTTCGAGGAGGCCTCATGTCCACCCAGCTCCTGGCCGGCTCTCCCTCCGTGCCCGCCTCCGTCAGGTCCGCCGCGTCGCTCTGGTTCATCGCCGTGGGCACGGGCGCGTTCGAGTCCGCCCTGGCCGTGGCCGATCTGCTCGCCAGGGGAACGGCCTCCGCGACCGGCTTGGCGGGCGGTCTCGGTCTCCGGCTCGCGGTCTTCGCCGGAGCGATCCTCCTGGCGGTGCGCCTGCGTCAGGGCCGGGGCTGGGCACGTGTCGCCCTGGCGCTGACCCTGGGGATCTTCGGCACGTTGTCGCTGGTCGTCGAGCCGGTCCGGTGGCTGATGGCCGGGAACTCGATCCTCGGGTTCTTCGCCGACGCCGACCTCATGACCCTCGCCTTCGTCCTCAGCCGGGTGGTGCACCTGACGGCGGTGCTGGCCGCAATGGCCCTCATGTTCAGTCCCGCGGCCAACGTCTACTTCCGCGACGTCCGTTCCGGTCTCTCCCCGACCCCCGGCGAGACGGCCTGAGGCCTCGTCCGCGCTCTGATGTATCAACGTTTCACGTTGATATCCTTGGCCGGTGTCCGACATCCATGACGTGGTCGCCGGAACGCCGCACGTCCCCGCGCTGTTGCTGGTCGGCGGGGACGAGAGCGGCCTCGACCGCACGAGCCAGGCCTACCGGGCGATCAGGCGCCAGATCATCGACCTGACACTGCCGCCCGGCAGCGGCTTCACCGAGACGTCACTCGCCCAGCAGTGGGGCATCAGCAAGACGCCCGTGCGCGAGGCGCTCGCCCGGCTGAGGCGCGACGGGCTCGTGACCGCGCTTCCGCGCGCGGGCTACGTCGTCAGCCCGATCACGCTCCAGGACACCGACGATCTCTGCGCCCTGCGGTCACTGCTGTCCGGTGAGGCCGCGGGCGCCGCGGCGCGCCTGGGAGTCACGGCACCGGCACTCGAACGGCTCGAAGCGCTGTCCAGGGTGCCCTTCGCGCTCGCGGCGGGCGAGACGGGGCAGGAGGAGTCTCTCCGGGCCGGGATCGAGTTCGAGGGCGTCATCGCCAACTTCAGCGGGAACAGCCGTCTGGGCAAGGCGATCGTCGACGTGCTCGACGAGCTGGAGCGTGTCCTGCGGATGGCCGCGTTGATCGACCCCGGCATCGCGAGCCCGCCCGGAGAGCTTGGGACCGTCTTCGAACGGCTGCGCGCGCGGGACGCGGACGGCGCCCAGGACGCGATGCGCGCGCGGTGCGAACGCGTGCGCCGCGACGTGCTTCGGGTCCTCGCGAAGAGCGCCTCCGTGAGCAGGGCGCACATCGAGCTGCCCGCACCGTCGTCTCCCCGGCCCGGTGCCACGACCGGGAAGCCTCCCGGCGCCTCCGGATGACGGATCGGCTTGTCCTGCTCGCTCCGGCCCAAAGGCCGGGGCGCCACGGACGGGCCCGGCCGTCTCCGATCCGGCCGAGCGCTCCCGGTTCCCGGTCCCGGCGTGGGACCCGCTCCGCCGGGACCACGAGGCCACGACGCGACCCGGCCGTCACACCCGCCCTTCGTGCCACCCGGCGCAGGACACGACCTCGAACCCCCGGCTGGGGAAGACGGCGTCCATGAAGAAGTCGTGCATCGCCTGGTCGCCGTCGGCGCAGCCGTCGCGCAGCACGGTCACCCGGTAACCGCGGTCCGCGGCGTCGTAGCACGTCGCGGCCACCATCGCGCTGGTCGCGACCCCGGCGACGGCGAGCGCGTCGACGCCGCGGGCGCGCAGCACGAGGTCGAGGTCCGTACCGGCGAACGCGCTGGCACGGCGCTTCAGCACGACGACGTCCTCGCCGGCGACCGGCAGATCGATCTCGGTCCCGGCCGAGCTCTCGTGGAAGGCGTCCCCGGCGTCGTAGAACGTCCGGTACAGCGCGTTGCCCGGCGGCAGGTCGGCCCCGTTGTCGCGGAAGGCGAAGTGCACGAACACGACGAGCGCACCGGCCGCGCGTGCGCGCGGGAGCAGCTCGGTGAGCGGCGGCAGAACCTGCCCGGCGAACGGATAACCGCCCGTGATGCCCCGTTGGACGTCGCCGATGATCAGTGCGGTGGTCATGAAAAGCTCCCGTCCGGCCGCTCCGTCCTGCGCCCCCGCCGGTCGAGGACCGCGACCGGGGCACCGGGGTCTCCTTCGCGTGACGCGCGGCTGAGATCACAGTAGGTGCGAGTTAAGATATCAGCAACCTTCCACAGCCGATCCGGCGAGCCTCACGATGGGGCGCCGCCGGGAACCGGGGCGGAGACCGCCTGGCCCGCGCGGCGCAAGCACCAGAGGCGACGGCCGAGCGCGACCGCCCCGAGCACGGAGCAGGTGAGGCAGAAGATCGCCAGCAGCGGCATCAGCCAGGCGGTGACGATCCAGTAATGGAAGCTGAACTCCCCCCAGATCGGTGTCGGCAGCACCACGCCCAGCACCGTCACCAGGGCAAGGGGAACCAGCCGCGGAACCAGCCTCGGCCGGCGCGCCGCACGACGCCGCGCGGCCCAGCGGCGCGCTCGGACGGCCACGGTGACCAGCAGCGCGGCCATCCCCGCCGTGAGCCCGAGCAGGATCGCGTTCACCATGGTGAGCGGGTTGCTCATCGGCGTTTCCGGGGACCCGATCCGTTCGGCGACGAGGTTGCCCGAGAGCAGGCTGGGATCTCCGCCGCCGTTGGTGAGGACGAGGGCGGCCACCCCTCTCCTGGGAGAGAAGACCATGTCCCCGGTCCACGTCGCCAGCGTCCCGCCGTGGCCGATCAACAACGGCGACGCGTCCGCCGTGACGGGGCGAACCTGCCAGCCGAGGGCGTAGCCACCGGCGTTCGGCTGGGCGGTGTGCAACTCGGCCAGGGAAGCGGCGCTCAGCAGGCCCGTACCGAGGGTGCCCTGGTTGAACCGCAGCCACCGCACCATGTCGTCCAGGGTCGAGATCACTCCGCCGTTGCCGACGCAGAACCCCGGCATCTCCGGTGCCGCGACCGCGACCCCGAGAACGACCTCGTACCCGGACGTCAGGCCCTCGGCCTGATCCGAACATCCCAGCGTCGAGCCGGTGTCGGTCATGCCCAGCGGTGTGAACAGCTCGGTGCGCAGGAAGGCGTCGAAGGGCTTCCCCGACACCACCTCGACGATCCGTGCCGCGATCGAGTAGTTGGTGTTGTGGTACTCCGCGTGGGTGCCCGGAGCGGTGGCCAGGGTCTTGTCGGCCAGCCCGGCCACGACTTCCCGTGCGCCGCGCGGGGGCGGGAACACGTACTCGTTGTTCGTGCTGATCGACAATCCCGAGGTGTGACTGAGGATCTGGCGCACGGTGATCCCGGTGAAGCGTGGATCGGCCATCTTGAAGTCGGGCAGGACCTTGACGACCGGGTCGTCCAGGGAGACGCGTCCACGGTCGACCAGCAGCATGATCGCCGTGGCCGTCATCGACTTGCTCATCGACGCGACCCGGAACCGGGTTCGCGCCGTCACCGCGTTGCCGTCCCCGTCCCGGCCGCGAACGGTCGTCTCGACCGAGGACCCGTCGATCACGGCCGCCGCGACCCCCGGCGTGCCGAAGACGGAGCGATACTCGTCGACCAGTCGTCCGCCGGCGGCGGTGACAGTGGCGGTGGCGGTGGCCGGTGCCGTCCAGCCGAGCAGTACGGCGACGAGCGCGAGGAGGGAAATCACACGTAGGAAACGCACGACGTCGAACCTAGGCCGGGCGCCACCGGCCGACATCACCCCGAGGGGTGAGAGGGCGCCGCCCGGCGGGGTGGAATCTCAGACAGGCAGATCGTTGCGGCCCACCAGCCCGTTCTCGTAGGCGTGGATCACCACGTGCACACGGTCGCGCAGGTTCAGTTTCTGCAGGACGGCCCGGACATGCGACTTCACCGTGTTCTCGCTCAGCACCAGTTCCGCGCGGATCTCGCTGTTGGACCTGCCGCGGGCGAGCAGGTCGAAGATCTCGACCTCGCGTGGGGTGAGGCCGTTCAGGGCCGCCGTCCTGCGCACCGGCACCTGCCGTACGAAATCGAGGACCGTCGCCGCCACCCCGGGGGCCAGTGCCGACGTTCCGGAGGCGACGTCGCACACGGCCTGGGCCAGGGCGGCGGGCCGGACGTCCTTGGTCAGGTAACCGCTCGCGCCGGCCCGGATGGCGGCCACGACCAGTTCGTCGTCGTCGAACGTCGTCAGCATGAGCACCCGGGTCGCCGGGGAGATCCTGACGATCTCCGCCGTGGCGGCGACCCCGTCCACGCGCGGCATGCGGATGTCCATCAGCACCACGTCGAGCCGGTGCCGCCGGACGACCTCGATCGCGTCGCCGCCGTTCGCGACGTCGTGGGTGACCTCGATGCGTTCGTCGGCCGACAGCACCGTACGGAGCGAGGCCCGCAGCAGTTCCTGATCGTCGACGAGCATGACGTGGATCGCGGTCATGCCCCCTCCTTCGTGGGCAGCCGCGCCCGCAGCACCCATCCGTCGTCCCCGTCGTCGATCGACAGGGTGCCACCCGCGGTACTCACGCGTTCCCCGATCCCCATCAGGCCGGTCCCCTGGCCGCTACCGCCGCGAGGCGCCCTGCCGCCGTCGTCGCGCACCTCGACCACCACCTCGGCCGGGGTCCAGCGCAGGTGAACGGTCACCTCGACCGGTGGTTCGAGGTGACGCAGCGCGTTGGTGACGCCCTCCTGCACGGTCCGGACCACCGCGACCTCCGCGCTCAGGCTCAGCGGCCGTCGCTCCCCCACCTCGGCGAACGTCACCGTGTGGAGCGGGCTGGCCGCCGAGGCCACGAGGTCGGGGAGGACGTCGAGCGAGATCGGGACCTTTCCCGGCCGGGAGTCGGCGCGCGGTGCCACGGTGGCCAGCATCGCGCGCAGGCCTTGGTGGGCGTCCCGGCCGGTCTCGGCGATGTCACCGAGTTCGCGTCGGGTCGCCGGGTCCGCCGTCGTCACCGCCGCGGCCTCGATCCGCGCGACCATGACGGTGACCGTGTGGGCGATCACGTCATGCAGGTCGCGGCGGATACCGGCCCGTTCCTCCGCGACCGCCGCGGCCAGTCGTTCGCTCTCCGCCCTTCGGCGGGCCTCGTGCCTGCGGCGCACCAGCAGGGCCGCGAGCCACACGCCGCCGACCACGGACATCAGCAGCCCACCCTCGACCAGGTGGGTCCACGCGGAGACGCCGGAGGGCAGCCGGGCCCATGTCACCAGCTCGTTGAGGACGATCCCGAGCAGGGCGACGGCCAGCGCGGCCACCGAGGACCTGACCGGGACCAGGCCGGTCAGCCGCCACAACGCGAGGGGGAAGCACACAGCCGAGGGCAGCATGACCGGTGACCAGCCCAGCAGGGGCGTCAGCACCAGGACGAGCATCGCCAGCGCGCCGATCGCGTATCCCTCCCACGGCCGTCGGCGGGCCGTCACCGCTCCCACATGGAGCAGGACGGCGGCACCCGCCACGGCGAGGGCCTGCCACAGGCCCGCGCCGAGGTACCACAGGGCGCCCGCCAGGATGACCGTCGTCAGGAGGAACAGGACCACGTGCGCCACCACCGGCCATGCGCTCCGGCGCTGGGAGGCTGTCACGGTCGTCGCCTTCCGGTGGGCTCGTGGTGGGGAGCCGTGCCCGGCTCGACGTGCCACAGGATAGCCAGCGGCGGGCGGGCCCGATTCCGGTGCCCCGTCACGAACCCGTCGCCGAGGCCCGCCCATGAGCCCCTCGTCGGACGCCAGGTGGCGCTCATCCACGCCTGATCGGCTCCGCCCGCGCCCCGCGGCAAGGACCGCCTTACCCGATGTCACGGAAAGTATTCTTGTATTCACTTTCCGTGATGGCCATGGTGAGAGGGAACATCCGGGCGCGTCAAAGACCACGACGCGCCCGATCAGCCCCCTGGAGGAGTTCCCATGTCCCAGCCCCGTCGCATCCGCGGCGCCGCCCTGCTGGCCGCCCTGGTCGCCGCCACCGGTCTCACCTCTCTCACCTCTCTCACCTCACCCGCCCACGCCGCCGGGAGCGTCACCTGCGACACCGCGGGCACGATGTACTTCAAGCCCGGGGTGCAGATCGTCCCCCTCAGGCAGGACATCGAGATCCGCGGAGCCAACGGCTCCTGCCGCGACTCCACCGGCCTCGGCATCGACGAGGCCAGGCTCACCGCGAACTTCAGCGGTGTCTGGCTCACCTGCGAACTCGGCGGCGGCGGCACCGGCCACGGCACCGGCACCCTGGACTGGATTCAGGACGACGGCACGCGGACCCGCAGCAACCTCGACCTGAACTTCGAAAGCAACATCGCCAGCGAGGTGACCCTGTCCGGCCAGGTCGTCGGCGGCCCCCTCGACGGGGAGAGGTTCTCCGCCCACCTCAGCGCCGACCTGCTCCGGGGCACCCTCAAGTGCACCGTCGGCGGCCCCTTCGGCGGCGCCAAGAGCGTCGGCTACCACGGCGAGTTCACCGTCGGCTGACCCCGTCCCACCTCTTGCGAGGTGATCCCCGAACCGCGAGGCGGTGCCGGGCCACCCGGCCCGGCACCGCCTCGGCGTCTCACACGGCCCACCCGGCACCCGATGTGGCCCCGCCGTTCCCGCGGGGGCTCCCGCTCCGGGGGAACCGGCGGGGCGGCATGCTGGGGACATGAGTTATCGCGTGTGTCTGGTGTGCCTGGGAAACATCTGCCGCTCCCCCATGGCCGAGGTCGTCCTGAGGGACACCCTGGCCGACCACGGGCTCGGCGATCTGGTGACGGTCGACAGCGCGGGCACGGGAGGCTGGCACCAGGGCGACCCGATGGACCAGCGGGCCTCGGAGGTGCTGGCCGAGCACGGCTACGACGGTTCCGCGCACCGGGCGAGGCAGTTCCTGGCGGGCTGGTTCGGCGAGGTGGACCTGGTGCTGGCGATGGACCGGGACAACCTGCGGGTGCTGCGCCGCCTGGCCCCGGCGGGGGCCGACGTACGACTGCTGCGTTCCTTCGATCCGGCGGCGCCGCGGGACGCCGAGGTGCCCGACCCCTACTACGGGGGCCGCACGGGCTTCACCGAGGTGCTGGAGATGGTGCGGGCCGCCTCGGAGGGCCTGGCCAAGCACCTGGCGGCCACGCTGCGCTGACCCACGAACCTCCGCGCTTCTTCTCGATCCCCGCTGGCCGCTCCTGTAGCCCGGGTTCCGGAATCCGGGCCGTCCTCGTGGAATCGGCCCGACGGGATCAGTCCGTGAGCACGTCGCGGCGTCCTCCGCGCGGGCACGCCACTGTGCGCCGCGCACTGTCCGGGTGCTCCCTGGACGACACCCTGCGAAGACTTCGGATCCCGGATGTGCCCGCCGTTCCGTTGCCGTCCGTTCAGGCCTCGGCGGAGTTGGAGTCGGTGAGCCAGTCGACCGGCTCCGCGGGGAGAGAGATGTGCCGATAGTGCCGAGGTGGCGCACCGTAGGTAGCGCGGAAGGCCCGGCTGAAGTGGGCGGGATCGGTGAAGCCCCAGCGGCGGGCGATGGTGTGCACGGGATGCGTGCGGAACCGGGGGTCCGACAGATCACTGCGACAGCGTTCCAGGCGGAGCCTCCGGATCCAGGCCGCCGGCGCCATGCCCTCTGCGTCGAAGATGTCATACAGATAGCGCAGTGAGATCTGGTGCGCGACGGCGACGCCCATGGGACACAAATCCGGGTCGCCGAGGTTCTGCCGGATGAACTCACGTATCCGCAGACCAAGTATCTTTTTGCGCGTCTCCGGCGTTTCGTCCACGAGGCTGTCCAGACGGGAGGACAGAACGGCGGCGAGCAGGTCAACGGTGACCGAGGCCAGGGGCGACGCGTCTGCCGCGCCGAACTGCTCGGCGCGCTGGTCCAGGCCGACAAGCCACTGGGCGAACAGCGCACCCATGCCCCGGCTCGCCGAGAAGGGTACCGCTATCAGACGTCCGGCCGCGTCCTGCGGCAGGGGCAGCAGCGTGCGCGGGATCTGCACCACCAGCGCGGACGTGGTCTCCGGTGTGCAGCTCCGCCACGCCGCGTACGGGTGGGAGGTGTCCACCAGAACGAACTGCCCCTGGCCGAGCCGCGCCCTCCGCCCCACGTGATCGACGACGGCCTCGCCGTTGAGGACGAGGTGGACCTGGTAGGGCTTCGGACCGCCCTGCCGTACCATCCTCTCCGACCTGCGTACCCACACGGACGGATGAGTGAGCGCGCATACTTGTATGCCCTCCAGTTCCAGGACGCGCGCCCGGCCGCGAAAACATTCTTCTTCGTCGCTGAACATCTGGGAGGGGCACAAGGTGGCCGCCATCTGTTCCGTCCACCAGGCGAATCTTTCCCCCGCAGGAAGACCGTCGGTACTGAATTCCGTCATCAACATCTATCACCGCAGATTCCAATTTCCAATGCCGGCGGTTCAGGCACATCCACCCCGTTCCCGTCCGCCCGCAATCGTCGAACACGGTGATGGTAACCGAGGAAACAGCAGAGAGAAAGACGCTCTGCACTGGATGTTCAATGCACGGACGACCGCCGGAACCGACCGGTGCAAGGAATGAACAACCGATCGGCAACCTGGTGTGGGCGGCAGGAGCCGCCGGCGCTCGTCTTCCTGCGCAAACCCAAAGCCAATCCCGTCACCATTGGTTCCACCATCCCCACACTGAGTGAGTGCCAGAATTGACAAGTCGGCCCGCACGCACAGTCAACGACACTCACGTTCGCATGTGATGTCATGTTTCGAAATCGAGTCAGAGACTGATTCGAAAACAGCAGAAAGAGGTGAGCGCATGAAGATCATCAACAAGTTCGGCGACGCGCTATTGGAGCGCCTTGCGCCGCGCACAGAAGCGGCCGCCGCGTGCATAACCTGCTCCCAGACCCAGAACCTGTACCGGCGGGCCTGGTACTACTGCACGGGCCCCGACACCAGTACATGCGGATACGTCCCGGCCCCCGGCAGTTCCTGCGGCGACTGCTGAGAGCGTAGTCAAGACGTCCTCACCCTGAGTGCCGGGAAGGCGGTTGCAGGCCGCAGAACAGGCCCGATCACCGATCCGGACCTGCCGCCCGCCTTTCGCCCCGTGTGGGAGAAGGCGCCCGTCACGCGGGTTCTCCGATCGAAGGAGGGCTCCATGGTGAGAACACCCCCCTTGATCGCTGGGCACACACGCCCTGTGCGCGACGCGTGGTAAGCCGATGACGGCCGGCATTTCGAGAATCTCGTCATTCCTGACGGTCGTCATCGGCCACATCACCCGGTTCCGTCCAGGGCGGCAGGCTCGACGCTCCGCGCCGAGAGGGCTCGGTGATCGCCGGACCTGCTCACTCCAACCACTCTCGATCCTCCGGTGATCGATGGTGTACCGGCCCGTCCTCTCTGCGCGGAACCGGCCGGAGCGCGGGGTGGCTCGGCCATCGCGCTTCGACTGTCCGGCGCAGCGGTTACCGAAAGGCCCGTCCAATGCTCCTCGAAGTGAGTGTTGTCCTCATCGGAGGACTTTCCCTTCTTAATCTTCTTCTCACTCTCGCAGTCATCAGAAGAATCCGAAGGCCTTCCGCCTCCATGGGTTCGGAGATGTCGCCGATCTCATCTCTTGTCCTTGACAAGGGCATGTCGCCGGCACCGTTCAAGGCGACTCTGGAGAGTGGCAACGTATTCTCTTCCGACTCATGGGCGACATGGACCGTCGTGGCGTTCTTCTCTGACACCTGCTCTGCCTGCCGGGAAAAAATACCCTCCTTCACCGGCCAGGTGCAGGAGATAAGAGAACACGCCGCACGGAACGAGCGAGAGGCCCCGGCCGTCATCAACGTCGTGGTAGGCGATTATGCCTCCTGCGCGGACATGGTCGTGGCACTGGAGAAAACGGGAGAAGTGGTTGTCGAGCCGACGGACGGATCGCTCGTCAAGGCTTTTCAGGTCAAGGCTTTCCCGGTGATGTGCCTGCTCGACGAAGCCGGCTTCGTCACCGCCGTAGGAATGGACCTTGAATCCCTGTTGAGCCCGATTCAGGTATAGGGCACGTAGATGATCACTTTAGTGCTCGCGTTCACGAGCGTATGCGTCTTGGGGCTCTGCGTGGCCACATGGACGGTCCGGCGAAAACTGCGCGTTGTCACCGTCCGAGGTTGCAGCATGGAGCCAAGTCTATTGAACGGTGAGAAGATTCTCGTCAAGCGTTGCACGGCCTCCGGTATACGGAGAGGCGATGTGGTCTTCCTGGAGATGGGTGAGCCACTGGGCTGGACCCCGGGACGGCCGATACTGCCGTCGTCCGGATTCCGCTCGCACATCGTCAAACGGGTCGCCGCGTTGCCCGGCGAACGGGTCGGCGCCGACCTCGGCGTCACACGGTCCATTCCCCGGGACTCCGTCGTGCCGGCCGGAAAGCTCGTGCTCCTCGGCGACAATCCGAACACAAGTGAGGACTCACGCAAATACGGCTACATCTCGGCCGCCTGGGTCACCGGAAAGATGATCAGAAAGCTGGGCTCGTGACGGCCGGCATGAGGTGGTCGTCCGCGCGGCGCTCGCTGAGGACGCTGGGTCTGGCGATCGCCCTCGCCTGGCGCACGGCCGCCGGCCGGCTGACCGTGCTCGCGCTCGTCTCTCTTCTGTCCTCGATCGTCCCCGTCGCGACCGCGTGGCTCACCAAACTGGTGATCGATCAGATCGCGGCGGGAGAGTTCGACATCGTGTGGCTGACCACCGCCCTGGCCTCCCTGGGAATGGTCCCGATCGTCCTGCGAGGGTGGGGCAGATATCTCCAGAACGACCTGGACAGACAGACCAGACTTCTGGCCAAAGAACGCGTCTACGACGCGGTGAACCGGCTTCCGGGTATCTCCCGTTTCGAGGATCCCGTCTTTCTCGACAAACTCAGGATGGCCGGTCATTCAGGCGGAAGTGCTCCCGGACACATCGTACGGAGCGGTCTGGACATCTTCGGTGGCACCCTTCTCGTCGGTGGATTCCTCGGGTCGCTGATCGCACTGAGCCCGGTCATGGCACTCGTGATAGCCCTGGGAGCCGTCACGACGCTGGCCGGCGAAATAGCGCTGTCGAGACGACGTGCGTCGACGACCCTGAAGATCAGCCCGATGCAGCGGCGTGAGCTGTTCTACAGCACCCTGCTCGCGGGTGTCGAGGCGGCGAAAGAGATCAGGCTGTTCGGCATCGGAGGTTTCCTAAAGGACAGAATGCTCGCGGAGGTGCGCCGGGCCGACGCCGAACAGCGCGCGACCGATCGGCGGGAGCTGTTCCTCCAGTCCAGCCTGGGCACGGTCTCGGCCGTTGCCGTGGGAGCCGGTTTGATCTGGTCGATCATCGGGGCCGGAAACGGCCATATGAGCGCCGGCGACATAGCGATGTTCATCGCCTCGGTCGCGGGTGTTCAGGGCTCCCTGGGGGGACTGACGACCCAGGTCGCCTTCATCCATCAGCAGACCCTGTACTTCCAGCAGCTCAGCGACATCGAGGAGAACGATCCCGACCTCCCGGTGCCGGTCCGCACCGGGACGCTGGCCCCCCTCCGCCACGGCATAGTCTTCCACGACGTCTGGTTCCGTTACAGCCTTGACCATCCGTGGACCCTTCGTGGCGTCACCTTCGAGATCCCCGCAGGCAAGACCGTGGGGCTGGTCGGAAGGAACGGGTCAGGAAAGAGCACCTTGGTCAAACTCCTCTGCCGTTTCTACGAAGTAGAGCGTGGCGGTATTTACTGGGATGGGATCGATATCCGGGACATCGACCCGGTCCAGCTCCGGCAGCGTATGGGAGCGGTCTTCCAAGACTTCATGAGCTACGACCTCCCCGCGTTCGAAAACATCGGGATAGGGCATATGCCCTACATGGGCGATCGCCCCCGGCTTGAGGCGGCTGCTCAGCGGGCCAAGATCCACGAAGATCTACTGGCTCTCCCACGCGGTTATGAGACACCGCTCACGCGCCTTTTCATTGACGGGGAAAATCTTGAGAAGAACGGCGCCGACCAGGAGAGGGGTGTGTTTCTGTCGGGCGGGCAGTGGCAGCGCATCGCGCTTGCGCGAGGAGCGCTTCAGGTGGAGAAGGATCTCCTGATCCTTGACGAGCCGAGCTCCGGCCTGGACGCGCAGGCCGAATACGAGATCCACAAACAGCTCAGCGAATACCGTCGGGGACGTGCCGGCCTGCTTATCTCCCACCGGTTGAGCGCACTCCGCGATGCCGACTCCCTGGTCGTGCTTGAGGAGGGAAGAATAGTCGAAGAGGGGCCGCATCCCGACCTGATGCTGGCAGGAGGGATCTATGCCGGGCTCTTCAGGACTCAGGCCGCCGGATATCTTGACGGTGGTGCGCGATGATGTACGTGTCGCTGACGTGTGCGGTGTCACTGGCCGCGGTGTTCGGTCACGCCGGGCTGGGAAAAGCCCGTGACCGGAAAGGTTTTGAGAAATCGATCAGAGACCTGGACTGGTTCCCGCCCGGAGTAGTGCCGACGGTGGCGCGGTCGGTGGCGGCCATGGAGTTGCTGGTGGTCCTTGCGTTCGCCGCCTCACCGGTGGCGGGGCCGAAGGCAGCCGTTGTCGGCTTTTCCGGCGCCCTGACCCTGCTGATCGGTTTCACCGGCGTCATCGTCCTGGCACTCAAACGCGGTGTGCGGGCGAGATGCAACTGCTTCGGAACAGCAGGGGCGGAGTATTCCTTACGTCATGTGGTCCGTAATTCACTTCTGGCCGGTATGGCCGTCACAGGAGTGTTAACGGCCGGTACGGACCACCGGGCGCATATCAGCGGCATGACCCTCGCCATTCTCACAGGGTTGATCATCGCGGGACTGACCGTCGCGATGGACGACCTGCTGGGCCTGTTCCGTATGTAGATCACGCCCGGGCGGGAAACACCGATCTCTGATCTGTGAGGACACCTCGTTCCGCGGGCCGGATCACGCCTCAAACCACTGTCGAGACCTTTAGGGCACAGGCCGAATCTGCCAACCGGCGGGAAGGCCGAAGCGCTCGACGGCGTCGCGGAACCACGTACGGCGAGCTGTCCACTATCGGCCAGAAGGCCGATACGCACCCTATGGCTTGTTCTTAGCTGTTTGTTTTAACTTGAGGCGGAGCCTTTGGCGAGAGGAGACAGCGCACGTTCTCCACGAGGCGACGAGAGCACGCATCGTTCGATCGCGTCGGCACAGCGGTCGCCCCGGCGCCTCGCCGGTGAGACGGCATGTCGTCCCGTGTGACCAGGGTTCCAGGGCCGGCAGAGAGGTGATCGAGTGATCGCGCGCAGACGACTGAGGACGGCACTGCTGGTCACGGCTCTGGCCGTCGCGATCGGCGGCTCCGGCCCCCTGGCCACGGGAGTGGGGACGGCGGCGGCCTGGCCCCAGACCCCGAAGGTCGACCCTCTCCCGCTTCCCGTCGATCCGGGCACGCCCCAGGAGGCGCTGGACGCCCTGGGGATCAGCGGCTATCCGGACCGGCTGAGCGTCCAGCCGGGTGAGTCCGTGAAGTTCATGGTGAGCACGAAGAGCCCCACCTTCAGGGCGACGATGGTCCGGGTGGTGCACGGCGACGCGGACCCGCGCGGACCCGGCCTCAAGGAGCAGGTCATCGAGTCCGCCGTCAACAAGGAGTACCCCGGCCGTCACCAGACCCTCCCCGTCGGCTCGTACGTGAGCGTCCCGGACGCCCCCGCCCTGCGGCTCGGCGGAAGCTTCACCATCACGGCGTGGATCGCGCCGACCACCGTTCCCGGCTCCGAGCTCAACCCCGTCGCCTACCGGCGGACCCCCGTCGGCACCGGGGCCGCGCAGGGGATCGTGACCAAGTGGTCGGAGAGGGAACAGGCCGGATACGGCATGTTCGTGGACCGGGACGGCGGGCTCGGCCTGCGGCTGGCCGACCGGTCCGGGCAGGCCCACACGGTGAGCACCGGCGTGCGGCTCAAGCCGTGGGCCCCGGCGCTGCGCGGGGTCGAGCCCGGCGGCGCCGTACGGCCGCAGCACGTGAACTCCTCCGGCTGGTACTTCGCCGCGGTCTCCTACGACGCCGGGACCGGGAAGGTGAGGCTGTACCAGTACCCGCTGACCGGCCACCCCAACGACTCCCAGGCCGTCATCACCCGCACGATCGAGGCCCGCGGGCTGAGAGACGCCACCGCCCCGCTGCTGGTGGCCGCCTACCAGGGAGCCCAGGACCGGCCCACCGGGTTCTACAACGGCAAGGTCGACGCCCCCCGGGTGTACGGCCGGGCGCTGGAGGAGCGGGAGGTCCAGGCCCTGCGCGACGGCGGCCCGGCCGGGCGGACGGCGCTCGCCCTCGACTTCTCCCAGCGGATGGACACCGACCAGGTCGTGGACGTCTCCCCCAACCGGCTGCGCGGCCGTACGGTCAACCTGCCGGTCCGCGCCGTCACCGGGCACAACTGGCAGGCCGACGAGCAGAACTTCAGGCGGGCGCCTGGGCAGTACGGGGCACTGTACTTCCACGACGACGACCTGGGCGACGCCGCCTGGGAGAGCGCCTTCACCTGGCGGGTGCCCGCCGACGCCCGCAGCGGCGTGTACGCGGCCAAGCTGGAGGCCGACGGACGCGTCTACCACGCGACCTTCGTGGTGCGCCCCAAGCGGGGCAAGGCCACCTCCAAGGTCGCCCTGCTGGTGCCGACCTTCAGTTACCTGGCCTACGGGATGACGGGCGGCCTGACGAGCGGGATGAGCCAGTACTCCCGGCACAGCGACGGCAGCGGCGTGGTCTACTCCTCCGCGCTGCGGCCCATCACCAACCTGCGCCCGCTCTCCACCGGCCCGAAGGGTGAGGGCAGGCCGTGGCAGTTCGAGGCCGACACCCACATCATCGACTGGCTGGAGTCCACCGGCCGCACCGTGGACTACGTCACCGACCACGACCTGCACCGGGAGGGCAGGAAACTGCTGGACGACTACCAGGTCGTCGTCACCGGCAGCCACCCCGAGTACACCTCCGAACCCATGCTCGACGCCCTGGAGGGCTGGCTGAACGACGGCGGCAGGCTGATGTACCTGGGCGGCAACGGCTTCTACTGGGTCACCCCGCTCGACCGCACCGGCACCTACACCGAACTGCGCAGGCACGACGGCACCGAGGCCTGGCAGAGCGCCCCCGGCGAGTACTACCACAACACCACCGGCGAGTTCGGCGGCCTGTGGCGCTTCCGCGGCAGACCCCCGCAGCAGCTGGTCGGCGTCGGCTTCACCGCCCAGGGCTTCGGCTCACGGCTGGGAACCGGCCTGTACAGCCGCCCCCTCGACCGCTCCCCCGAGAGCCACGACCCCAGGGCCGCCTGGGTCTTCGACGGCGTCAAGGCCACCGGCCCCATCGGCGACTTCGACTCCCTGCAGAGCAGGGGCGGCCCCATGGGCGAGGAGCTCGACCGCGCCGACTACGCCCTCGGCACCCCGGACAACACCGTCGTCCTGGGCTCGGGCACCGGCTTCGGCGACGAGTACATGTTCGTCAAGGAGGAGAACAACACGGCCAACCTCATGGAGGGCGGCACCGTCAACTGGCTGGTCCGCGGCGACGTGGCCCTCACCTTCTACCCCAAGGGGGGCGCGGTCTTCTCCGCCAGTTCGATCTCCTGGGCGGGCAGCCTGTTCTACAACCACTACGACAACGACATCTCCACCATCACCGGCAACGTCCTGAACGCCTTCTCCACCGACGGACCGCTCCCGGGCACCGGCTGAGGTGTACGTATCGGTACGCGACATCACGCGCGGCACGGGGCCGAGAGCCCCCGTGCCCCGGGTCGTCGTGGTCCTCGGCCTGGTGAGCCTGATCACCGACGTCTCCTCCGAGATGGTGACGGCCGTCCTGCCGCTGTTCGCGACGCTCGCCCTGGGGCTCACCCCTCTGGCGTACGGCATGCTGGACGGTCTCTACCAGGGCGCGACCGTCCTGGTCCGGCTGCTCGGCGGCTTCTTCGCCGACCGGCTGCGCCGTCCCAAGCTCGTGGCGGGCGCGGGGTACGCCCTCGGGGCCGCCGCCAAGCTGATGCTGCTGCCCGTGGCCGGCGCGGGGGCGCTGTCGGCCGCGGTCGCGGTCGACCGCGCGGGCAAGGGGCTGCGGACCGCGCCGCGTGACCTGCTCATCGCCACCGCGGCTCCCCCCGGCCGGCTCGGCAGGTCCTTCGGCGTGCACCGGGCCCTTGACGCGACCGGCGCGCTGCTCGGCCCCGTCGCCGCCTTCGGGCTGCTCGCGCTCGCGCCGGGCGACTTCGACATGGTCTTCGTCGTCTCGTTCTGCGCCGCGGTCCTCGGCGTGCTGCTGTTCCTGCAGCGTGTACCGGAGCACACCCCGTCCCCGGCCGGGCCGCTCTCGCCCCGCGACGTCGCGGCGCTGCTGCGGATCGGCGGGTTCCTGCGGCTTCTCTGCGCCGCCGCCGTGCTGTCGGCGGCGACGATCGGCGACGGCTTCCTCTACCTCGTCCTGCTGCGCGGCGAGTCGGTCACGACCCGCTGGTTCCCGCTGCTGTTCGTCGGCACGAGCCTGGTCTACCTCGCCCTGGCCGTGCCGTTCGGCAGGCTCTCCGACCGCCACGGCAGGAACCGCGTCTTCGCCGCCGGGTACGGCCTGCTGCTGTGCGCCTACCTCGCCGCGATCCTGGCCGGAGGCGTCGCCGGGGCCGTGCTGTGCCTGGCGTTCCTCGGCGCCTACTACGCGGCGACCGACGGCGTGCTGCCCGCCGCGGCCGCCCCCATGCTGCCCGCCGGGCTGACGGCGACCGGGATCTCCGTCGTCCAGACGGCGGTCGCGGGCGGGCGGGCCCTGGGCGCGGTGGCCTTCGGCGCGATCTGGACGGTCGCCGAGGGCGAGACCGCCGTGTGGATCTTCGTCGCCGCCCTCACCGCCGCCCTGCTCACCGCCGTACCGATGATCACACGAGCCCGCGACCGCCGTACGGAGGCCCGATGACCCAGCCCAGCGCGCGCGGGACCGGGAACGACAGGCTCATCAAGACGGCCGCGGTCCTCGTCGCCGCCGTTGCCGTGGGCTACGTCGTCCTTTCGGTGCTGCGCGCGGGGGCGACCGGCGCCGCGGGCGACGGCCGGGCCGAACTGCCCGAGGGCCGGCAGGTCGTGTTCCGGTCGTTGCGCCCGGGACCCGGGTTCGGCCACCTCGCCGTGCTCCCGGCCGCCGACGTGCGGCGCGAGCGCGTCGTCCTGCCGCCCCGCTGCGAGCGCACGGCCGCCTCCCCCGCGGGCGGCCTCTGCCTGCGCCAGACGCGCAACCCGATCCAGCCGTTCGCCGTCACCCTGCTGGACGAGCGGCTCCGGCCCGAAGGGGAGGCCCCGGTCACCGGGATCCCGAGCCGCGCCCGGATCTCCGAGGACGGCCGCTACTACGCGACGACGACCTTCGTGACGGGGCACTCCTACCTCTCCGACGGTTTCTCGACCGAGACCCTCATCGGCCGGGTCGGCGGCGACCCGGTCGGCAACGTCGAACGGTTCACGTTCCTGCTGAACGGGCGGCCGAACGACAACGCCGACCGCAACGTGTGGGGTGTGACGTTCGTCCCCGGCGGGGAGCGCTTCTTCGCCACCGTGGCCACCCAGGACCGCAGGTACCTCGTCGAGGGCGACATCGGGCGGCGCACCCTGACCGCCCTGCGGGAGAACGCCGAGTGCCCGTCCCTGTCGCCGGACGGCGGGCGCCTGGTCTACAAGAAACGGACCGGGCTCAACACCGACGTCTGGCGCTTCCACTCCCTCGACCTCGCGACCGGCGCCGAGACCCCGCTCGCGGAGACCCGCAGCGTGGACGACCAGGCGGCGTGGCTCGACGACGACCATGTGATGTACGCGGTGCCGAAGGGGGGCGCGGGCGGCCGCGACGCCGACGTCTGGGTGGTGTCCCTGAGCGGCGGCGCGCCGCGCCTGTTCATCCCGGACGCCGACTCGCCGACCGCCCGCGCCCCCGCCTCCGAGTTGCCGCTGCGCTGACCCCGGGCGGCGTCAGACGTCGGCGTCGATCAGATCGATCAGGTCGGCGACCGAGTCGGCCACCCGGGACGGGCGGAAGGGGTACCGCTCGATCTCGTCCTTGGACGTGACACCGCTGAGCACCAGGATCGTGTGCAGCCCGGCCTCCATGCCGGAGACGATGTCGGTGTCCATCCGGTCGCCGATCATGGCGGTGGTCTCGCTGTGCCCCTCGATGGCCCGCAGCGCGCTGCGCATCATCATCGGGTTCGGCTTGCCGACGAAGTACGGCTGCACGCCGGTCGCCTTGGTGATCATCGCCGCGACCGCGCCGCACGCGGGCAGCGACCCCTCACTCGACGGGCCGACCGGGTCGGGGTTGGTCGCGATGAAGCGGGCGCCGCCCTCGATGAGCCGGATGGCCCGGGTGATCTGGGTGAAGCTGTAGGTGCGGGTCTCGCCGAGCACCACGTAGTCGGGGTCGATGTCGGTCAGCACGTAACCGGCCTCGTGCAGGGCGGTCGTCAGCCCCGCCTCACCGATCACGTAGGCCGAGCCGCCGGGCCGCTGACCGTCCAGGAACCGCGCCGTGGCCAGCGCGGAGGTCCAGATCGACTCCGGCGGGATCTCCAGGCCGACGGCGCGCAGCCGTACGGACAGGTCCCGGGGGGTGTAGATGGAGTTGTTCGTGAGCACGAGGAAACGCCTGCCCGACTGGTGCAGGCGGCGGACGAACTCGTCCGCGCCGGGAACGGGGTGTCCTTCGTGGACGAGGACCCCGTCCATGTCCGACAGCCAGCACTCGATCGGCTTGCTTTCTTTCACCGTTCCCCCGCGTTACGGCCCGACAGATACGACATCACGCAACTAAGAATGACAGGTCCGGCATGCTTCACACGCCGCCGTCCCCCGTCACACGCCAGGCCTGTTCCTCGACCAGTTCCCCGCTGCGCCAGCCGTACGGCGTGCGGACCAGGCGGTGGTGGTGCCAGCCGCCGTGCCGGACGAGGCCGGCGTCCAGGACGCCTCCGGGAGGGACGAGCGTGCCGGTGTAGGGGACGGTCACCTCGGCCTCGTCCCCCTCGAACCTGACGACCGGCAGGCCGATCAGGTGGTGCCGCACCGGCCAGCGCGACAGCGTCTCGGCCAGCCACCGCCTGACCTCCTCGCGGGTGCCCCGGACGCCGCCCGCCGAGGTGTGGTCGAGCACCGCGCCCGCGGTGAACACGAGGTCGAGGCGTGCCCAGTCTCCGGCGTCCAGGACGTGGGCGTATCTGGCGAGCAGGTCGGCGATCTCCAGCCGGTCCGCGATCTCCCGTTCCCTCATGTCCCCATCCAACCCAACACCAGGTCAGGGTGCGAGGGCCTCCAGCGCGGCCTCCGCCCTGCGCATCGACTCACGGGGGTCGGCGTCGGGCGAACCGATCTCCGGATCGAAGTTGAGGTCGTGGAAGACCTCGGTGACGCCCTTGGCCTCAAGGGCGGCCACGTCCCGTCTGATCTCCTCGAACGATCCGGTCAGCGGGGCGCGCTCGGCCTCTCCCCCCGGCCTGACCCGGGTGACGCCCCGGGTGACGAAGCGCAGCGCCTCGGCGTCCCTGCCCGCCGCACGCGCCGCCTCCTTTACAATGTAGATTTTTTTGTCGACGCGGCCCAGGTCCTCACGGCTCGAACCGATCCAGCCGTCCGCGAGCCGGCCCGCCCGCCGCAGCGCGACCTCGGCGCTCCCGCCGAGCAGGATGGGCGGCGGCGTGGGCGGCTTGGGGTCCTGGTACGCGGGCGGCAACTCGTAGAACTCGCCCCGGTGTTCGACCGTCTCCTCCGACCACAGCCGCCGCAGCAGGCCGATGTACTCCTCGGCGCGCCGCCCCCGCCGTTCGAGGGGCACCCCGGAGGCGGCGAACTCCTCCGGCATCCAGCCGAGCCCGAGCCCGGCGTCAAGCCGCCCGCCGGAGACCGCCTGCAGGCTGGCCAGTTGCTTGGCCAGCAGCGGCGGCGAGGCGAAGGGCATGTTGAGCACCGCGACGCCGAGCCGTATCCGCTCGGTGACCCCCGCCAGGTAGGCCAGCGTCACCACCGGGTCGTGCACGCTGCGGTAGACCAGGTCCGTCCCGTGGCCCCGCGGGTACAGCAGCCGCTGGAAGGTCCACAGTTCGTGGTAGCCGAGCTCCTCGGCCCTGCGGGCGATCCGCACCATGTTGGCCGGTGAGGCCCAGGCCCCGGACAGCGGCGCCGCGAATCCGATCCTCATGCCAGCACCCTACGCGGGCCCGGATCGGTGGTTCACTTGCCGGGTGAGCGACAGTGAGGACTTTCACGACGGCCCCGACGACGATCTCATGGCCGGGCTCGGCCGCGTCGCGGCCCGGTACGGCACCGCCCCCGCCGAGGTGGTGCCGACCAGGCCGGACGTGGTCATCGTCCGGGCGGGCGGCGTCGTGGTGAAGGCGCACGCCCCCGGCGCCCCGCGCGAGCCGCTCGAACGGCGGATGCGGGCCGTGGCGCACCCGGCGCTGCGCGGGAGCATGCTCGGGCCCGTGACCGAGGAGGTGCTGTCGGTGGGCGGCAGGCTGGTCACCGTGTGGCCCGCGGGCACCCCGGTCGATCCCGCCGCCCCCGAGGCGGCCCCCTGGGAGGAGTCGGCGCGGCTACTGGCCCGGCTGCACGCCGTACCGGCCGGGGCGCTGCCGCCGCTGCCCGCCGCGGGCGGACCGGGCAAGGTGGCCGCCATGGCCGCCCGGCTGCGGGGCAACCCCTCGGCCGCGGCGCGGGCCGCCCTGGTCGCGCTGGCCTGCCTTCCGGCCCTGGACGCCGCCCCCGCCCCCGAGGTGACGGGGCTCACCCACGGTGACTGGCACATGGGCCAGCTCGTCAGGACCGGGGAGGGGTGGATCCTCATCGACGTCGACGACCTGGGGGTCGGCGACCAGGCCTGGGACCTGGCCAGGCCCGCGGCGTGGTTCGCCGCCGGGCTGCTCGACCCGGCCGTCTGGCACCGTTTCCTGGCCGCCTACCGGGCGGCGGGCGGGCTCGCCGCGGGTGTGGACGGCGACCCGTGGGAACGGCTGAACCTCCCGGCTCAGGCGATGACCGTGCAGCTCACCGCGGCGGCCGTGATCGCGGCGGAGCGGGAGGGGCGGCCACTGGACGAGGTCGAACAGACACTCGTCGACACCTGTCAGAGGATTGTCCAGTTCCGAACCGCCTGCCATAGTGTGCCCACGCAGTAGGTTGTGGTTACGCCAAAAGCAACCCTAGAACAAGGAGATCGGCCAGATGCAGTGCCCGAAGTGTCGGGGCAACATGCGCACCTATGAGCGCAACGGTGTCCACATCGACCAGTGCGACAGTTGTCGCGGCATCTTCCTGGACTACGGCGAGCTGGAGACGCTGACCCGGATCGAGAGCCAGTACCACTCCGCTCCCCCGCCTCCCCCGCCGCCGCCCATGCAGCACGGGGCTCCGGGCTGGGGCGCGCCGCACCACGGTCACTACGGTCACCACCGCCGCAGTTGGGTGGGCATGCTGTTCTCCAGCTGACGCCCTACGGGCCACCGGAGAGGCCGGGACCGCGATCTCGCGACGGAGGTCGCGGTCTCGTCGTTCCCGGCCCCCGGAGGATCAGCTGGGGAACTCGCTCGGTTTGATGTGCCTGGGCCGTACGGTGCCGCCGACGACGGCGTTGAGGGTCAGCGTCCAGTTGGTCCAGCGGATCTGCGACCAGGTGCGGGTGGTCCTGAACTTGACGGACTTGCCGAACTGCTCGAAGGTGCACGAGCGGCTGAAGGCGCGGGCCCTGGAGTCCCAGTCGACGCCGAGGGTGTAGTAGACCTTGTACGTGCCGTCCCGCACCCCCTTGATCTTGAACGACGACTTCTTGCGGACGTAGACCGAGATCACCTTCTTCTTGCCGCGTGTCAGCACGACGACCGCGTCCCTGTTGTTGCCGTTCTTCAGCTCCAGGTAGGCGCGTCCCGGACGGCTCTCGGAGGAGATGTAGGAGCCGTTGCCCAGGCGGCGCGACCGCTCGCCGCTGACCTTCACGGAGACGACGTCGGCCGGATAGCCGGTCAGCGCGCGGCCGCTGTCGCGCACCGGCGAGAGGCGTCCGCTCTCGTCGGCCCCCGTCAGCACCGCGGGCCCGGTGCACACGTCCTGCGCCTCGACGTCCTCCTTGGCGTCGGACAGCGCGCTCGTGAGACTTCTGAGCGCGCCCACGTAGTTGCCGTGCTGGACCTTGACGTCGGACGGCGGGACGAGGGCCTCCAGGCCCGAGACGGCGCTCTCCATCGTGGAGACCGTCCGTTCGAGCCGTTCGCCGAGGCCCTTGCCTCCGGTGTCGTTCAGTTTCCTGATGGCGTCCCTGATGGGGCCGCGCGCCTTGTTCAGTTCGGCGCGGTAGGCGTCGGCCGTGAGCTCGACGACCGTCGGCGCGGTGGCCGGGTCCGATCCCACGACGGGTCCGGTTCCCTCTCCGACCACACCGCCGGCGGTCGGGCCGCCGACCACGGGATCGTTCGAGCTTACGGTGGTGCAGGCGCTCAGGGCCATCGTGGTGACCACGGCGCATGAGATCAGTCGGGGGGCAGTCACCTGCCCAACTATCGCCGGGCCTGTCACGACCCGTCAAACGTGAAAAACCCGATCAGTCATCCTCCGCCTCGTTTACGGCGTTTCCTGGGGCCATTCCCCTGATGCGCGCGGCCCTCAGCAGACGTACGGCCGGCCACAGCCGCCGGGTCAGCACCCCGGCCGCCACACCGACCCCGGCCCCCGCGAACACGTCGCCCGGGTAGTGCACGCCGGTGTAGACCCGCGAGAAGCAGACCGCCGCCGCGAGAAGCGTGACGGGGGCGGCGACGGGCAGCGGAGCCTCCATCGCCACGGCGGTGGCGAAGGCGGCGGCCGAGGCCGAGTGCCCGGACGGGAACGAGGTCGAGGCGGGCACCCTGATCAGCCGGGCCAGCGGGAAGCCCTCCAGGGAGGGCCTGGAGCGGCCGAAGAACCGCTTGCAGACCAGGTTCACCGTCGGGCTGGCCACCCCGATCGCGAGCAGCCCCCGGGTGGCCGCGCGGCGCAGCGGCGCACGGCCGCTGAGCGCGCATCCCCCGGCGACCCCCGCCCACAGCAGCGAGTGGTCGGCCGCCCGCGACAGGGCGGGCAGGAGGCGTTCGAGGCCGGGGAGCCTGGCGTCCGCGACCGCCGCGAACACCCGCCGGTCCAGTGCGCCCAGCCGGGATCTCAGTCGCATGACGGCCTTTCCAGATGACGAAAGAATGAACGGCCTCTTAATTCTCATGCATACCCCGGCATCCGGCGCGCGTTCGTTTCCCCTCCTCCGATAATTCCAACAAGAGATGCTATTTGTAGAAATGGGGTGGAATGAAACGGTCGATCGGTGTCGTCCTCGCGCTGCTGCTCGGCGCCGCGGTCGTCGTGGCCGTCGTCCTGGGCAACAGGAACGACGAAGGCCCAGGTGGCGGCCTGGTGACGGTGCGCGGGGTGATCGGCTCGGAGAAGAAGCCCTTCTTCGAGGATCCTCAGGTCCGTGCCGCGTTCGCCAAACACGGCCTGCGGGTCGAGGTGGACACCGCGGGCTCCCGGCAGATCGCCACCGAGGTCAAACTCGACGGCTACGCGTTCGCCTTTCCCTCAAGCCTTCCCGCCGCCGAGAAGATCAGAAAGGACCGCGGGGTCTCCACCGTCTTCTCCCCCTTCTACTCCCCCATGGCCATCGCGACCTTCCAGCCGATCGCCGACCTGCTGACGAAGGCGGGCCTGGTGCGTGACTCGGGGCACGGCTACCCGGTGTTCGACGTCGCCAAGTATCTCGACCTGGCCGCCAAGGGCACCCGCTGGGACAAGCTGCCCGGCAACACCGCCTATCCGGCGCGCAAACGGGTGCTGCTGACCACGACCGACGTCAGGACCTCCAACTCGGCGGCCATGTACCTGGCCATCACCAGCTACGTCGCCAACGGCGAGGACGTGGTCAACAGCACCGCGCAGGTGACCGGGGTGGCGAGGACCGTGGCGCCGATCTTCCTCGACCAGGGTTACTCCCAGGCCTCCTCCGAGGCCCCCTTCGACGACTACCTGGTCATGGGGTCGGGCAAGACGCCGATGGTCATGATCTACGAAGCCCAGTACCTCTCCCACGCCTTCGCGGGGGACGGCTCGATCAAACCCGGGATGCGGCTGCTCTACCCGTCGCCGACCGTGCTGAGCAAGCACACGCTGGTGCCCCTCACCGCCGACGGCTCGCGGGTCGGCAAGCTGCTGACCGAGGACCCCGGACTGCGGGGCCTGGCCGCCAGGTACGGCTTCCGCACCGCGGACCCCGCGGCCTTCACCGCTCTGGTCGCCAAGTCCGGCGCCCCGGCGGCGCGTGACCTGGTCGACGTGGTCGAACCCCCCACCTACGAGCACCTGGAGGGGCTCATCACGAACATCGACCGGCTGTACGCCAGCGGCGCCGTGCCCCAGCAGGGAAACCCGGGCAGCCCGGGACGTCAGGAAGCCCCGGAAAAAGCGCCGGAAAAAGCGCCGGAAAAAACCTCGGAAGGAGTGCGCTGAAGGTGGCCGAGAACGAACTGGTGCTCACCCCCCCGGCCCCGGTCACGGCCGTCTCCCCGTCCACGGCGGCGACCATGCTGCCGCTGGCCGAGGGCCGCGCGGACGAGCTCGCCGCCAAGGCGCGGCGGTTCGCCGACGAACTGGCCGCACTCGACCACAGGGCCCCTGACTTCACCCGCAAGGTGAACGACATCTCCTCCATGGGGGACGGCGAGATCCGCTCCGCCTCCCAGACGGCCAACCGGATGCTCAAGCGCCCGGTGACCGCCCTGGCCTCGGCCAAGGGCGAGAGCGCGGACGCCCAGGGCCGGGTGGCCGACCGGCTGGTCGCGCTGCGCCGTACGGTGGTCGACCTCGACCCCAGGCAGGCGGCGAGCGGCCCGCGCAAGCTGCTCGGGCTCATCCCGTTCGGCGACCGGCTGCGCGACTACTTCGCCAGGTACCGCTCCGCGCAGCAGCACCTGGACGACATCATCAGGGCGTTGAAGTCCGGTCAGGACGAGCTGCTGAAGGACAACGCCGCCATCGAGGGCGAGAAGGCCAACCTGTGGGAGACGATGACCCGCCTGCAGGAGTACGCCGTGATGGCCGCCGAGCTCGACCGCGAGCTTGAGGGGCGCGTCCTCGTCCTGGAGGCCTCCGACCCGGAGAAGGCCACCGCGCTGCGCTCTGACGCCCTGTTCACCGTACGGCAGCGGCACCAGGACATCCTCACCCAGCTCGCGGTCTCCGTTCAGGGGTATCTGGCCCTCGACCTGGTCCGCAAGAACAACCTCGAACTCAGCAAGGGCGTCGACCGCGCCACGACCACGACGGTCGCCGCGCTGCGCACCGCGGTCACCGTCGCCCAGGCGCTGACCAACCAGAAGCTGGTGCTCGACCAGATCACCGCGCTCAACGCGACGACCGGCGACCTGATCCTGGCCACCAGTGAGATGCTGCGCACCCAGGCGGGGGCGATCCAGAACCAGGCGGCCTCGACGGTCGTCGACATGGACGTGCTGCGCAGGGCCTTCGACAACGTCTACGCGACCATGGACATGATCGACGGCTTCAGGTCGCAGGCCGTGGAGAGCATGGCGACCACCGTGGAGAGCCTGAACACCGAGCTGGCGCACGCCAGGACCTACCTTGAGCGCGCCGAGGGGGCCCGATGAGGCGTCTCGCAGGCCGTCGTACGGCCCGGTTGACGGTGGCGCTCGCGCTGCTCTGCGTGACCGCGCTCGCGGCGTGCTCGAACGGAACGGGCGACGAGGTCGAGGACGGCCCCGACGTCCTCAGGGTGCTGGCGGGAAGCGAGGTCAAGGACCTCGAACCGATGCTGCGGAACTCGGGGGTGAAGGTGCGGATCTCCTACGCCGGCACCCTGGACGGCGCCGAGCAGGTGGCCAGGGGCGACGCGGACGGCTCCTACGACGCGATCTGGTTCTCCTCCAACCGCTACCTGTCGCTGATCGACGGCGCCAAGGGCCGCCTGTCCACCGAGACCAGGATCATGTCCTCCCCCGTGCTGCTCGGCCTCAGGACGGCCAAGGCACGCGAACTCGGCTGGGAGGGCAGACCGATCAGCTGGCAGCAGATCGCGGACGCCGCCCAGCAGGGACGCTTCACCTTCGGCATGACCAACCCGGCCTCGTCCAACTCCGGATTCTCCGCGCTTGTCGGGGTGGCCGCGGCGCTGTCGGACGCCGGGGAGGCGCTGAGCCCGGAGCAGGTCACGGCGGTCACGCCCAAGCTGAAGCAGTTCTTCTCCGCCCAGCGGCTGACCTCGGGCTCCTCCGGCTGGCTGGCCGAGGCCTACGCCAGGGACGGCGGGGTCGACGGCCTGGTGAACTACGAGTCGGTGCTGCTGGGCGTCAAGGGGATGAGCCTGATCTACCCGAGCGACGGGGTGGTCACCGCGGACTACCCGCTGACCCTGCTGGCCTCGGCCACCCAGGAGAAGCGGGAGCTGTACGGCAGGCTGACCTCCTGGCTGCGCACCCCGGACACCCAGCGGCAGATCATGACCACCACCCACAGGCGACCCGCCGTGCCACAGGTACGGCCCGGCCCCGAGTTCGGCACCGCGCCGCTGCTCGAACTGCCCTTCCCCAACCGCAGGAGCACCGCGGACGGGCTGATCACCGCCTACCTCGACGAGGCGCGCGTCCCCTCCCGGGCCCTGTTCGTGCTGGACGTCTCGGGGTCGATGGAGGGCGACAGGATCGAGAACCTGCGCCGGGCGCTGGTCACCCTCACCGGCGCCGACACCTCGGCCTCCGGCACGTTCTCCCGCTTCCGCGACCGGGAGAACGTGATCATGATCCCGTTCAGCGGCTCGGTCGGGCAGCCGAAGTCGTTCACCCTCCCGGAGGGGAATCCGCAGCCGGTCCTCAACGAGATCAAGTCCTACGCGCAGGGCCTGCGGATCGAGGGCGGGACGGCGATCTTCGACGGGCTGCGCACCGCGTACCAGCAGGCGGCGACGGCCGGCGACGGGCACTACACGTCGGTGGTGCTGATGACCGACGGCGAGAACACCGACGGCATCTCCTACGACGACTTCGCCGCCTTCTACCGGGCGCTGCCCGGCGAGCAGCGGCGGACCAGGACGTTCGTGGTGCTGTTCGGCGACAGCGACGTCGAGGAGATGAGGCAGATCGCCACGCTGACCGGCGGCGCCGTCTTCGACGCCCGCGACGGGTCACTGGCCGCGGCGTTCAAGGAGATCCGTGGCTACCAGTGAGCGGGTGCTGAGGTATCTCGGCTCGACCAGGAACATCACCGGATGCGTCCTGGCCCTGGCCGGTCTCGGCGCCCACCTGCTCGGCCTGGCGGGCGCGTTCTGGCCGCTGGTCGTCGCCGGTCTGTACGGCGTCGGCGCGCTGCTGGCCCCGCCGGAGCGGATCAGGCTGGCCGTCTCCAACGCCGAGGTCGAGGCGGGCCTGCTCAGGACCGACCTGGAGGCGCTGCGGCGGAAGGTGCGCGGCTCGGCGCGTTTTCCCGAGGACGTGCAGGCCAGGGTCGGCGCCCTGGCCGAGGTGCTCGACGGCGTCCTCGGCCGGGCGGAGGCGCTGACCACCTCCCCCGACCACCTGCACGTCGTCTCCCAGACGATCCGCGACTATCTGCCCTCCAGCCTGGAGGCCTACGCCAACCTGCCCCGCTCCTACGCGCTGAGCCGCCGCTCGGAACGCGAACGCAGCGCCCACGAGGAACTGCTCGCCCAGCTCGGCCTGCTGGAGACCAAACTGGGCGAGGTGGCCCAGGCCGTGCACAGGGGCGACGACCAGGCCCTGAGAGACCACGGCCGCTTCCTCCGCGACCGCTTCACCTCCTCAGAGCTGGATCTCTAGTCCTGCGACCAGGCGCTTCGGCTTGGGCGCGTCGGTGCCTGGACCGAGGAGCGAAGGAGCGAAGCGGATGAGCGGCGAGGGAAAGCACCGGCCCGAAAGCGCCCAGGCCCGCGACGCCGCCAGGCGGGGCGGATGTCACAGCAGCTTCTCCTCCATCGCGGCGCAGACCGTTTCCACCACCACGACGCGGGCCAGTCGTTTGTCGTCGCCGGGGACGACGTGCCAGGGCGCGCAGGGCCGGTCGGTGCGGGCGAGCATCTCCTCGACGGCGGCCTCGTACTGCGGGCGCTTCTCGCGGTTGCGCCAGTCCTCGTCGGTCAGCTTCCAGACCCGCAGCGGGTCACCCGCCCGGTCCTCGAAGCGCCGTAGCTGTTCCTCCGGCGAGACGTGCATCCAGAACTTGACCATGATCATGCCCTCGGCGACGAGGGACCGCTCGAACTCCACGATCTCGTCGTAGGCCCGCGACCACTGTTCCTCGGTGGCGAACCCCTCGACCCGCTCGACCAGCACCCGCCCGTACCAGGAGCGGTCGAGCACGGTCATCCCGCCCCAGCCGGGCAGCACCGGCCAGAACCGCCACAGGAAGTGGTGCCGTTTCTCGTCGTAGGTCGGCGCGGCGAACTGGGCGACCCGTACGTGCCGGGGGTCGAGGGGACGCACGAGGCGTTTGATGGCCCCGCCCTTGCCTGAGGCGTCCCAGCCTTCGAACACCACGCACACCGGCGGGCCGATGCGGCGCTCGCCGATCTGCCCGCCCAGCATGAGTCTCAGCCGCAGCAGCCGTTCGAGGGCGGCGTCGAGCCGTTCCGTGGCCTCCTTCTTGGAGAGCTTCTGGGAGAGATCGACATCGGACAAACGGTGGTTCATGACCCCAAGCCTGACATCGAAGGCGGCGGGACCGCCACCGGCTCAGGTGACGGTGATCTTGAAGGTCGCCTGCTCCCGCCCGCCGTCCGCGCAGTCGGCGCAGGCGAGGAGGGTGATGGTGGCCGTGCCGCGATACTTGGCGTTGAACACGAAGTAGCGGGTCGCGCGCCCGTCCTCGGTCCGCCGCTCCTGACTGATGAAGGAGGCGACCCTGGCGTCCGGCAGGGCCGCGAGCCGCCAGCCCGCGGCGCCGTCGGTCACGGCGAGGGAGAAGCGCCTGCCGAGGGGGAGGCCGACCTCGACGGTCCTGCCCGCCTCCCCGCGCACGACGGTGCCGAAGTTGTAGACGGCGCCTCCGGCACCGCAGCCGGTGACCAGACCCGCCAGGCCGGTCAGCAGAACCGTCAGTACGGCCGCGACGGCCCGCGTTCGGTGAACCACGCAGGCCACACTAGCGACCGGGACCGCCGGTGCCGCACCTGGCCGTACGGCGCGCCCGGCGGGATCCCTCACTGGGAGACCGCGCCCCCGTGAAGGTCCCCTCCGACCGTCGCGCCGAGACGCGTCCGCATCGCGTGCTCGACCAGGGCGATCAGCACCTCCTTGCCCGACTCCCGCTGCCTGGCGTCGCACATCACGATCGGGATGTCCTCGTGGAGGGTGAGGCCGAGCCGTACCTCCTCCAGGTCGTAGCGGCGGGAGTCGTCGAAGCAGTTCACCGCGACGATGAAGGGCGTCTGGCGCCGCTCGAAGTAGTCGAGAGAGGGGAAGCAGTCGGCCAGCCTGCGGGTGTCGGCGATGACGACCGCGCCGAGCGCGCCGAGCGCCAGCTCGTCCCAGAGGAACCAGAACCGCTCCTGGCCGGGGGTGCCGAAGAGGTAGAGCCGGTAGGCGTCGCCGATGGTGATGCGGCCGAAGTCCATCGCGACCGTGGTCGTCCGCTTGCTCTCGACGCCGGACAGGTCGTCGATGCCGACGCCCCTGTTGGTCAGCGTCTCCTCGGTGCTCAGCGGCGCTATCTCGGAGACGGAGCCGACCAGGGTCGTCTTCCCCGCGCCGAAGCCTCCCGCGACCAGGATCTTGATCGCCCTGGGCAGCTTGATCCGGCCCGCGTCGCGGCTAGAGCGCACGGAGTCCATCGAGCACCGCCCTGTACAGCCTCTCGTCTTGCATGTCGGTCTCCGAATGCGGCTCTTGCAGGGCGATGTAGCCCTGGTCGAGCAGGTCGCCCAGCAGGACACGGACCGTGCCCGCCGGAAGGTTGATGTGCGCGGCGATCTCTGCGACCGACTGCGGCTGCAGGCAGAGCCGCACGATGGCCAGGCACTCAGGATCGAGCCCGGTGTCCCGCTGCGACAGGGCCCTGACGGCCACCGCCAGTGTGACGAGGTCGAATCTGCCGCTGGCCGGTTCCGTCCTGCCGCGGGTCAGGATGTACGGCCGGACGATCGCCCCGGCATCGTCACCCACCCACTGCGTGTCGGGCAGCTCCTCGAAGGGGTCGTTCATCGTGGTACGTCGTCCTTGACCGGCTCCGCCGTTCTGGCGGGCGAGATGAGGTACTGGCCGACCCGCGCGACGAGCATGGCCATCTCGTAGGCCACCAGGCCCACGTCGGCCTCGTTCGTGCAGAGCACCGCCAGGCAGGCGCCCTGGCCCGCCGCGGTCACGATCAGGTAGGCGGAACGCATCTCGATGATGGTCTGGCGTACCGCGCCGCCGTTGACCCGGTCGCTGACGCCCTTGCCAAGGCTCTGGATCGCCGATCCGACGGCTGCCAGGTGTTCGGCGTCCGACCGGTCGAACTCCGCCGAGGTCGCCAGCAACAGACCGTCGGTGGAGAAGACGATGCCGTGTTCGGCCTCTCCGACCCGCTCGATGAGATCGTCCAGCAACCAGGCCAGGTCGGTGGAAGATCCTGTTCCCTGCACCACTCGTAGTCCTCTTTCTGCCGGTGGGCGTTCGATCGTGTGTCTCTGGCGGCCCGTCTGCACCGGATCGGCGCGGCGGAGATCCGGGACGGTCCCGGTTCTCACCCGCGGGATCCGCCCCCGTCGGCGCGGTCATCCTCCTTGTCGAGCAGCTGTGCCGCGTCCGAACGCCCCCGGCGGGTGCCGTCCTGGAAGGACGCCATGGCCGTGCGGATCATCTCCGGGGAACGCTCGTCCGGATCTTCGGTGCCCGGCCCCCGCGGCGCGGGCTCGTCCTCCTGCAGCGGTGCGGCGAGGTGCGTCTGCGGCACGCGCCGCGGCAGGCCGCCGGGCGTGTGGCTGGTGTCGGGGGGAGGCAGGACGGGGGGCAGCGCCGTACCGGGACCGCCCTCGCCCACCTGGGGCTCCTGCACTCCTCCCGGGATCCTCCTGTGGGTGACCGGGCGCGTCTCGCGCCGCCCGGCGCCGCCCTGGCCGGTGCCCGTCAGCGGATCAGCGCCCCGGTTCCGTGGCCCCTGCGGCGGCTGAGGCGCTGCCTGGTGCCCTCCCTGGGGCCCGCCTTGGGTCGCCGCGCGGGGTCCGGCGTGCGGTGCCGGCTGGGCCAGCGGCCCTCCCAGGCCTCCCGGGCCTCCCACGCCGACCGTGCGGGGCTGCGGCACCGCGACGGCGGGTTCCGGCTCCCGCTCCGCCTGTTCCTTGATGAGCTCCTGGGGCAGCAGGACCACCACGGTCGTGCCGCCGTACGGCGAGGCCTTGAACGTCACCCGGATCTCGTGCCGTTCGGCCAGGCGGCTGACCACGTAGAGGCCCAGGCGGGCGTTGCCCGACAGCTTGAGCTCCGGCGGGTTCGCGATCCGCTCGTTGGCGGCGTCGATGTCCTCCTGGCTCATGCCCAGGCCCCGGTCCTCGATCTCCAGGGCGTGCCCGTGGGCCACGGAGTATCCGCTGACCTGCACCGTCGTGTAGGGCGGGGAGAAGGCGGCGGCGTTCTCCACCAGCTCGGCGACCAGGTGGATGACGTCGCCGACGGCCCGCCCGTCCAGCGCGACCTCGCCGAGCGGCAGCACGTCGACCCGGGTGTAGTCCTCGATCTCGGCCAGCGCGCCGCGGACCACGTCGATCATCGGCACCGAGTCGCGCCAGGCGCGTCCGGGGGCGGCCCCGGACAGCACCAGGAGGTTCTCGGCGTATCTCCGCATGCGGGTCGCCAGGTGGTCGAGGCGGAACAGGTCACGCAGTTCCTGCGGGTCGTCCTCCCGCCGTTCCATGATGTCCAGGACACTCAGCTGCCGGTGGACCAGCGACTGGGTACGGCGGGCGAGGTTGCGCAGGATGTCCGCGATGTCACGCCGTAGCTGCGCCTGCTCGGCCGCGACCTTGACGGCGGTGCGCTGTACGGCGTTGAAGGCCTGGCCGACGTGGCCGATCTGGTCGTTGCCGAACTCCAGCGGCGGCGCCTCCGCCGCGATGTCGACGTCCTCGCCGTGGCCGATGCGCTCGACCACGGAGGGCAGCCGCTCGTTGGCCAGGTCCCAGGCGGCGACCCTGAGCTTGTCGAGCTGCTGGACCAGGGTCCGCGCGGTGGTGATGGACAGGACGATCGAGGCGATGACGGCCAGCAGGCCGAGTCCGCCCGCGAGCGAGAGCCGTACGATCACGCCGGTGGCGACGGGGGTGGCCCGCTGGACGACGCCGTCTCCCGCGCTCAGCACCACCTCCTGGAACCTGGCCAGCACGACCTGGGTCGAGGCGGCCCACTGCCGGGCGTCGACGGGTTCGGTGGGGGCGGGCGCGCCGCCCCGCATGAGCTGCTCCTCCATGACGCGCATGCGGGTGAAGGGCTCGCTGCCGATCAGGCTGTCGCAGATGGCCCGGTCCGCGGCGGGCAGCTCGGTGAGGGCGTCCTGGAAGAGGAAGCGCCGGGTGCCGACGGTCTGCGCGAACAGGGCGCGTTCGGCGTCGGTCAGGCGGCCCGCGGTCAGGCCGCCCGCCGCGACGGCGTCCTCCAGGGCCAGAAGGTCCCTTGCCCTGCTCAGCTCGATGACCGTCCGGGTGTCCTTGGCGATGGCGGCGTCGTCGAGCGTCGCCATGGAGTCGTAGATCCGGTAGAGGGAGTCGACGACGTCGGTGAAGACGTCGGCCGCCTTGAGCCGGTCGATGGTGCCCGCGTCGATGGCCTTGCGGCCCTGCCGCAGGCCGTCGAGTCTCTGGACGGTCTCCGTGATGCGCCGGTTGAGGGCGTCGCCGCCGAGCCACTGGACGTCGCCGCCCTGGGCGAGGGCCCTGAAGTTGGCCACCGCGTCCTCGGTGCGTCTGCGCTGGGCGCTGAGGGTCTCGCGCTGCTGGCGGGCCGAGCCCGAGGTGCCGAGGTAGATCAGGCTGAGTCTGCGCTCGTTCTGCAGCTCGACCAGCAGCTTCTCGCTCGGTTCCGCGACGCTCGCGTCGAGCCTGGCCACGCCCAGCATGTTGAAGCCCTCACGTACGGTGACCCATGCGGTGAAGGCCCACAGCGCGATAAGTGACACCAGCAGTGCCGTGACCTTGGTCCGCAAACGCGCATTGCGCAAGCGCATAGCACCCATCCCGGCAAAAGTGAGAGAAAGTCACATTATCGTTTCACGACGATAAATACGTGTGAAGGAATAGACGCCACATTGCGCCGGACGACGGCATCCGGCCATGGCACCCGGAGAACCTTAGCAATATAGCCAATTACACTCAAGGCAACATTGACCAGATGTGGGCTTCTGTCCTTTTCGCAGATCAATATTCTGCGTTGAATTCCGGTCACCGTCCGCTGTCAGGGACGCGCCGGCCGGGCCGCCCTGCCGTGACCGGTGTGCCACGGCAGGTCACGGACGGTGGCGACGCGCCAGGTGAAGGGCGCCCAGGACGGCCGCCCTGACGATCGCCGCCGGGTAGTAAAGGTCTTTGTCGTGCCAGAGAGCGGGTCTGTCCAGCGGTTCCCCGAACCCGGTCACCATGGTCAGCAGCCTGCGGTGCCCGCGCTCGACGGCCGCCGCGCGGCGCTCCTGCTCGACGGCCTCCTCCGCGGCCCCCTCTGTGGCCCCTGTTGCGGCCCCTGTTGCGGCCCCTGTCGTGGCTTCTGTTGGGGCCTCTTCCGTGGCCGGCAGGGCGGCAGGCGTCAGCAGCAGGGTCTGCAGGGCGTAGGCGGTCTCCTCCGCCGTTCCCGTCCAGCGGCCCCATGAGCCGTCCTCACGCTGGGTGTCCAGCAGCCAGCGCGTGGCGCCGCGCACCGCGTCGGCCGACTCCGCGCCGCCGTACTCGCCGAGGGCCAGGGCGCAGCAGGCGGTCGCGTAGTACGGCGAGACGTGCCAGCGGTCCAGCCAGCTGCCGTCGGGTAGCTGGCGCCCGCGCAGCCAGGCCGACAGCTTGCCCGTCGCCGCCGCGTAACGCGCGTTCCGCCCGCCGGTGCCCGCCAGCCGCAGATACTCGCCGAAGGCGTCCAGCACGTGCGCGTTGACCGTCGGCGACGCCCCCTCCTCCCCCTGCCAGGTGCAGAAGTGGGTCTCGGTCTCGTAGGCCCACAGGGCGTCGGGCTCCCGGGGCGCGCGCAGCAGCGCCAGCGTGTACAGGCCGACGGAGGTGGTGTCGGCGTCCGGCGGCAGCCCCGGGCCCGCGGCGACGCCGCCGGGGCCGATGGCGGCGGCCAGCCCGGCCGTCAGCTCCTCCGGCACGGTCACCGGGACGCCCGCGCGCCGCAGCCAGCTCAGCGTCCAGCCCCGCTCGAAGACCGTCACGGGGGCCGCGCAGGGCACCGGGCCCGCGTAGCGGTCCACGACCGCCTCCAGGTAGTGGCGCACGGGTGAGTCCTCCCCCGGGCCGCCGAGCCACGCGGCGCCCGCGGCGGGCGAGGCGCCGATCGCGGCGGCCCGCCCCTCGCGGAGGGGCGTCGGGACGACTCCCGGGGCCTTCGACGCCGCCTCCGCGGCGACCTCCAGCGCGTGCAGCATCTTCTGCGGGACCGCGGCACCCGCGGCCAGCCCGGTCCTGACCAGCGCCAGCTTCCCGCCGTTCATGCCCCGGGGAGGCGGCAGCGGCTCCCCCTCCTCCAGCGCCGCCAGGTGCCCGTTGAGGCGGGCGAGCAGGTCGGGCACGATGAGCTCGACCGCCGGCATGTCCGGCAGTTCCCGCAGGTCGTAGGGGACGCGTGGATCACCGCCCCGGCCCGCTTCCGGCTCCGTACCGGCCCAGCGGCGCAGCGCGGCCAGGCCACGCCGTACGGCTCCGCCGACCGCCGCCTCGTCCGCGAAGGGAGTCCCCGAGGCGCCGGGGACACGCCCGAGTTCGGCGGCCAGCGCCTCGACCGCGGCGAGGGTGGGCACCAGCGCGTAGCCGCCGGGGGCGCCCCAGCCGCCGTCGGGACGCTGGGCGGCGAGCAGGAACCGCACGCGTTCGGCGTGGCCCGTGAGCCAGGGGGCCAGGCTCACCAGCCGTCCCGTCTCGTAGACCGAGACGGAGACCTGGCCCCACGGCTCGGCCGTCAGGCTCGCGACCAGCTCGGCCGCGGCCGCGGCCACCCGGCTCTCCTCGGGGGGAGCGCCCGGCTCCGGCGTCGTGTTCCGGCCCCGCGGTACGGCACCGGGCACCCGCAGGTCTTCGACGGTCACAGCGCACCCCAGTAGTCGGTGACCTGGTAGAAGCCCGCGCAGAAGTCCATCTGCCGCTCCAGGTAGCCCGCGAGTTCGGGGGCCCTGTCCCGCAGCGGGGCGATCAGCTCGCGGCTGCGCGCGGCCAGTTCGGCGACCCGCCGTTCGACCTCGGCGCGCTCCGGCCCGAGCAGCAGGGCGTTGAGGTCGCCCCAGACGACGTCGCGCTCGTAGGTGCCCAGGTCGTTGATGAGGCGGATCACCCGCTGCACCGATCTCGACGCCTCCACGACCTCGTCGAGGATCTCACCGAGACCTTCGACGGGGCTCTCGGCCGAGCCCGCGGTGTACAGCCAGTGGGCGGCGAAGGCGAAGCAGAAACCGAGGTTGTCGGCGTTGCCGAGGTAGTCGTCGAACCCGGGGGTGACCTTGTCGGCCTTCCAGCGGGCCTCGCGCAGCATCGCCTCCAGCATCCGCCCCAGCTCCGCGCGCCAGAACGGGCCCAGCACGGGGTGGGCGGGCGAGGCGGCCAGCTCGTCGCGGATCCCGGCGAGCATCAGGGTGAGGTCGTCGCCGTCCTCCGGCGCCGCGCCGCCTGCCACCTCCAGGCAGCGCCGTACGACGCCCTCCACCTCCTCGGGGGAGGTCGCGACGTAGTCGACGAGCCAGTCGAGGCCGAAGGCCCACAGGCAGACCTTGTTGGCCATGCGCAGCTGCTCGGCGGTGAACCAGGGCCCGCTGAAGGCCATGGCCAGCGACAGGGTGCTGTAGAGGGCCGCGTCGAACGGCTTGGCGGAGAACAGGCCGGGGTAGGCCTCGGCCCATTCGCGCATGTCCCGCTGGGCCCGGCCCGCGACGGCGCAGATCGTCCCGCACTCCGCGGCCTCGGGCCGGGGTGCGGCGTCCGTGCGGGTCACGCCGCCGCGCCGGGGGCGTGCCTGAGCGGGAGAAGGTTCATCATCACTTTCTCCCTGGGTCTGAGCGAGGCCGCGGGGAAGGGGGTGTACGGCCCCGCCGCGACCTGGAGGCGGAAGCGGCTCAGCACGGCGGCCACGATGAGGGGCGCCTCGACGTGGAACAGGTGCTTGCCCAGGCACTGGTGCGGCCCGCCGCCGAAGGGGAAGTAGGAGTAGCGGTGCGCGCCGTCCCGCGCGCCGGGCGCGAAGCGCTCCGGGTCGAAGTCGAGCGGGCGCTCCCAGAACTCGTCGAGCCGGTGGGTGGCGTAGGGGCTGATCAGCACCTGGGCGCCCGCCTTGATCCGCGTCCCGCCCAGCTCGGCGGTCCTGGCGGCCATCCTGGGGAAGATCCAGCCGGCCGGGTACAGGCGCAGCAGTTCCTGCAGGACCATGCCGGTGTAGCGCAGCTCGGGCAGGTGCTCCGGCGTCACGGGGCCGGCGCCGACGACCCGGTCGATCTCCTCCTGGAGCCTGGCCGCGACGTGCGGGTGGGCCTCCAGCAGCGGCCACAGCCAGGTCAGGGTCATGGCCGTCGACTCCGAGGCCGCGCCGTAGACGCTGACGAGGTTGTCGCGGATCTGCTGGTCGTCGAGCGGCGCGCCGCCGTCCTCCTGGCCGACCCGGCAGAGCGCGGAGATGACGTCGTGGCCGTCGCCGTGTTCGGCCCGCGCCTGGCGGATCACCGGGAACACCACGTCGTCCACCGTCTTGACGGCCCTCATGAAGGCCCGGTCGCCGGGGACCCGTACCGAGTAGGGCATGAACGGCATGAGCAGCCGGAAGTTGATCGAGGTCGCGGCCGTGTCGTAGGCGGGGGCCAGGAGCTCGCCCTCCTCGGGGGTGATCCGGTCGCCGAACAGCACCCGGATCACGGCCCTGTTCACGATCCTGGACATCTCCTCCATGATGTCGACGGGCCGTCCCGACGTGACGTACGCGTCGAGGCGGGAGACACAGCCGGTGATCACCTTCGCCATCTCCCCGGCGAGCGTGGCGATGTAGCGTCTGGTGAAGAGGGGCTGCAGGACCTTCCTGCTCGACTCCCAGGGCTCGTCCTCGCCCAGGACGCTGGCACCGGTCATGCGGCGCAGGGGGCGCCAGAACATGCCGTCGCGGCGGTAGCCGGTCCACTCGGCTCTCAGCACCCGCTGGACGTGGTCGGGATGGGTGACCAGATAGGGGCGGAAGAGCCCGAGGTCAAGCCGGACGACCTCGCCCTTCGCCCGTCTGCCCATCTCGGCCAGGGCGTTCACCGGGTCCCTCATCAGCCCGGGAAGGGCACGGTGAACGGGGACGGTCCTGCTCCGCCGGAATGTTCCCGCGGTCGCGTCGATCGACATTGCTACGCTCTCCCACCTCGCCTGACGCGAACACACGCAGCGTGACCGCCGCCCGCGGCGATGCCGGGGCGGTCGAACGCAATCAGGGACCGCGGCCACTCCGGTGTGACCCGTCCCACACGGGAAACAGTCAGGGCCGGTCGACCGGCGGCCCCTCTGTGTCCTTCCCGCGCCTCACCATGCGCCTTCTCACGCTCACATGACTAAAGGGCTTTAATACGCCTTTCACAACCCTTTGGGCGAAGTATCACATGATTGGCAGTGGGCGATCAAGGTCGCAGCCAAATAATCGTTTTACCATAACTGTAATGAATCAGTTTCTTAAGCAAGGATTCATGTAATGTGGGCAGAATTCGCAAATCAGTTCCCACCTGTGGTCGCTCAGCGTGACCGGGATCACATGACCTCGCGCGGTCACGCGGGCCGGTGCCCGAAGGCGTCCAGGATGCGGTCGGCGGCCAGGGACGGCGTCAGCTCCCCCGTCTGCACCAGCCGCTCGACCTCCGGGGCGATCGCGGCCACCTCCGGATGCCCGCGGAGCCCGGCCAGCAGGCGTTCGGTCACCAGCGCCCAGGTCCAGCCGACCTGCTGCGCGCGGCGGCGGGCGGACAGCTCGCCCGAGACCTCCATGGCCTCCTGGTGCGCCACGACCTGACGCCACAGCTCCTCCATCCCCGCGCCTTCGAGTCCGCTGCAGGTCAGCACGGGCACCGTGCGCTCGGAGCGCAACAGCCGCAGCGCCCCGGCCAGCTCCCTGGCCGCCCTCCTGGCGTCCGGTTCGTGCGGCCCGTCGGCCTTGTTGACCGCGATCACGTCCGCCAGCTCCAGCACGCCCTTCTTGATGCCCTGGAGCTGGTCGCCGGTCCTGGCCAGCGCGAGCAGCAGGAAGGTGTCCACCATGTCGGCGACCGCGGTCTCCGACTGGCCGACCCCCACCGTCTCGACGAGTACGACGTCGTAGCCCGCCGCCTCGACCACGACCATCGCCTCACGGGTCGCCTTGGCCACCCCGCCGAGCGTGCCCGAGGTCGGGGACGGGCGGATGAAGGCGGCCGGGTCGGCCGCCAGTCTGGACATCCTGGTCTTGTCGCCCAGGATGCTGCCGCCGGTCCTGGTCGACGACGGATCGACGGCGAGCACCGCGACCCGGTGCCCCCTGCCGGTCAGGAGGGTGCCGAGCGTGTCGACGAAGGTGGACTTGCCCACGCCGGGCACCCCGGTCACCCCGACCCGGCGGGCCCTGCCCGCCAGCGGGGCCAGCTCGACCAGCAGCCGCTGGGCCATGGCCCGGTGGTCGGGCCTGCTCGACTCGACCAGCGTGATCGCCCTGGCGATCCAGGCCCGGGAGCCCTCCTTGACCCCCCGGGCGTAGTCCTCAACCGTCCTGGACATGGCCGAGCCGGGTACGCAGTTCGGCCAGCAGCTCCCCGGCGGCCCCGGCGATCACGGTCCCGGGCGGGAAGATCGCCGAGGCCCCCGCGGCGCGCAGCGCCTCGAAGTCTCCCGGCGGGATCACCCCGCCGACCACGATCATGACGTCCTCCGCGCCCAGCTCGGCCAGCGCCGTCCGCAGCGCGGGCACCAGCGTCAGGTGCCCGGCGGCCAGCGAGGAGACCCCGACCACGTGCACGTCGGCCTCGACCGCCTGGCGGGCGACCTCCTCGGGCGTCTGGAACAGCGGGCCGACGTCCACGTCGAACCCGAGGTCGGCGAAGGCCGTCGCGATCACCTTCTGCCCCCGGTCGTGGCCGTCCTGGCCCATCTTGGCGACCAGGATGCGGGGGCGGCGCCCCTCAAGCCGCTCGAACTCGGCGCAGGCCGTACGGACCTCGTCCACTCCCGGACCCACCTCCTGCCGGTAGACACCGGAGATCGTGCGGATCTGGCCCGCGTGCCTGCCGAAGACCTTCTCCAGCGCGTCGGAGATCTCCCCGACCGTCGCCATGGCCCGCGCCGCCTCGATGGACAGCGCCAGCAGGTTGCCGTCCCCGGCCGCGCCCTTGGTCAGCGCCTCAAGGGCCCGTTCGACCCGCGCCGGGTCGCGCTCCTGGCGCAGCCTGCGGAGTTTGTCGAGCTGCTGGGCGCGCACCGCGCTGTTGTCGACCTTGAGGACCTCGATGGGCTCCTCGGCGTCGGGCCGGTACTTGTTGACGCCGATCACCGGCTGGCGCCCGGAGTCGATACGGGCCTGGGTCCGGGCCGCGGCCTCCTCGATGCGCAGCTTGGGCAGGCCCTGGTCGATCGCCCTGGCCATGCCGCCCGCCGCCTCGACCTCCTGGATGTGCCCCCAGGCCCTGACCGCCAGCTCGTGGGTGAGCCGCTCGACGTAGTAGGAGCCGCCCCACGGGTCGATCACCCGGCAGGTGCCCGACTCCTGCTGCAGCAGCAGCTGGGTGTTGCGGGCGATCCTCGCGGAGAAGTCGGTCGGCAGCGCCAGCGCCTCGTCCAGGGCGTTGGTGTGCAGCGACTGGGTGTGCCCCTGGGTCGCGGCCATCGCCTCGACGCAGGTGCGCACCACGTTGTTGAAGACGTCCTGGGCGGTCAGCGACCAGCCGGAGGTCTGCGAGTGGGTCCGCAGCGACAGCGACCTGGGGTTCTCCGCGCCGAACCCGGAGACCAGGCGTGCCCACAGCAGCCGGGCGGCGCGGAGCTTGGCGACCTCCATGAAGAAGTTCATGCCGATGCACCAGAAGAACGACAGGCGGGGCGCGAACCTGTCGACGTCGAGCCCGGCCGCGGTGCCCGCCCTGAGGTACTCGACGCCGTCGGCCAGGGTGTAGGCCAGCTCCAGGTCGCACGTGGCCCCGGCCTCCTGGATGTGGTACCCGGAGATCGAGATGGAGTTGAACTTCGGCATCCGCTCGCTGGTGTAGGAGAAGATGTCGGAGATGATCCGCATCGACGGAGCGGGCGGATAGATGTAGGTGTTGCGGACCATGAACTCCTTGAGGATGTCGTTCTGGATGGTCCCGGCCAGCTGCTCCGGCGCCACCCCCTGCTCCTCGGCGGCCACGATGTAGAGCGCGAGCACCGGGAGCACCGCGCCGTTCATGGTCATCGACACGCTCATCCGGTCGAGGGGGATGCCGTCGAACAGCTGCCGCATGTCGTAGATGGAGTCGATGGCGACCCCCGCCATGCCCACGTCCCCGGCCACCCTCGGATGGTCGGAGTCGTAGCCCCGGTGGGTGGCCAGGTCGAAGGCGACCGACAGTCCCTTCTGCCCGGCCGCCAGGTTGCGGCGGTAGAAGGCGTTGGACTCCTCGGCCGTGGAGAACCCGGCGTACTGCCTGACGGTCCACGGCTGGTTGACGTACATGGTCGGGTACGGCCCGCGCAGGTACGGCACCGCCCCCGGGTAGGTCTCCAGGAAGCCGAGCCCGTCGAGGTCGTCGGCCGTGTACAGCGGCTTGACGTCGATGCCCTCCGGCGTCCGCCACGTCAGCTCGTCCGGGTTCTGACCGGTCGCCCGCCGTACGGCCCGCGCCCAGCCCTCCCGGTCGGGGAGCGCCGCGGGCTCTCCGGTCAGCCCGATTCCGGAGAAGTCGGGAATCAACGAGCCACCTCCAGGTCGTCGAAGATCGTGTGGAGCACGCCGAGCGCGTCGCACCCGGCGTGGACGGTGGCGTCCACGCCCACGTGGTCCCCCCTGCCCGCCAGCCACACCTTCACCGCCCCGGCCTCGCGCAGCGCGGCGGCCACGGCCTCGGCGTGCTCGCCGTACAGCCGGTCGCTTGAGCACAGGCAGGCGATCCTGGCGCCGCTCGCGGCGAAGGCCGCGGCGATCGCGGCCGGATCGACCGTGCCTCCCGGCGGCACGGGGGCGGTGAGGGCCGCGACGCCCCCGGCGTTGAACAGGTTGGCCGCGAAGGAGGCCCTGGCGGTGTGCGCGGCGACCGGGCCGATGACGGCCAGGAACACCGCGGGCCTGACCTCCTGGGCGTCCGCCAGGTCGCGCAGCGCCTCGAACTCCTGGGCGTAACGGACACCCGCCCGGGGACGCGGTCTGGGCGGCCTGCTCAGCGGGCGCTCACCGAGGTCGGGGAACTCGCTCACCCCGGTGATCGGGTCGCGGCGGTGCGCGATGTTGCCGGAGCGCTCACGCCAGGTGGCGGCGATCCGGCCGGAGACGAGCCCCGACTCCACGGCCACGGCCATGCCCCCGGCGCGTTCGATCTCCTGGAACCACTCCCAGGCCTTGCCCGCCAGGTCCTCGGTGAGCCGCTCGACGTACCACGACCCGCCCGCGGGGTCCGTCACCCTGGCCGTCCCCGCCTCCTCGACGAGCAGCGCGTGGGTGTTGCGGGCGATCCTGCGGGCGAAGGCGTCGGGCAGCCCCAGGCAGGCGTCGAACGGCTGCACGGTCACCGCGTCCGCCCCGCCCGCCCCGGCCGCGAAGCAGGCCAGTGTGGTGCGGAGCATGTTCACCCAGGGGTCGCGGGCCGTCATCATCGCCGAACCGGTCACCGCGTGCTGGCGCTGCCCCGCGTTCTCCACCGCCCCGCACACCTCGGCGACGCGCGCCCAGACCCGGCGCGCGGCGCGGAGCTTGGCGATGGTGAGGAACTGGTCGGCGGTCGCCGCGTAGCGGAACTCCAGCTGGCCGAACGCCTCCTCGACCGGCAGTCCCGCGCCGGTCAGCGTCCGCAGGGCCGCCACCCCCGCCGCCGTCGCGCAGCCGAGCTCCTCGGCGTCGCCTGCCCCCATGTCGTGGTACGGCGTGCCGTCGACCACGACCGCGCGCAGCCCGGGGAAGTCGGCCGCGCAGCGCCGGGCCAGTTCGGCCGCGGTCGCGGGGTCGCGGACCGGGTCGGCCCCCAGGTTCCCGGTCAGGCCGCCCCGGGCGACGCCGCGCCGTTCGGCCAGCGCGAACAGTGTCCCGGCCGCCTCCGCGGTGCGTTCCCCGGCGTCCAGGACGATCGGGACCAGGTCCAGGTAGATCTCCTCGCCGAGGACACGCGGCAGGTCCTCCGGCTCCAGCGTGAGCCACAGTGAGGTGACGCCGTTCTCCAGATCGGCCAGGACCGCCTCCCTGTCGGCCACCTCGTGGCGCTGCCTGACGTCCCAGCCCCCCACAGGGCGGGCCCCTCTGACGTACGGCGCCACACCGGGCAGGCCCGGGTCGCCGGGCAGGTCGGAGGAGTCGTAGAGCGGCGCGATGGTCACGCCGTCGTAGGTGGTGGAGGACAGCGCCTCCTCCGGTGAGTCCGTCTCGATCCCGGACTTGCGCAGGACGCCGAGCGCGAGCTCACGCCACCGCTCCCGCGTGGTCGGCGGGAAACCGTCGGCCGTTCGAAGTTCCTCAGGCGGCACCGTCATGAACCGGATAGTAAGCCCACCCGCCAAACCGCCTTCCCTCCCCCCGGTCCCGAACGGCGGGCTCCCGCTCACGGCCGAGGCGTACGGCCTCACCGGCCTGGGATTACCCGGGGTCACACGAGGAAAGGCCCCGCCCTCCCGGCGGAGGGGCCGGGAGGGCGGGGCCTTCTGGTGGGCCGGATGCCCACCAGGGCGGATCAGGTGACCGGGGCCTTCCAGGTGGCGTCCCAGGTGGCGCGGTCGACGGCGCCGGTGACCGGCAGGCTCTTCTCCGTCTGGAAGGCGCGGCACACCTCACGGGAGCGCTCGCCGTACAGGCCGTCGACGTCGATGTCCCAGCCTCGGGCCTTCATCTTGGCCTGCCAGGTGCGCACGTCCTCCCCCTCCAGGAGGGGCGGGTACTTCAGGACGCGGCCGGGGAAGGCGGGCGGGGACGGCTCCTGGGGCTCGCCGGGGGTCTGGCCGCCGCCGGGGCGGGGGGCGCCCCTCCTGACCCAGGCGTACAGCGCGTCTCCCGGGCAGTCGGTCGAGTAGCCGTCGCGGTGGCCCTTGATCTCTCTGCCGGCACCGCCCTTGAGGCGCAGGTAGTCGACGGCGTCGAGGATGGCGTTCAGGGTGTCGTCGGTCGGCTGGACCAGACCGGCGTTGCCGACCAGGCCGAGCACGGCGTAGTGGGCGCTGTTGAGACCGGCGCCGTTGGCCGCGGGCAGGTGACCGGGGCCACGGCCCTCGAACACCTTGCGGTGCGGGCAGGCGATCATCGAGTAGCCGATGTCGATCCAGCCGTTGCCGTCCATGTGGAAGTTCTGGATCGACCTGACCATCGCGACGCACTTGGCGTGGTCGTCGACGATGCCCGGGCTCACCTGGCCGCCGGTGTAGTGGACCTTGACTCCTTTGGTCGAGGTGAGCCTGCCGTAGGAACCGCGCGGCTCCCGGGCACCCCACTCTCGACGGGTAACAAGATCGATGGCCACGAGGGTTCTCCACGGTTTGGGTACAGGGGGTTAATCGGAGCGTAGTCGTTGACGCTTCGCCTGATCCCGTGGTTTACGAACTGATCTCCTGAAGAAACGGGACTCTGGCGACCGATCACCCTCGCCTACCCATAGAAAGCCCCCCAAACCCATTCAGGGTCGTTCTCCCAGGTCAGGGCGGATGACCCTGCGCTCGGTGACGATGGCCGTGACCAGATCGTGCGGGGTGACGTCGAAGGCCGGGTTGGCCGCGCGGGCCCCCGCGGGCGCGAGCCGTGTCCCGCGCACGCCGAGCACCTCGTCCTGGTCGCGTTCCTCGATCTCGATCCCGGCGCCGGTCGGGGTGGCGGGGTCGACGGTGCTCTCCGGGGCGACGACGACGAACGGCACGCCCGCCCGGCGGGCGCCCAGGGCCAGGGCGTACGAGCCGATCTTGTTCGCCGTGTCGCCGTCCGCGGCGATCCGGTCGGCGCCGATGAGCACCGCGTCCGCGTACCCCCTGGCCAGCAGGAACGGTCCCGCCGAGTCGGCGATCAGCCGGTACGGCGCGCCCATCCGGTCCAGCTCCCAGGCCGTCAGCCTGGCGCCCTGCAGCAGCGGCCTGGTCTCCATGGCCAGCGCCTCGGCCAGCCGTCCCCGCTCGTGCAGGGTCTGCACGACGCCGAGGGCGGTGCCGCGCTCGACCGCGGCCAGGCCTCCGGTGTTGCAGACGGTCATGATCCGCACCCGGTCACGCCCGGTGAGCTCGCGCACCAGGTCGGCGCCCCGCTCCCCCATCGCGCGGCAGGCCGCGATGTCGTCGTCCCTGATCCGCAGGGCGTGGGCGAGGACCGCCTCGAACCCGCCGTCCAGATGGCCGAGCGCGGCGTCGACGGCCCAGGCGAGGTTGACCGCGGTCGGCCTGGCCGCGCGCAGCCTGGCCGCGACCGCCACGGGGTCGGGTTCGTCGCGTACGGCGAGCGCCACCCCGAGCGCCCCGGCGACCCCCAGCGCGGGCGCCCCCCGTACGGCCAGCCGCCGGATGGCCCCGATGAGCTCGTCCACCGTGCCGATCCTGAGCATGTCGCATCTGTCGGGAAGCGCCGTCTGGTCCACGAGTTCGATGGCGTCGTCCACCCAGTCGATCGTCCGCATGTCTCAAAATATGCCTATATCAGGCGGGCATCGCTAGCCTTGCCCCGTGAGCACCACCCCCCTGTCCCAGGACGACCCCCGCAGCCTGGGCGCCTTCCGGCTGACCGGAAGGCTGGGCGAGGGCGGCCAGGGCGTCGTCTACCTGGGGCAGACGCCCGGCGGGGAGCAGGTCGCCGTCAAACTGCTGTTCGGCGCCGACGCCGAGACCCGCGCGCGACTGGCCAGGGAGCTGTCGGCGCTGGAGAGCGTCGCCCCCTTCTGCACGGCCCGCGTGCTGGCCGCCTCGGTCGACGGGCCCCGGCCGTACGTGGTGAGCGAGTTCGTCGACGGGCCGTCCCTGCAGCAGCGGATCAGGGAGCGCGGGCCGCTGCGGGGCGGTGAGCTGGAGCGGCTCGTGGTCGGCACGGCGACCGCGCTGGCGGCGATCCACGCGGCCGGGGTCGTGCACCGGGACTTCAAGCCGGCCAACGTGCTGCTCGGTCCCGACGGCCCCCGGGTCGTGGACTTCGGCATCGCCAGGGCGGACGGCGCGGCGACGATGACCTCGGGCATCGTCGGCACCCCGGCCTACATGGCGCCCGAGCAGATCGGCGGTTCCCCGGCCTCGCCCGCCTCCGACGTGTTCGCCTGGGCGGCCACCATGCTGTGCGCGGCGAGCGGGCGTTCGCCGTTCGGGGCCGACACACTGCCCGCCGTGCTGAACCGGATCCTCAACCACCGGCCCGACCTTTCCGTACTGCCCGCCAGGCTGGCCGGGCTGATCGGCGCGTGCCTGGACAAGGACCCGGCGCGCAGGCCCACCGCCCGTTCCCTGATGGTGAGCCTCGTCGATCCGGGCGGGCAGGCTCCGCCGTCCGGGAAGCCGGTGGGCGGGGCGGTGACCGGAGAGGCCACCGGAGGGGCGAAGGCCGGGGAGAGCACCGGTGAGGGCGGCGCGGACCTGCGCACCCAGGCGTCCCGGCGGCGTTCCGGGACCGTGCTCGGCGCCGGTCTGGCCGCCGTTGCGCTCGTGGCCGCCGGGGGTGTCACGGTCTGGTACCTGGCCGGCGGGCCGGGTTCGGTCCCCGCCTCGACGGGCGGCCCCCGCGTGACGGGCACGCCCGCGGGCGCCACCGCCTCCCCTTCAGACGAACCCCGGGGGGAGTACGACGACCTGCCCGGCGACGTCTACGACACCGGGGAGCCGGTCCCCGAGTCCTCGGCGGGTCCAGGAGGCGCCGGAGTCCCCGCCGCGTTCGCCGGGACCTGGTCCGGGCACATCAAGCCGACGGAGAGCGGACCATTCCCCCTCCGCGAGCACGACGTGACGATCGTCCTGGCCCAGGGGGAGAAGTCGGGCTCGTGGACCGAGCCGACCTCGGGGTGCTCGGGCACCCTCGCGCTCGCCAGAACCAGTGGGAAGACCCTCGGGTTCGAGCTGAAGGTCCACGACGTCCTCCAGTGCGTCCCGGGCGACCTCACCCTCACCGGCAAGGGCGGACGGCTGGCCTACCACTGGACCGACGGCATGGGCTTCGGCACCACCTACGACGGCGTGCTGTCCAGGAAGTGAGGTAAATCCCTCGACCCGGATGGCCGCGAAGGGAATCATTGCCGACATGTCCGTTCTCAGGGAGGTCAGTATCACTCCGGAGCCGCACCCGGCGGAAGTACCGATGAACATCTGGCTCGACGACGGCGACTCGGCGGTCGACGTGATCGACGCCCTGGCGCTGTCGCCGTTCGCGACGGGCGCCCAGCCGTGGTCGCGCACCACCGAACTGGAACGGATCCGCGCCGACGCCCCGCTCGCCCCGGCGACGGGGACGCTGGTGCGGGTCGCGCGGGAGGACGACGGGCGGGAGTCCCGGCTGATCCGCGGGGAGGGCTGGACGCTGCGGGTCGTCCGCTACCGCAACCGCTCCGCGCTGGTCAGCGTCACCGCGGTCGACGAGGGGCTGGCCCGCTCGGTGATCGAGGAGACGGTCAAGGACGCGCGGGAGGCCGTGCCGGAGAGCGACCACGTCGAGATGGGCTTCTGGTGGCAGGGCCCGCACGGCGCCCGCCGTTCCGGCAAGCCCATCACCGCCGTCCCCTGGGCGGAGATCGGCGGCAACTACTCCCGGTCCCTGCGCGGCCCGCTGGACCGGCTGATGGCCCTGACCCCCGCCGACGTGCGTGGCCGCCTGGTCCTGCTGCACGGACCGCCCGGCACCGGGAAGACGACGCTGCTGCGCACGCTCGCCCGTGAGTGGCGCTCCTGGTGCCAGGTCGACTGCGTGCTCGACCCGGAGCGGCTGTTCAACTCCCCCGGCTATCTGATGGAGGTCGCGGTCGGCTCAGACTCCGACGACGAGGGCGGCAAGAAGTGGCGCCTCCTCGTGCTTGAGGACTGTGACGAGCTGATCAGGGCCGGAGCCAAGGAGGTGACGGGGCAGGGTCTCTCCCGGCTGCTCAACCTGACCGACGGCCTGCTCGGTCACGGCCGTGACGTGCTGGTCGCGATCACGACCAACGAGAGCCTGTCCCGGCTCCACCCTGCGGTGGTCCGCCCGGGCCGCTGCCTCGCCCAGCTTGAGGTCGGCGCCCTTCCGCACGACGAGGCGGTCGGGTGGCTGGGCACCGCGGAGGGCGTCCCGGTGTCGGGCGCGACCCTCGCCGAGCTGTTCGCCCTGCGTGACGGGGTGGGCGAGGCCCCGGCCGAGCCGGAGAGCATCGGCCTGTACCTCTGAGGGCTGTGTCCGCGGGCGTCGCACCCGGGAGATCGTGTGGTCTCCCGGGTCGTTCCCCGCATGTGACAGGATGTCGCTCCACGAGGGACGCGCCGTTATTGTCCGGTGGATGGGCACTCTCGGCAAACGTTCCCCCGGCCGTGACCGGGGGCCGAAGCGGCACAGCCCGCTGAAGGCGCTGGTGCTGACGGCCGTGACAGGCTTTGCCCTGGTCGCCGGGATCGGCGCCGTCGGTGACCGGATCAGCAGGGCGCACAACGCCGTCAAGGCGAGCACCCCGGCCCCCACCACCCCCGCGCCCGGCCCGCCGTCCGCGGGGACGTCCGTCGGCGTGTCCCCCGACGCGCGCCGGGTCCGGGCGCTGCTGGGCGCCCTGCGGGAGATCGATCCCGCGCTCGGCGCCGCGCCCGGCCGGGGGGAGCCGGTCGGCCGGGCGCTGGCCTCGTGCCGGGACCTGGCGGAGGGAACGGAGCGGGCGGAGGCGAGACGGCGGGTACGCGCCCGCTTCGGCGAAACAGTCGTGACCGGTTCCCGGAAGGCGGAGCGCGTCCTGACGGCCATCGAGAGAACGCTCTGCTCACCCTGAGATTTCACGGCATATTGCATATGTCATGAAATATGCCGTGAATCACCTCGGACCGTTCGGGGAGAATTCCGGGCTCAGGACTCGCTGTCGGTCCAGACACCGGTCACCCTGCCGCCTCCCGGGCACCGATAGCTCTTCGTGTGCGAGGTGTACTGCCAGGGCGAGTGGTAGTCGGCGCCGCCGGTCGTGCACCGCACGCCGAGCCGCCAGCGCTCCCAGCCGTCCATGATGGTGCAGCCGCCGTACCCGATGGTCCTGGCGTCGTTGGTGTAGGAACGGCAGGTCGCCAGGGGGGCGGACAGACCGGAGGTCCCGGCCTGGGCGGGAGGATGGCCGTACACCAGTCCTCCCAAGGCCAGAACGCCCGCGGCGGCGACGGCCGCCTTTCTGGTGATCACGCGCTGGTACCTCCGATGGGAAGCGAGGGGTGGACCGCGGGCGGGACGCCCGCACAGAGGTGCGCGACAAAAGTTATCTTTGACCTAGGAAAGAGACAAGAAAAGCCTGACATATGCGATTATGTTATATGCCTAAAAATGGTGAAATAAGGCGTGGAATATCGTCCGATATTCCGGTCGGGGGCAGATCCCGCGCCGCATCGCGCGGACGCCGAGCGCCAGGCCGCCGGACCCGGCCCCGAGCACGGTCAGCGGCACCGGCCCGGCCGGCACCCCGAGATGAGGGCGAGCAGCGAGGTGGGCACTCGCAGGCAGCCCGGCTTCACCACAGAGGCGAAAGGCGTGCGGGTAACGGCGACGGCCGAGGAGGGCCGGCCAGGGGAAGCGCGGAGGTAAGGCAGGAAATCCCAGGTCAAGAGGTTTCGCGGGCCGCATCGTCACCTGAGCCGGACACGTGCCGGCTTACCGGTCGGCGCCGGCCGGTGACATCGGAACCCGGGTTCATCGACAGCCGTGCAGAACCGCCTGGGACAGCGCTCAGAAGCCGGGTCGCCCAGGGCAGACCACCCCGGGCGACCCGGCTTCCCAACGACACCATCGATCTCGATCACCGGCTACGGCTGCCGGACCCACGGTCAAGCCGGCACGGTCAGCACTTCTTCAGGATGGCGGTGAGGATTCCTGTATTACTAGCCGTTACGCATGGGTTTGAGTTGGACTCAAGAACGCCGAGCCCATTGGACGGTGCGGGGTCGGCGGCTGACGGTGCCGCCGTGGCCGCCAGCATGCCGAAGACGGCCATCCCAGCGGCAGCGAACCCGATGACGATGCGGCGCACGATGCTTTCTCCTCTTTCCTGGAGTTGTCGATCCACCTCAAGTGGTAGCCACCCCATTAAACACGAACCGTAACCGTCGGCTACACAGAGCTACCTTCGTGTGGGGGAAATCCACGGGGCCCAGGAAACGAGCGACAGCGCCTGATGTACAGGACGGGTCCCGAAAAGTCGGCACACCAGGACAAAACCAGAGACTCCCGCTTTGAGAAGGTGGAGCGCGAGCGCTCGGGTGGTGGCGGCGACCGAGGAGCGCCACGAGCTGACCTGCGGAAACACTCCCCTTCCCGGACACGGGAACGGCCCGGGCCACCTGGCCCGGGCCGTTCCGCCCTCGCTGACATCGTGTTACGCGAGACCGGGGACTTTCTCCGGCGTCGCGGTCCCCGCCTGCCCCTGTGAGGCGGGTGAGGGCTCCTTCCAAGGTCTCTCGGGTGAGCTCAGGAGAAGCGGCGCCCCTCGTCGCGGCGGTAGGCCCACACGGCCAGGCCGGCGAAGAGCGCGACCCACAGCGCCAGCATCGCCAGGGAGAGCGGGGCGGGCGAGAAGCCCGTGCTGGCGGCCCAGACCAGCTCGACCGCGCCCCTGGTCGGCAGGTAGGGGGCGACGGCCTGGATGAACGCCGGGGCGGTGCTGGGAGGACCGGTGAGCAGACCGCCGCCGACGGCCATCGGGAAGAACACCACCTGGGCCACGACGATGGCGGCCTTCGACGGCAGCGCGTAGCCGATGAACAGGCCCATCAGGGTGAAGGGAAGCGATCCCAGGAGCAGCGCGGTCAGGCCGAGCAGCAGCTGCCCGAGGGTCACCGTCGCCTCCGTGAGGAAGGCCGCGATGAGCAGGACGGGGATGACCGCGATCGTCATGATGCCCATGACGGTGAGGATGCGCCCGGTGAAGCGGGGCAGCGGCCCGGCGGGCAGGGTGCGCAGGTAGGGGTCCCACGGCTGGGCCCTGTCCTCGGCGACACCGATGCCGTAGGTGAACAGGCAGGAGGACATGACCGCGAAGACCAGCATCGCGCCGGTCGCGTAGGTCGCCGCGACCGAGTCGTCCCCGGCGAAGGGCACCACGAAGAACAGCATCGACAGCGCGGGGAAGACGGAGCTTCCGATCACCGTCATGGGCACGCGGACGGTTTCGAGGAACTGGTAGCGGGTGTGGGTGAGGACGAGGGACATCACGGGCTCCTGTCGGGGTCCGGTGGGAGGGGTCCGTTGGGGGTCGGGCCGCGAGGGGCGGCCTCAGGCGGCCTGGGGCTCACGGCCGGTGATGGAGAGGAAGGCCTCCTCAAGGGAGGTCGGCCTGACCTCAAGGCCGGAGAAGGGGACGCCGCTCAGCACCAGCTCGCGGACCAGGGCGTCGGCGTCGGAGGTGAGCAGGTGCGTACGGTCGCCCTCTCGCTCGACACCGATGACTCCGGCGAGGGCGGGCGGTTCGGAGACGGTCAGCGTGACACGGTGGACGCCCACCAGGCCGCGCACCGCCCCAACGGTGTCGTCGGTGAGCACCCGGCCCTCGCCGATCACGACGACCCGCTGGGCCAGGGCCTCGATCTCCTCCAGATAGTGGCTGGTCAGGACCACGGTCCCGCCTCCGGCGTGGAAGTCCCTGACCGCCCCCCAGAGGGCGTGGCGGGCCTCGACGTCGAGACCGGTGGTCGGCTCGTCGAGGAAGACCAGGCGGGGGTTTCCGGTGAAGGCGAGCGCGACCGCCAGACGCCGCTTCTGCCCGCCGGACAGGCCGCCGATCTGGCGCCTGGCCAGGTCGACGAGGCCGAAGCGTTCGAGCAGTTCCCCTCTGCTCACCGCGCCGGGGAAGTGGGCGGCCACGAAGTCGACGCACTCGCCGACCCGCAGCGCGGGCGGCAGGCCGGTCTCCTGCGGGGTGACGCCGATGCCGCGGCGCCTGGCCGGGTCGAGCGGTGAGCCGCCGAGCAGTTCGACGGTTCCCGAGGTCGGCCTTCTGAGCCCGGCGAACAGGTTGACCAGCGTGGACTTGCCCGCGCCGTTCGGACCGAGCAGCCCGACCAGTTCACCGGCGCGGATGTCCAGGCTGACGCGGTCGAGCGCCGTGACGGCCCCGTAGGCACGGGTGACCTCGACGGCGCGGGCCAGGATCTCTGTCATTGGGGTCCCCTCCTAGGACAGGTCGAGAAGTTCACGGATGGCGGCGGTGTAGTCCTCGAAGGCCCGGCGCCCCCGCCGGGTCAGAGCGACGTAGGTCGTCGGGGTGCGCCCCCGGTGGGTCTTGACGATCTCCACGTAACCGGCTTCCTCCAGCTTCCCCAGGTGTACGGACAGGTTTCCCGCGGTCATCCCGAGCAGCTCCCGCAGCCCCGGGAAGGTGATCTGGTTGGCCTCGCCCAGCGTGTTGAGCGTGGCGACCACCCGGAGCCTGGCCTGGGCGTGGATGACCGGGTCGAGCTCGCGCGGTCCCGTCATGCCCCGCCCCGCTGCCGCGCCCGCTGCACCACTCCGACGACGGTGAACACTCCACCGGCTCCGACGGACATGAGCAGGGCGTGGACGGTCGGTCCCGCGATGGCACCCGCCACGTTGAGCGCGGCGAGCCAGGCGCCGAGGAAGAACATCGTCCGCACCCGCCACAGCGCGCCCCCCACGGCGTAGAGGACGGCGACGACCGTCATGGACGTCACCGACCACAGCAGGCCGGACTCCTCGGAGGGCAGCAGGAGCGAGAGCCTGACGCAGATCGCGACCACGCAGGCGAAGCCGAACGACCAGGAGATGCCGTACATCATGCCCCGGTCGGCCGCCTCTCCCCTCACCTGGCCGCTGACCGTCCGCTGCGCGAAAAGGGTGGTCGCCATGGAGAGGATCATCAGCGCGAACAGCACCGCCAGTGCCGTGCTCCGGGAGAGCAGGCCGTAGGCGTAGTTCAGGAACAGGGCGCCGAACCCGGCGAACCAGGTGATCCCCCATGGCGTGTGGGTCAGCAGCGGGTCGCCGCCGAGCCGCCTGGTCGTCGTGGCCTGCTGCTCCTCGATCAGGCGGAGCATCTCCTCCGGACTCAGTGGCCGGTCGTCGTCGTCGAGCCGATCCATCCCCCTGCTCCTCAAACTAGTTTGAACCGTAAACCTCTGGTTTGAACTGTAAACCAGCTTGCGATCCAAACTCAAGGGGGTTGCGCCGCGAGACCGGCGACCATGAGCCGCGGTTCCGTTTCAGGACCCGTCGCGGGTCTCCACGCGTTCCTGGGCGCGCATGACCTCGTCGCCGTGTTCGGCGGCCCACAGGCCGAACGCCTCTATCGGCGGCAGCAGGCTCCGGCCGAGGTCGGTGAGACCGTAGTCGACGTGGGGCGGTGCGCCGGGGTGGACCCGGCGTTCGACCAGGCCGTTGAACTCCAGCCTGCGCAGGGTCTCGGTGAGCACCTTGGGGCTGATCCCGCCGATTCGTTCGCGCAGCCTGCCGGGCCGTACCGGGCCCTCGCGCAGCGCCCAGACGACCACGGCGTTCCAGGTGTTGGCCAGCAGGTCGAAGGCGAGCCTGGCCCGGCAGTCGGCGAGGAACCCCTGGTCGGCGGACACGCACCAAATGGTGCCCGATCGGCTGCCTAACGTCGTACCCGGGTCCGACCACAGGAAGGGACGAACATGATGAGGATCGGAATCGTGGGCACCGGCGGCATGGCGGAGGCCCTGGGCGGAAGGTGGGCGCGCGCCGGGCACGACGTGCTGGTCGGCGGGCGGGACGAGGGCCGTGCGGCGGCCCTCGCGGACAGGATCGGCGCACGCGCGGGAGACCCCCGGCGGGCGGCCTGGCACGGCGTGGACGCGGTGCTGCTTGCGGTGCCGTACGGCGCGGCCACCGAGGTGGTCTCCGCCCTGGCCGGCGTCCTGGACGGCCGCACGCTGATCGACTGCACCAACCCGGTCGCCCCCGGCTTCCTGCTGGAGACCGCGGGCGGCCCCTCCGCCGCCGAGCGTGTGGCCGCGGCGGCGCCCGGCGCGCGCGTCGTCAAGGCGTTCAACCTCTGCCACCGGAGCGTGTGGCACCTGGACCCTCCGGTCTTCGGCGGCCGTCCGCTGGCGGTCCCGCTCTGCGGTGACGACGCGCAGGCGCTGGAGACCGTACGGAGCCTGGTACGTGACCTGGGCTGCGAGCCGTTCGACGGCGGGGGGCTGGAACGGGCGGGCCTGCTTGAGGCGACCGCGGCCTTCCTGATCGGGCTCTGGGTCGGCGAGGGGGTGGACGCCCAGGCGATCGCGCCGCCGATGGAACACTCCGGCTCCCACGCCTGAACCCGCCCGGCCCGGCGCCACACCCGGCCGCGGCACGGTGACGTCAAAGGAACCCGGGCCGGCCAGAGCGTCCGGGGACCTCCGGACCGGGCCCGGCACCCTGCCCAGGTTGTGCCTGAGGTCGCCGAAGTGCGTGTCGCTGACAGTGATCACGATCCGGCCGAGGCCCGGGCTGCCGCCCGGGAACAGGGGTTCACGAGGGTTCGGCCCGTGTCGCCCTGTCGAAGATCTCGACGAGTTCGTCGGCGCAGTGGTCCGCGTCGTGGCCGTTGACGACGCGGTCGGCCGTCGCGTCGATGGCCGACCGCAGCGCCGTGCCCATCAGCTCGCCGTCGAACGCCCTGAACGTTCCCGCGCGCTGCCCGTCCTCGAACAGCGCGACCAGTCTGCCGATCGCGGCGTCGTGCTCCCGGCCGCCGACGGGCACGTGGTTGTACACGATCTGCTGTATCGCGCGCACGTGCCCGGGGTGTGCGGCGACGAAGGCGATGTTCGCCCTGATGTAGGCCTCAAGCAGCGCGCGGGCCCCGGTGGCGGCGTCGAGCCGCGGGCGCATGAAGGCGGCGGCGTCGGCGGTGACCTGGCCGACGACGGCCTCGAAGAGCTGTTCCTTGGTGGAGAAGTGATAGGAGATCAGTCTCTTGCTGCTCAGCCCGGCGTGCTCGCAGATGGCCTCGAAGGTGGTCTCCGCGTAGCCGCGCTCGGCGAGCACCGCGATGGTGGCGGAGGCGATCTGGGCCCTGCGTGCCTCGGTGGCCGCGGCCCGGCGGGTTCTGGCGATCTCCATGTCACCTCAGCCTGCCACGCTTCGGAAACGCCTCGCGCACGGCGCGGCGGTTGATCGTGAACGCGACGACGGCGACCAGGACGCCGATCACGCCCTGCTCCACCTTCATCCAGCCGGGGTAGCCGCTGTCCGGCGCGAGGATGATGAGCACGATTCCGACGGGCGCGGCGGCGGTGACGAAGCGGATGCGCACGTAGGCCGACCGCCTGCCGTGCGCGGCCTGCCCGGCGAGGACGACGAGCCAGGCGGAGGCGACCGCGACGGCGGCGCCGCGCAGCCACACCACCCAGTTGCCGCCGACGACGGCGGCCGTCCCGAGTGCCGCGACGGAGATGACGAGCACGGCGACGAAGAGCGCCCTGACCAGACTCCACACTTTGTTATCCATGCGGATAAATTTATACGCTTGGATAACAAGATGCAAAGACGTCACCGTGGGTATGCACCCATGATCAGTCGGTTTGCGGGGGGCGTGTTCCATGACTGGCGAGGTCTCGTCGATCTGCTCGAACCTGATCAGGTTCGACACCACCAATCCGGGCGCAGGGGAACGGCCCGCGGCCGAGTACGTCGCCGAACTGCTGGCCGAGGTGGGCATCGAGCCGGTGGTCTTCGAGTCGGCCAGCCGCAGGACCAGCGTGGTCGCCAGGATTCCCGGCGACTCGCCCGAGGCCCTGCTGGTCCACGGCCACCTGGACGTGGTGCCCGCCGAGCCCGCCGACTGGCGGATCCACCCGTTCTCCGGGGAGATCACCGGCGGCTGCGTCTGGGGCAGGGGCGCGGTCGACATGAAGGGCACGCTGTCCATGACGCTCGCCCTGGTCCGCGACTGGGCCAGACGCGGCGTGCGGCCGGCCAGGGACATGGTGCTGGCCTTCCTCGCCGACGAGGAGGCGACCGGCGAGTACGGCGCGCGGTACGCGGTGCGGCGGCGCAGGGAGCTGTTCGACGGCTGCACCGAGGCGATCGGTGAGTCGGGTGGCTACAGCGTCGAGGTGCGGGGGCGGCGCGTCTACCCGATCGCGGTCGGCGAGCGCGGCACCGCGTGGATGAGGCTGACCGCGGACGGCGTGACGGGCCACGGCTCCCGCCCTCCGGCGGACAACGCGGTCGCCGAGCTGTGCCACGCCCTGTCCAGGCTCGCCGCCCACCGCTGGCCGGTACGGCTGACGCCCGGCGTCGCCGCCCTGCTCACGAGCCTTGAGGAGATCCTGGGGGAACGCATCGACCGCGACCGGCTCGAACAGGAGGCCGAGCGGCTCGGCCGGGCGGGCACGCTGTTCGCGGCGCAGATCCGCAACTCGGCCAACCCGACGATGCTCCAGGCGGGTTACAAGGTCAACGTGGTCCCCGGCACCGCCACCGCCCACGTGGACGGGCGGTTCCTGCCCGGATACCGGGAGGAGTTCCTGGAGACGATCGACCGGCTGCTCGGGCCGAGGATCACCCGCGAGTTCCTCAGCCTGGAGGAGGCGCCGGACGCGTCGCCGGCCGCGCCCTTCTTCGAGCTGCTCCGCGCGGCGATCCTCGCCGAGGACGGACAGGCGCGGCCGGTGCCGTACGTGATGTCGGGGGGCACCGACGCCAAGTCCTTCGCCGAGATCGGCATCAGGGGGTACGGCTTCGCGCCGTTGCGACTCTCCCCCGACCTTGACTACTTCGGCATGTTCCACGGGGTGGACGAGCGCGTCCCGGTCGAGGGGCTTGAGTTCGGCGTCCGGGTGCTGGACCGGCTACTGGCCTCCCCCGCCGCCTGAGGGCTCACCGTACGGCGGCCAGCCTGTCCCCCGGCACCCCGGCGGTCTCCAGGACGAGCTCGAACCAGACCAGGTTGGTCCCCGCCTCCCGGGTGAATCCCCAGCTGTGGGACAGCGCCTCAAGCAGCGGCAGGCCGCGCCCCCCGGTGGCGTCGGCGGGGGTGTGGCACAGGCAGGGGACCTCGGCCGAGCCGTCGTCCTGGACGGAGACCCGCACGCCGCCCGCCCAGTGGGTGACGGTGACGGTGAACATGCCGCCGTCCCCCGACCTGGAGTGGACGACCGCGTTGGTGGCTATCTCACTGGTGAGCAGCACGCAGTCGTCGTGGAGGGGGTGGTCCCTGCCGAGAGCCGCCGAGATCAGTTTTCTGGCCCTCCCCACCTGGTCGGGGGACCCTTCCAGGTGGAGAATCCGTTCACCGCCGTCGCGCTCCGACAAATCCATATGGCCCTCCCGATGCCATCCGCCTCCATGGAAGGACGCGGGACCCGGACAGGGCGATGTCATGGAAAAGCACCAATAGGGTGACTTACCGGATAGGTAGGTGGGGCTTGCCACGGCGGCGCCGAGGCGCGTGGCCGTACGTCACAGCCGGTGCCAGCGCGCCTGGAGAAAACAGTAGGCCGCGAAAAGCAGCAGGCCGAAGGCCACGACGCCCAGCAGCCACGGCCCGGCCGGAGTGTCCGCCAGCGCGCGCAGCGTCGAGTCGACGCCCCTGGCCCTTTCCGGGTCGTAGGTGACCGCGGCCTGGACGACGAAGACCCCGGCCGCCACCGCGATCACGCCACGGGCGAGGTATCCGGCCGTGCCGAGCCGCTCGGCCAGGCGCCGCGCGCCCGGCGGCACCTCCCCGGTGCTCAGGTCATCGAGGAACTTTCTCTTCCATCCGCTGTGGATCCAGTGGGCCCCGAGCGCGACCACCCCGAGTCCCACCACGCCGACCAGGACCCGCCCGCCGGGCAGGTCCATCGCCATGGCGGTCAGGTCCTTGGAGCTGTCGTCGGACGAGCTGCCCGGGTCGCCCCTCAGCAGCAGGCCGAGCAGCGTCGCCACCAGCAGCCCGTAGGTGACCGCCCGCGCGACCGCCTCGGCCCGGTCCTTGACCTTCCCGCCCCGGTCGAGGACCGCCTCGGAGATCTGCCAGAGGGTCAGGGCCACGAAGCCGGCGACCATCAGCCACAACAGCACGGTGCCGAACGGCTGCTCGGCGACCGTCTCGACCGCCCCGGTCTTGTCGGCCTCCTTGCCCCCGCTTCCGCCGCCGAAGGCGATCCGCAGGGCCAGGAAGCCGATGAGGCCGTACAGGACGCCACGGCAGGCGAGCCCGAGGCGGGTCAGTCTCTCCAGAGTCCGGCTGCCGGCCGCTCTGCGGGCGGCACCTTGTACCTGAGCGCTGTTCATGAAGGCGCGCCCCTACCCGACGAAGAGCCGGTAAACCTCAGATCTCGGGCATCGTGTCGAGTCTGCGCAGGATGACGCCCTCGCGCAGCGCCCAGGGGCACACCTCAAGCTCCCCCACCCCCAGCAGGTCCATCGCGGCGTCGGCGACGATCGCCCCCGCGGGCAGCTGTGGCGCCCGTCCCTCGGAGACCCCCGGCAGGCCCGCCCGCGCGCGCGGGTCCATCCCGGCCAGCCTTCCGGTCCACTCCACCAGCTCGGTGTGCCTGAGCACCCGGCGGACGTTCCCCTCGCTCGACGGGGCCGCCCCGGTTATCCTCGCCAGCTGCCTGAAGGTCTTCGAGGTCGCCACCGCGTGGTCCGCCCTGCCGTACCTGGCGACGTCGCCGACCTTGCGGGCGATCTCCGCCCGCACGTGCCTGCGCAGGGCCCTGATCTCCTCCTGGGAGGGCGGGTCGGCGCTGAGGCGGTCGCGGGTGAGCCTGCCCGCCCCGAGCGGCAGCGAGATCGCGACGTCCGGCTGCTCGTCGATGCCCGAGGCGATCTCCAGGGAGCCCCCGCCGATGTCCAGCACCAGCAGCCGCCCCGACGACCAGCCGAACCACCGCCGCACGGCCAGGAAGGTCAGCCGCGCCTCGTCCTGACCGGAGAGGACCTGGATGTTCACCTCGGCCCGCGCGTTGAGGTCGGCGAGCACCTCCTCGCCGTTGACCGCCTCCCTGACCGCCGAGGTCGCGAACGCCATGAGGTCCTCGACGCCCTTGTCCTCGGCCAGGCGCAGCGCCTCCTCGACGTGCCCGCGCAGCAGCGCCGCGCCCTCCTCGGAGAGCCGCTCACCGTCCTCCATGTACTCGGCGAGCCGGAGGTCCACCTTGTGGGAGTAGGCGGGGAGCGGCCGGGCGCCCCGGTGCGCGTCCATCACCAGGAGATGAACCGTGTTGGAACCGATGTCGAGAACGCCCAGTCGCATGCGTCGAAGTTACTACCCCTCCATAACCGGAAGATCCGGTCTACCCCGGTTCCCGGGAACGCTCTCCTGAACAGTCCGTGAACGAAAGGTGCCGGAGGTTTCCCGGAAAGGACAAGGCGCCCGCGCGGGCCCGGCGGGCGGGGTTACCCTCTGCCGCGCCGCGCCGCCCTGCGGCCACGACCGAGGAGGAGACAGAACATGACTTCCATGCGCGCCGTAAGCCAGGACGTCTTCGGCGGCCCCGAGGTGCTGCACCCCGTCCTGCTGGACAGGCCACAACCCCTGCCGACCGAGGTGCTGGTCCGGGTCGTCGCCGCCGGGGTGAACCCCGTCGACGCCAAGACCAGGGCGGGCGGCGGCATGGCGGGTGTCCTGGGTGCCCCGCCCTTCGTCCTCGGCTGGGACGTCTGCGGCGTCGTCGAGGAGATCGGGTACGGCGTGCACACCCTGGCCGTCGGCGACGAGGTGTACGGCATGCCGTGGTTCCCCCGCCAGGCGGGCGCCTACGCCGAGTACGTCACGGCCCCCTCGCGGCAGTTCGCCCGCAGGCCCCGCTCCCTGGGGCACGAGGAGGCGGCGGCCGTACCGCTGGCGGCGCTGACCGCCTGGCAGGTCCTGGTGGACACCGCCGACCTGCGGCCCAGGCAGCGGGTGCTCGTCCACGCGGCGGGGGGCGGGGTGGGCCACTTCGCCGTCCAGATCGCCAAACACCTGGGGGCGTACGTGATCGGCACGGCCCGTGCGGCCAAGCACGACTGGCTGCGCGGGCTCGGCGCCGACGAACTCGTCGACTACACGGCCGTCCGGTTCGAGGAGGTGGTGCGCGAGGTGGACCTGGTGGTGGACCTGGTCGGCGACGGGTACGACGCCACGAGCACCCGTTCCCTCGGCGTCCTGCGTCCCGGCGGGCTGCTGGTCGCGGTGCCCTCCGGGGTCTCGCCCGAACTGGCCGAGTCGGCCGCGGCGCGCGGTGTGCGCGCGACGGGGTTCCTGGTCGAGCCGGACGGCACGGCGCTGGCGCGCATCGGCGAACTGGCCGACTCGGGCCTTCTCACCGTCGAGGTCGAGGAGGTCTTCCCCCTCGACCGGGCGGCAGAGGCCCACGAACGGCTGGCGGCGGGCCGTACCTCGGGCAAGCTGGTCCTGGGCGTCACCGCCCCCTGAGCGTCCCGGGCGGTCCCGTGCCGGAGCGACTCGACACGGGACCGCCGCCCACCGGGCCCCCACCGCTTGGGCCCGGGCGGGTCACTTGATGGAACCGGCGGTGAGACCGCCGACCACCTTCCGTTCGATGAGCGCGAACAGGATGATGACCGGGATCGTCGCGATGACCGAACCCGCGAACAGGTTCTGCCAGTCCACCTGGTACTGGCCGATGAAGGAGTTCAGGGCGACCGTGAGGGGCTGGTTGCCCGGGGTGGTGGTCAGGGTGAGGGCGACGACGAACTCGTTCCAGGCCGCGATGAAGGTGAAGATCAGCGCGGTCACCACACCGGGCATGGCCAGCGGGAGGGTGACCCGGAACAGCGCGCCGAAGCGGCCGTTGCCGTCGATGAACGCGGCCTCCTCCAGCTCACGCGGGATCGAGGAGAAGTAGGCGTTGAGGATCCACACCGCGAAGGCGAGGTTGAAGCCGCCGTTGACCAGGATCAGCGCCCAGACCGAGTCGACCAGCCCGAACTGGAAGAACTCGCGGTAGATGCCGACCAGCATCGCGGTCGGCTGGAACATCTGGGTGATCAGCACCAGGATCATGAACGCGGTGCGGCCCCTGAAGTCGTGCCGCGCGGTGTAGTAGGCCGCGGGCAGCGCCACCAGCAGCACCAGCACGGTCGAGCCCGCGGCGACCTGCAGGGTGACGCCCAGGTTCTGGGCGAGGCCACCGGTCCAGAAGTTCGTGAAGTTCGACCACTCGAACCGCTGCGGCAGGTAGGTCGCCTGGCGCAGCTCCCCCTGCGGGCGCAGCGCCGTCAGGACCATCACCAGGTAGGGGAAGAGGAAGACGAAGGCGATCAGGTAGGCGCTGGCCGCGATGACGACGGTCTTGACGGACGGGAGCGAGCGCGGCGCCGCGACAGGGGCCGTCGTCTTCTCCGCGACCGAGGGCGCGTTCTGGGTGAGGGTCATGCGGGTGCCGTCCTCCACTTGCTGACCTTCAGGAAGACGATCGTCAGGACGATCACCATGCCGAAGTTGACGACGGACATGGCCGCCGACTCGCCGATGTCGGATCCCTTGAGGATGTACATGAAGATGGTCGAGGTCGCCGTCGAGTAGCCCGGCTGCCCGTGGGTCATGGCCCAGATGATCGGGAAGCTGTTGAAGACGTTCATCACGTTGATGAGCGCCGCGACCGTGAGGGCGGGCCGCAGCAGCGGCAGCGTGATCGACCAGTAGGTCCGCAGCTTCGAGGCGCCGTCGATCTTGGCCGCCTCGTAGACGTCGGCCGGGATCGCCGACAGTCCCGCGAGCAGCGCGTAGGTGGTGAACGGGACGGAGACGAAGACCGCGACGAAGATGAGCCACGGCATCGCGCCCGACGCGCTGCCGAGCGGGTCGGCGTCCGCGCCGCCGAGGGCGTCCAGCAGCCCCAGGTCACGCCTGAGCATGTTGATCAGGCCGACCTCGGGGTCGAGCATCCACTTGAAGATGATCGACGTCATCAGGACGGAGGCGGCCCACGGCGCGATCAGCGCCCAGCGGGCGAAGCGGCGTCCGGGGAAGCGCTGGTTGAACAGCTGGGCCAGCGCCAGGGAGACGAGCACGGTCAGCGCGACCACCGCGACCACCCACACCAGGCTCCTGGCCATGACCCCGCCGAAGTCGGGCTCGGCGAACAGCTTGTCGTAGTTGCCCGTCCCGTTTCCGCCCTGGACGACGCCGAAACGGCTGATCTTCAGGAAGGACGACTGGACCATCACCACGACGGGCCAGACGACCACCACGGCGATCAGCGCCACGGCGGGGCCGACCCAGGCCAGCGGGGCGAGCGCGCGCAGCGCTCCGCCTCGCGCGGATGTTTGCTGCATGAGTCCTGCTTTCGGATGGACTGGTACGGCGCGCCCGCCACGCGGCAGGACGGGCGGGCGCGCCGTACCCGGGGGTGAGGGTCAGCCCGCGGTCGCGACCTTCTGGATCGCGCCGAGCACGGCCTTCGGGTCACCGCTGACGGCGCCGCCGATGGTCTGCTTGACCTGGGTGTTCACCTCGGACCACTTGGGGTCCTGGAAGGGGTAGAACGTCGCGTTGGGCAGCGCGTCCAGGAACGGCTTGAGCCTCTCGTCCGAGGAGAGCTTCTCGATGCCGGACTTCGTCACCGGCAGCAGCTTGTAGGTGTCGCTGATCTTCTGCGCCGCGTCACCGGAGTAGAAGTAGTCGAAGAACTTCTTGATCTGCTCCTGGTGGCCGTTCTTGTTGAAGGCCATGATCCAGTCCTCGACGCCGAGCGTGGTGTCCAGGGCCGCGGTCTTGCCCGCGATCGGGGCGACGCCGAAGTTGGTCAGGCCGCCCTTCTCGAAGATCGGGATGGACATGGGGCCGCCGTTGACCATGCCGACCTTGCCCGCGGCGAAGTCCGCCCAGACGTCCTTGCGGTTCTTGGTGCCGGGGTTGGGGCTGGTCAGGCCCGCGTCAACCAGGCCCTTGACGTACTGGAGGGCCTCGACGTTGGCGGCGGAGTCGACCGCCCACGCCCCGGAGGAGTCCTTGTAGCCGCCGCCGTTGCCCATGAACCACAGGAACGACTCGGCCTGGGCCTCCTCGTTGCCCAGCGGCAGGCCGAACGGCTGGCTGACGCCGGCCTTCTTCAGCTTCTCCGCCGCGGCCTTGAGCTCGTCCCAGGTCTTGGGCGCCTCGGCGATCCCGGCCTTGGTGAACAGGTCCTTGTTGTAGAACAGGGCGCGGGCCGAGGAGACGAACGGGATGCCGTAGCCGGTGCCGTCCACCTTGCCGAAGTCGGCGAACTTGGGCAGCAGGTCGGCCGAGGTGGCCGGGGACAGGACCTCGTCGGTCTTGTACAGCAGGCCGTCCTTGACGAAGCCGGAGTAGTCGCCGGTCTGCAGGATGTCGGGCACCTGGCCGTTCTGGACCATGGTCGCGACCTGCTTGTCGATGTCGTTCCAGTTGATGACCTGGACGTCGACCTTGATGCCGGGGTTGGCCTTCTGGAAGCCGTCGACGACGCCCTTCCAGAACTTCTCACCGCTGTTGTCGGCGGTGGGGCCGTCGCCGTAGTCGGCGGCGACCAGCTTCAGCGTCACGTCGCCACCGGCCGCCTTGTCACCGCCGTCGCTCCCGCTCTGCGTCGAACCGCAGCCGGTCATGACCAGTGCCGCGGACAGACCGAGCGTCAGCGCACCGACGAGCCTCTTGTTCACGTGAATTACCACCTTGATATTCAGACGATCGGAGCCGGTCCGTACCAGCTGGGGGGCCGCCGGAGTTCACCCGGCGGGTTGGAATGCTCGAAAGAGAGCCGGTGGCGGCCTGTGGGTCGCGGAGCTCCGGGCTTTCCCGTGGTGCGGACCAGAGTAGGTTCGTCCTATAGGACTGGTCTATACCGGTTGATATCGGTTTGACAACGTCGATCGAGAGAGCGCGCCACCGGTCCGTACCGGATTCTCACGGCGACGACCGGATTCACTATTACCGGTAGGAGGCGTCTCCGCTTAAGAAGTGGCGGTTCACCTGGGGTTACGTTGCCGACCGGTTCGATGACGAACTACGAACCTTAGTAAGTCGGCTGGAGAGATCCGTGGAATCGTGGGCCACCATGTCTGGTCCGCCGGGCGTACCGGCCTGGAAGTACCGGCCGCTCACGCGTCCCTTTCCGCCGAGCCGGAACCGGCATCGGCCGCCGTTCCCGCCGGGAGAACCGTTTCCACGTGCGCCGTTCCCCACCTGGACCTGGAGGCGGCCTTCACGTTTCGGGGTGGTCTGGACCACCTTCCCCGCCCACAGGAACCGGTACGGCCCGCGCGGGGACGAGACACCCGAGCGGGTCGCCACTTCGTCCCCTGGTCCCAGGAGCGGCGAACCTCACGCGGAGGGCCCTGCCGTCAGGGCTCTCCGCCCCACCCGCACGCGATCACGAACCTGGACGTCGCGGGCGGTGTGGTCTCAGCCCCCGGCGGTCCCTGACGCCCCCGCGCCGTGTCCCCGTTCGAGGCCCCGCCTGATGGCGGTCTCGACGGGTGAGAGGCCGCTCTCCGCCCCGTCCCCGCGGAGCGGCCCGGCCGGGCTGAGTCCCGGCTGGGCCAGGAAGCGCGGGCTCCGGCCGCGGTTCGGCTGCCCGGCGTGCACGAGGAACGGGTGGCACAGGTAGACGTCACCGGCGCCGCCGGTGGCCTGGACGACCGGGCGGTCGCGGCTCGCCGCCTCGGCCCGCCGGGCCAGTTCCACGGCGTCGAGGCCGTCCTCGCCCTCGGAGGCGAGCAGCCGCGCCACGTCCAGATGGGAACCGGCGCGCAGCCGGGTCGGCGTGTCCGTCTCCCCGACGTCCGAGAACAGGAAGAGCATCAGCAGCGCGCGGTCCCTGGAGGCCGCGTTCGCCCGCCAGGTCAGGTAGTCGCCCGGGACGGAGCCGGGGCCGGAGAAGCTCACGTCGACGTGCCATCCGTCCACGACGGCCGGTTCGCCCCCGGGGAAACGGATCACGAACCCTCCCAGGGTGGCGCGGGGGACCCAGCGCCCCCTGCCCACGAGCGCGTCGAAGGCGGCGTGCAGGCGCGGCGTGTTGGCCGCGTCCCTGAACGGTGGCTGCGCGTAGTCCGGGCGGGCCACGACCGGCCCCGGCCACGTGGCCGGGGCGGCGGGGTCGGCCCCGAGGTCCCGCCACACGATCTCGCGGCATCTCTCGGCGGTCTCGCGGGGGAAGGCGCCCTCGATCCGGACGAAACCGTCCTCGACGAAGGCCTCCACCTGAACGTCGGTGAGCACGTCCCCATGCTGGTCACCCGGTCACGGTCGCGGCAACCCGTTTTACGGGCACGCCGTACGGCGGCGCCGCCTGCACGGCGAGGCGGTGCTCGACCTGACCTGACGCCCCGGCCGGGGGCGAGCGGTCAGTAGACCGAGATGTGGACGTGGTCGTAGTGGTTGGCGGTGACGCCGCCCCGGTTGGACATGCCGCGCCAGCCGGAGCCGGTGTTGATGCGCTGGCGCCAGATGACGTACTTGACGCCGAGGCGGTCCTTGTTCTCGATGGCCCAGGCGGCCACCTCGTCACCGAGCTTGACGTTGCCCGCGCTGGGCATGGAGCCGCCCGAGCTCATCATGAAGTCGCAGGCGCGGCCGAGCGGGTGCTCCCCGCCTCCGGCGATGCCCCCGTCCACCCGGTAGCAGCCGATGCCGAAGTGCGGGCTGAAGCGCTGCGCGACCAGCTGGCGGACCAGGCGCATCCGGGGAGTGATGTTGTCGGGGCCGGAGGGAAGCTGGGGGACCCAGCTGCCGTCGGCCCTCCTGGTGCCCGGGGTGGGGTAGAGCCGGTCGATCCTGTCCTTGATCGTGTCGATCAGCTCCAGGGTCCGCTTCTTCTGCTCGCCGAGCTTCCTCAGCGAGTCGCGCAGCTCCTTCGCGCGCTGCTCCGCCGAGGCCTTCGCCCGCTGGTAGGTGTCCCTGACCTGGGAGAACCCGTTGAGCCTGGCGTCCCGGCCCTCCATGATCTGCTGCATGAGGGCCATCTGGTTGAGCAGGTCCGCCGGATCGCCCGCGCTCATCAGGACCGGGAGCGTCCCGGGGATGCCGGTGCGGTAGCGCTGGGCGGCCAGTGTGCGGACCTCCCGCGCGGCCTGGTCGAAGTCCGTCTGCGCCCGCCGCAGCTCGCCCGCGGCGGCCTTCTCCGCCTTCTCGGCCTTCTGCAGCGCGACCCGCCCCGTGTAGTACTCGGCGATCATGGACTCGGACCGCTTCTGGAGCCGTGCCAGCTCCGCACGGAGCTGCTTGGCGGTGGGTTTCGGCGCGGCGTGGCCCTCGGCCTGGGGTACGGCGCACAGCACGAGGACGGCGGCCGAGGCGGTCAGCCCCCTGAACGCGCCCCGCCATCGGCCTGAACGGGACAGCGCCGCCACGTCTCTCCTTCGCACCGGCCCTCCCGCCGGGAGGGGCGTCCAGGGCCCCTTCCCACGGATGTGGAGGGGTTTCGGAGGCGTCGCCTCCCATCCGATGGACGATAGTAGGAGATGGTGCACCGAACAGGCCGGGCATGCCAAATCAGGCGCCCAACCCCTCTTCCGAGGACCGTTCCAGCGCTCTCGCGCCCCGAAATCGGGATATTCTCCTACCTGAGGTAGTAGGTCCGCCCCGCTACTCCAGGGGGCACACCCTGAGCGCCGCGCCCAGCGCCGCCGACTCCTCCGGGGTGAGCCGCTCAAGGAAGTGCACCAGCGTGGCCGTACGGTTGCCGCCCGAGGCCAGGGCGTCGCGCATGAGGTCGGCGACGTAGGCCTCCCTGCTGGCGACCGTCTCGTAGACGTAGGCCCTGCCGACCATCCGCCTGCGGAGCAGGCCCTTGGTGTGCAGCTTGTCCATCACGGTCATGACCGTGGTGTAGGCGATCTCCCGTTCCGCGCGGAGGTCCTCAAGCACGTCCCTGACCGGCGCGGGCCTGCGGGACGACCACAGGCGTTCCATGATCACGGACTCCAGGTCCCCCAGACCGCGCATCGCGTGCGGCTCCCCTCTATCCGCTCCGTCCGCGGATCGTCCGATGCTACCCGGCGTCGTAGATCCTCACCCGGCCACCGAAGGGGACGAACGACTCGAAAGCGCCCCACTCCCCCAAGATCATACGGAGCCAAAGTAAATCCTCACTCTTTACATTGATGTGACTTGTTCACCGGGGGTGAGCGCCATATGTTTTGGGACCAAACATTGAGTGTTCCTCGCCGCAGGAGGTCTCGATGCGCCTCACCCCCGATCCCGGGGTGCCGGAAACCACGACGCCGGCAGCCGATCCTGCCTCGAACCGTGTGAGACCCGTGGCGAACCAGGGGGACCGGCGTCCCACGCCCACGACCGGATGCCGATCCGGGCGGACCCGCCGGACCGTCCGACGTGCCCACCGTCCCAACGATCCCGGACGGCGGGCCCCCGACGCCGCCGCCGATCGCAAGACCCCCCACCTCATGAAAGGCACCGTCCCATGGGAAAGATCTCCAAGGGCCTCGCGGCGGGAGCGATCGCGCTCCTGACCGTCAGCGCCGCCGCGTGCGGTTCGGGCGACACGGGGAGTCCCGGTGACGCCAAGGGCGCCACGTCCACCGACCCCATCGTCGTCGGAGCGATCAGCTCGCTGAGTGGCCCCGCCGCCTTCCCCGAGGCCTCCCAGGCCGCCAAGGCCGTCTTCGACCGCGTCAACGCCGAGGGCGGCGTCAACGGCCGCAAGATCTCCTACGTCAGCGTGGACGACAAGGGCGACCCGAGCACGGCCGCCCAGGCCTCCAGGGACCTCATCCAGAACAAGGGCGCCGTGGCGCTCGCGGGCGGCGCCAGCCTCCTCGACTGCCAGGTCAACGGCGCCTTCTACGCCCAGTCCGGGATCTCCTCGATCTCCGGGACCGGCATCGACCCCGGCTGCTTCACCTCCCCCGCCATCTCCCCGGTCAACACCGGCCCCTTCCTCGGCACGACCGTCACCCTCTACCACGCCTCCGAGGTCCTGAAGATCGACAAGCTGTGCGGCTTCTTCGTGATCCTCGGCGGCACCTCCGACGCCTACAAGGGCGCCGTCGAGCAGTGGTCGAAGATCACCGGCAAGCAGCTGCTCATCAACGACCGGAGCCTGTCGGGCAACACCACCGACTACACCCCCTACATCCTGCGGGCGCGGGACGCGGGCTGTAAGGGCGTCGTCTTCAACGGCACCGAGCCCATGTCGGTCGGCTGGGTGAAGGCCGCCCAGGCGCAGGGTGTCTCCGGCATCAAGTGGCTGGTGCTCACCTCGACCTACACCGACGCCGCGGTCAAGGCCTTCGGCGACGCGGGCAAGGACGTCGTGGCCCTGTCGGAGTTCGAGCCCTACTCCGACACCTCCTCCGAGGCCACCAAGGACTGGCGGGAGCTCATGACCCAGAACAAGGTGCCGCTCACCTCCTTCGCCGAGGGCGGCTACCTGGCGGCGACGAACCTGGTGACCGCGCTCAAGGGCATCAAGGGCGACATCACCCGCGAGTCGGTGACCGCGGCGCTGAAGGCGCTCACGCCGATCGAGTCGCCCATGGTCGGCACGCCGTACGCCTTCGGGCCCGACCAGGCGCACTCCTCCAACCGGGCGGCCAAGTTCGTCCAGCCGGACAACGGCTCCTGGAAGGTCATGACCCCGGACTGGATCCGGCTGCCCAATGCTTGAGGGCGCCATCGCGGGCCTGACCGCGGGCGGCGCCTACGCCGTCCTCGGTCTGTGCCTGACCCTGATGTACCGCCTGGGCCGGGTGGTCAACCTGGCCCAGGCGGCGATCGGCGTCGTCGGGGTCTACACGATGTCCGTTCTGGCCGACGGCGGCGTGCCGTACGCCGTGGCGGTCCTCATCGGCCTGGCGGGGTCGGCGCTGGTCGCCGCCGCGCTCGGCTACATGATGGGGCGCTGGTTCGCCGAGGCCGGAACCGACCAGCGCTCCGCGATCGCCATCGCCTACCTCGTGGGCCTGCTCGCCGCGGAGTACCTCGTCTTCGGCACCGACCCCCGGCAGATCCCCGGTGTCCTGGGCGGCCCGCTGGCCACCGTCGGCGGTGTCACCATCACCCAGGCGGCCACGGTCTGCGTGGCGGCGGCGGTGCTCATCACCGCGGGCGTGTCGGTGTTCCTGGCCAGGACCGCGGTCGGCCTGCGGCTGCGGGCGTTGTCGCAGCGGCCGACCACGGCCGAGCTGATGGGCATCCCGAGCAGGAGGCTCGGCGTCGGGCTGTGGGCGGTGACCGGCCTGCTGGCCACCGCCGTCCTGCTGGTGGTCGCCCCGCAGCAGAACAGCGACCAGCTCTCCCTCGGCCTGATGGTGATCCCGGCGTGCGCCGCAGCCCTGGTCGGCGGGTTCAGGAGCCTGGTCGGCACCGCCGTCGGCGGTCTGGCGCTGGGCGCCCTGCAGGGGGCGCTCGCGCACGTCAGTCAGCTTCAGGAGTTCCGCGACGTGGTCCCCTTCGTGGCGATCCTCGCGATCCTGCTGTGGTCCCAGCGTGGGGAGGTGTGGGATGCGGCGCGTTGAGATGACCGGGCCCGCGGCCCAGCTCGCCGGCGCACTCGCCGCGATCGCCGTGCTGGCCGCCCTCGTCCCGCAGTACTGGCTCTTCCTGGGCACGACGGCCCTGGTGACGGCGATCTCGCTGAGCGGGCTCGGGATCGTCACCGGCCGCGCGGGCATGATCTCGCTGTGCCAGATGTCGTTCATGGCGCTGGGCGCCTGGGTCGTCTGCGAGCTGAACGTCCTGGCGGCGCCCGGCGGTCTGGTCCTGTGGATCCTGCTGGGCGGTGTCGCCGCCGTACCGCTGGGCGTCCTGCTCGGCCTGCCCGCGCTGCGGCTGCGCGGGGTGCACCTGGCCGTGGTGACGCTCGGCTTCTCCGCCGCGGCCGACGTGATCATCGCGGCGGCCGGCTTCCCCGGCGCGACGACCTTCCAGCAGGTGCTCAGGCCCGCCTTCATCGCCACCGACACCGCCTACTTCGTGTTCGCCGCCCTGCTCTTCGTGGCGGGCGCGGTCGCGGTGCGGCTGCTCGGCCGCACCCGGTACGGCACGGCGTGGCGGGCGCTGCGCTTCTCCGAGCGCGCCACGGCCGCGGCGGCCATGAGCGTGCCGCGCGCCAAGCTGGCCGCGTTCGCGCTGAGCGCCTTCTTCGGCGGCATCGCGGGAGGCGTGCTGGCCGGGCAGATCGGCGTGGTCACCGCGCAGAACTTCGACACCGTGGACTCCCTCATCCTGCTGGTCGTGGCCGTCATGGCGGGCAGCGAGTACGCGGGCGGCGCCATCGCGGGAGGCGTCCTGATGGTGTTCGTCCCGGAGATCCTCCGTGGCCTGGGCGTCCCCCAGGACTGGGGCAGCCTGCTGTTCGCCGTCGGCGCCGTGCAGACGCTGTCCACCGGCCTCAGCATGAGCGAGGACCTGGTGCGCCGCTTCCGGCGCCGCAGGGCCGCCGCCGTGTCCGGGGAACCCGGCGATCGTACGTCCCACCGGGCCTCGGGCGTCACGCCCGAGCGGGGCGAGCGGCCCGTCCTGGTGGTCGAGGGCCTGTCGGTCTCCTACGGCCGGGTCACCGCGCTCTCCGGGGTCGACCTGGTCGTGCCCGAGCGGACCGTGATGGGACTGATCGGCCCGAACGGCGCGGGCAAGTCGACGTTCACCGACGCGGTGACCGGCTTCGTCCGCGGCGCGACCGGCTCGGTCACGCTCGACGGGCGGCGCCTTGACGGCCTGCCCGTGCACCGCAGGGCGGCCGCGGGGCTGCGCCGTACGTTCCAGCAGGACCGGGTCCCGCCCGGCCTCACCGTCGCGGGTTTCCTGCGCTTCTCCGCGCACCGCCGGGTGAGCGCGGCCGAACTCGACGAGATGGCCGGCTTCCTGAACCTGGGCGCCCTGAACCGGCACGTCAGCGAGCTGGACGTGGGCAGCAGGCGGCTGCTGGAGGTCGCCGGGGCGCTGCTCTCCCGGCCCAAGGTGATCATCCTCGACGAACCGGCCGCGGGCCTGGCCCACGCCGAGTCCATGGAGCTCGCCGAACGCCTCACGGAGGTGCCCGGCAGGTTCGGCGCCTCGGTCCTGCTGATCGAACACGACCTGGAGATGGTACGGCGGGCCTGCGCGGAGGTCGTGGTGCTCGACTTCGGCGAGGTGATCGCGGCCGGGCCGCCCGCGACGACGCTGGCCAGACCCGAGGTCGCCCGCGCGTATCTGGGAGACGAGGTGGCGCTGGCATGACCTCCAGCCTGGTTCTCGACGACGTGACCGTCGCACGCGGCGGCGCCCCGATCGTCAGAGGTGTCTCGCTCACCGCGCCCGCCGGGGAGGTGACGGCGCTGCTCGGGCCGAACGGCGCGGGCAAGACCACGCTCCTGGAGTCGATCTCCGGCGTGATCCCGATCACCGGCGGCACCGTCTCCCTCAACGGCGGGCGCCTCAACGCCCTGGACCGGGTGGCCCGGGCCAGGGCGGGCGTCGCCCACGTCGAGCAGGGCCGTACGGTCTTCCCCGACCTGACGGTCGCGGAGAACATCCTGGTGGTACGGCGCGGCCCCCGCGTGATCGACGAGGCCCTTGAGCTGTTCCCCGAACTGCACAAGAGACTCGACGTGGCCGCCTCGCTGCTGTCCGGAGGCGAGCAGCAGATGCTCGTGCTGGCCAGGGCTCTGGCGGCAAGGCCGTCGGCGTTGCTGATCGACGAGATGTCGCTCGGCCTCGCCCCGGTGATCGTCCAGCGGCTGCTGCCCGTGGTGCGGGACCTGGCCGCCTCCGGGGTGGCGGTGCTGCTCGTCGAGCAGTTCGCGACACTGGCCCTGAAGATCGCCGACACCGCGCACGTGCTCGCCGGCGGCACGCTGACCTACTCGGGCCCGGCCGCCGGGCTGCGCTCGGCTCCCGAACGGCTGCACGCGGCCTATCTCGGGGAGCCGCCTCCGTCCGGCTCCTGACGCCCCCGGCGTCCCGCCGCTCCGGTGCCCCGGGGCGGTGGGGCTCCCCGCCCGGCCTCATGCGCCCCGGCCGGGCGGGGTCAGGGGCGCGCGGTTCCCTCCAGATGCTGGACCACCACCCGCAGGCTCGCGGCCAGGGCGCGGCGCCGCTGGCTGTCGAGCTCCTTGACGACGAAGGCCTCCTCCCGGTTGAACTGCGGGAAGAGGGACCGCATCAGGCGTTCGCCCGAAGGGGTCAGGGTGACCATCACCCGGCGCCTGTCGGCGGGGTTGGGCGCGCGCCGTACGTAACGGTGGGACTCCAGGGTCTTCAGGACGCCGGTGAGGGTGCCCTTGGCGATGCCAGCCTCCTTGGCGACGTACCGGGTCTCGCTCTCCCCCCAGATCCACACGACCCACATGACGACGAACCCGGTCCAGGTGAGGCCGGTGTCGCGGAGCACCGTCTGTTCGAGGTGGTTACGGATCGCGGTCGAGGCCCGGTAGATGTTGGAGACGGCCCACATCGCCTCGAAGTCGAGGTCGAGGCCGCCCAGCCGATCGCCGACGGCCTCTTCCGTGCTGCGCAGGGTGTGGTGTCCCGTCATCTCGGTGCGGCGCTCCCTCACTGTTCCGCTCCACCCTACGATCATGCTCGCCGCGGCTTCTTTCCGGGGGCACCCGAGCGGGAGACCAACCGCCGGAAATATCCGGACAACAAGGGTTTGGTCCCGAACCATATTTCAGGGAGGTCACGGGGAACAAGGCATCACAGGCCTGATTTTCCGGTAAATCACCACGTCGTCCCACGGTTACCCCGGACGCATGGCTTGTGCCTCACCCGCCCCCCATCTATCGTACGGAAGCAAATGAATTGCCCGCCGTCCACTGCCGGGCGAGATATCCGAAATTTCGGCACATAGCAAGGAGTCCTTGATGGATCTCGGACTGTCCGGTCTTTCCGCCCTGGTCACCGGCGGAGCCAGCGGGATAGGCCGCGCGACCGTGGACGCCCTCCTCGCCGAGGGGGCGGCCGTGACGGTCCTGGACCGGGCCCCCCGGCCGGACGGCCTGGACGTCACCTGGATCCAGGGGGACGTCACCGACGAGGAGGCCGTACGGTCCGCGGTCCCGCCGCGCCTGGACGTCGTCGTCGGCTGCGCGGGGATCTCCGGCCCCATGGGCACCGACGCGCGGCTGACGGCCCGCGACGACTTCGCCAGGACCCTGGAGGTCAACCTCACCGGGCAGTTCCTGCTGGCCAAGCACGCCGCGGCCGCTCTCGCCGGAAGCTCCTGTCCCTCGATCGTGTTCGTGGCCTCCGACTCCAGCTTCGTCGCCGCCCCCGGCATGGCCGCCTACTGCGCCTCCAAGGGCGGCGTCCTGATGCTCACCAAGGCGCTGGCCGTCGACTTCGCGTCCGACGGCATCCGGGTCAACTGCGTCTGCCCGAGCATCGTCGACACCCCGATGGCCAGGGGCGACCTCGGCGAGGCCTTCGACGAGCTCGACTGTCCCGTGCTGCGGCCCGAGGACGTCGCCCGCGCGATCCTCTACCTGGCCTCCCCCGCGGCCAGGGGCGTCAACGGCACCGCGCACGTCCTCGACTTCGGCGGCCTGGCGACCTCGACCTTCCCCGCCTGATCCCCGTCCCTCAGCCCCCGGCCTGCGGGTCCTGCGGGGCCTGCGGGCTCCCCTGCAGGTGACGCAGGAACCAGTCCCCCGCCAGGGCCGCGACCCTCTCCAGCGCCCCCGGCTCCTCGAAGAGGTGCGTGGCCCCCGGCACGATCTCAAGCCCCGTCCGCCCCGGCAGCCGCGCCAGAGCGTCGCGGTTGAGTTCGATGACGGCCTGGTCGCGTTCCCCGACGATGAGCAGCGTGGGCGCGCGGACGGCCGCGAGCGCCTCACCGGCCAGGTCCGGCCGCCCGCCCCGGGACACGACCGCCCTCACCAGGCCGGGTTTGGCGGCGGCCGCGGCGAGCGCGGCCGCCGCCCCCGTGCTCGCGCCGAAGAGCCCGACGCGCAGGCCCGCCGTCGGCTCGTGCCGCGCCAGCCACCCCGCCAGCGCGGCCAGCCGTACGGCCAGCCTGCCGACGTCGAAGCGGAACTCCCCCGTCCTGAGGTCGGCCTCCTCCTCAAGGGGGGTGAGCAGGTCGACCAGAACCGTCGCCAGCCCCGCCCTCCTGAGCTCGCCCGCCACGTAGCGGTTGCGGGGACTGTGGCGGCTGCTGCCGCTGCCGTGCGCGAAGAGCACGACCCCGCTCGCGGGCCTGGGCACCACGACGTCGGCCTCAAGCACGACGTCCGCGGCCGGGATCTCCAACCGCTCCAGGTTCATCCTGACCGCGTTCACCGTTCCCCCTTGCCCGCTCTTGTCCTCCTCGACCGCTCCGTCACGCCCGCACCCGCCTGGCGGCCGCGGCGCGCAGGAGGTCCCGCACCTCCTCGTCCGTCGTCTGCTCGAAGTCCCGGTAGGAGAACCCGACGGCCGAGAAGAGAGGCGGAGTCGAGGCGCAGACCACCTGGTCGGCCGACTCACGCAGCTCTCCGACGGCCGGCTCCGGCGCGGTCGGGACGGCGACGACGATCCCGGCGGGCTCGTGGCGGCGCAGCGCCGCCACGGCGGCGCGCATGGTCGCCCCCGTCGCCAGCCCGTCGTCGACCACGACGACGGTCCTGCCCATGAGGTCGAGCGGGGCGCCGCCCTCCCGGTAGGCCCGTTCCCGCCTGACGAGCTCCCGGCGCTCCCCGGCCGTCACCTCCCGCAACGTCTCGGGCGAGACGCCCGCCCTCCGGACGACGTCCTCGTTGAGCACGACGACCCCGCCCCCGGCGATCGCCCCCATCGCCAACTCCTCGTGGCCGGGGAGCCCCAGCTTGCGGACGACGAAGACGTCGAGCGGCGCCCCGAGGGCCACGGCGATCTCGTAGGCCACGGGCACACCACCCCGGGGAAGGCCCAGGACGACGACGTCGGGCCTGCCCCGGTAGTGCTCCAGGAGCCTGGCCAGGACACGGCCCGCGTCCCGCCGGTCCTCGAACACCCGCTCCGCCATGACGGCCACCCTTCGTCTCCTCCACGGGTTATGCCCACCACCGAGGAACGACCTTTTCCAAACCAAGGACGTTCCACGAGTTTTACCCTTCGCCCGGCTTCCCCTTACCCCTGCGAGATCCGCGGTCGGGGTCATGGAAGATCAGACCGGAGATACTCCCGCTCTGGATCACCGGGCCGTACTGCACGCCGCCGCTGACGACGTTGTGCACATCACCTGACCGTTCCGGGGACCCGAGCAGCCGACGCAGTTCCTCGGCCAGGGCCGGGTCGGATCGCAGCATGCCGTACAACCTGGCCCGCCAGTCCGCCTCGACGGCGTCGCGCGTCTCACCGATGGCCGCGATCTCTTCCCTTGAGGCGTCCAGTCGCCGGGTCATGTACCCGGTCTCACCGTCACGGGCGAGGAAACGTGCGACTCCGTCCTTCACCTGTGTCCACGAGTCGGAGATCATCAGTTCGACCAGCGTCGCCGCCCCCGCGCTCGCCAGCGCCACGAGTTCGGTCTCCATGTCCGCCTCCACGGGTCGGTCGTCAGAATCCTGGTTCCTCATCCCCTGGATCCGGTTCGGAACCGGGGTCGTCGGGTGCCGAGGTCGCCGGAGTGTCGAACCGGCGTTCCAGTTCGTCGGCCACGTCCTGCCTGCCGTGCCTGGAGACGACCTCGATCACGTGCCGGGCGAACAAGGCCCGTTGCGGTTCCCCCTCGGGAAGTCCCATCGCCTGCAGGAAGCCCTCGAAGTGGTCACCCGCCGTCCCACCTCCCGCTGGGGAGGAGGCGAGATGCTGGAAGAGCTGGGACAGATTCTCGTTGTTCGCCGCCGAGGTGAGCCTGGCGAGCAGTTCGATGTCCTCCACCGTCTTCTGCACCTGGTCGTCGTTCTTGGCGAGCCACCAGACCACGGCACTTCCAGTGTCCTTGAGCACGTCCCCGCCGAGATACTCCCGTCTGCTCCGCTCGTATCTTCTCTCGTGCTCCCAGACCGCCTCCTTCTTACGCACCACGGCGAGCCTGTCCAGCCGCTTCTGGTCCTGTTCGGAGAGGGTGAGTGCGACCGACTCGGCCATCGCCTCCAGCCGCCCTCCGATGATCGGTTCCATCGTGCCGAGCACGGCGTTCAGCTCGTGCTGGACGAGCGAGACCCGCTCCGGCCGCCTCTCCTCGGTGACCGTCCTGGCACGTTCCAGGATCGCCTTGACTGCCAGGGCACCCGGATTACCGAAGGTCGGCGCATCGCGCTCCGGACCGACGAGACGCCAGCGGACGGTCGCGGAGAACCGGAAGTCGTAGTCTGGCTCGCAGCTCGGCAGGACGACCTCCTGCAGGCCCTCTCGTTCGACCGGTATCACCGGCATCACCAGCGGCTCCGGTTCCGGCCACCCGGAATCCCGTGGACGGACGATGGCCCGGACGACCAGAACCGCCACGGCGACCAGCAGGGCCAGCGCCGGCCACGCCCACAGAGGCAGGGGGGCGAACAGGGCAAGACCCGCCAGAAGCAGCCCGCAGAAAACCGTGAAGTAGGCCGTCACCATCTTGCGGCCGGAATTCATGACGTTGTCTCCTTGATCCTTCGTTCCGGTGACGTCTCACGCGCCCGGAATGCCGATGACGGTGTCGATCCTTCGCCGGACGAGCTTGACGAGAAGAGTCCGGTCTTCCCGCTCTTCCGGCGGGGAGGTCGAGGCCAGGTCTCGTGCGGTGGTGTACAGACGGGACAGGACGTCCATGTGCTGGTCCCCGCCTTCCACGAGCGTGTCTAGGAGAAAGCCACGGTGCCGCTCATCCCGCGAGGCCTCGACAAGCCAGTCACGCATCCGAGGACTCCACAGGTCGGGTGGGCACTTGAAGACGGCTCCCCAGCAGCCCGTCAACCACCCCCTTACGACGGTTTCTGTGATCGGTGCCCGACGTCGGCCCCTGGGGTCCGTCAGCGACGCCGGGGCGGCGAGTTCCAGGAACAGGTCGATGTCGGCCGGATACCGCCTCTTCTTCTCCGGCTCCACGGCGAGCTGGTAGTTGAGCCTGTCCAGCATGAGGCGGTGCAACTGAGCCTTCTCCCGGACCAGTTCCACGAGGGCGTTCCGAGCGGTCGTGGTCGTATGCTCCCGTCTGGCCATGTGGTGAAGGCGGACCACGGCCTGGTCCGGATGGTGTACGGCGATGACCTCACGACACATCGCAACGAGCATCTGGATAAACCTCGCGGGCAATTGGTCCTCACGCGACCACTCATAGACCTGTTTCCTGAAGAACCGGCCGTGTTCCTTTTCTCGCAGCCCCTTCTCAAGGACCATGGCGGCTGCCCGCAGCTGGTGAGGGTTCGCCGAGGACGCCACCCACTGCCGCACAGCCTCAGCCAGTTTCATCCGGTACTTGTCGTGTAGGCATTGCTCGGCGAACCGCTGGACCAGCCTTTCGCGATCTTCCTCATCGAGTTCGTCTGAACTGACTGTCTCTCCCACCCAGTCACGCAGATGCACACGAAGCTCGGGAACGTGCTTCCAGAAGTGGGCGCGAATCGCGGAGTCGTACTCGACTCCCGTGAACCACACCCTGCCTGAGGTGTCGGACTTCACATCGATGCCATGAAGCCGTGTAACGAGGTCCTCGCGTTCCAGCAGCATGCGCTCGTTCTCCTGATGCCCGGTCACGTCCAGCAGAGAGGCGGCGCCGTGGTACACAGCATCGGCATGCGCACCATGCAACATGGCCGTGGTCAGCAACAGTGCACGTTGCGGCCACCCGTGTGTCCTGGAGAGAAGTCTGATGACCGCCTCTCCTGTCTCGGTCATCACCGTACGGGCGCTCTCACACCAGACGGCGAACTCCCCTTCCCTCTGCGACCGTTCCCTTATCTCCAGCACGATCTGGGCAAACCTCGCGACAACCCGCGCGGGAGGTTCCCCGTCCAAGAATGCGGACAGCTTTGGAATGGAAAGGTCGATCTCCTCCCCCGGTATGCCGCCCTCCCGCAGGTAGCGCCGCAGAACCTGCCTGATCGGGGGACGGGTGATCCCGACCCGGTATCGGTCGAGATCGGCCCGGAACTCCTCAGCCCTGACCCCGTCGCGCGGAAGCACTACCACCAGCCGAGCCGCGTGCTCCCGTACGGACTTGATCAGCGGATAGAGGTCCGCCTGGATACCGCGCCAGTCCCGCCGCTCCACATCCGACAGGTCCAGCAACAGCAACTCTCGTTCCCCGATACGGTCGGGATCGAAGCGCCGGGTTTCGTCCTCGTCCTTCGACGACAGTTCGTGGAACTCCTCGGCACCCGAGTAATGCCCGTACAGCAACATCCACGCGGCGGTGTTCCTCCCGCTGCCCGGCACCCCACCCAGGAAAACGACGTTGTGAGACCCCAGAATGTGCCGCGCATCCTCGTATCCTCCCGGGAAAACGAACCGCGACCGGAGCCACACCAGTTCGTCGAGGGCGCGGGCCCGTGAGGTCTTTCCCCGGGAGTCGGTGAGTATGGAGATCGTGAACTCGTAGACGTTCATGTCCCCGCTCCCGGCGTGGACATGCCTCGCAGTGGAAACGGAGGAGTTGATCTGGTCACTCAACGGTTGTCGTCCCCGTCCTTGCGGGAATCTCCGAAGCGGTGACGGATTTCTCTGCGGTTGTCGCCCTCGACATATATGGCCCCGTCACCGAAGGTGCGCGAGGAGTTGCGGTAGTCGTTCAAATCCCCCTTGCCCATGTGGACCGGCCCCTCGTTGCCCGTGTGGACCGGTCCGTGGTTCCCCTTGATGACGGTGCCCACGTCACCGGTGATGTCGCGGGCCTGGACGGCCGTGCCGTACACGTCCGCCATCGAGTTATTCACGGAGCCAGGGGTCTCGGCGGCTCCCGGAGGCGGTGCGCCAAGTGACGGGACGCACTCCACGATCCGGTCGGCGAGACGTTCGAGGCTGGAGCGCACGTCCTGGTGCAGGTCCATCGGGAGCGACTGGTGCTCCGCCAGCACGGCCAGTTCCTTCGGCAGGTCACCGCGCTTCAGCCGTTCGGTCCTGCGGCCGTCGAGAAGCGGTATGACCGGGATTCCGTCCGCGAGTGCCTGGACGATCTCTCTGCGGACCCAGTCGTCCTCGTCGTGCAGTGCGGGGTGGTGAATCCAGTTCGGGCCGATGACGGCGAGCAGGACGGAGCTGCGCTTCACACCGTTGATCAGCTTCTCCGGATAGCGCTCGCCGGATTTGATGGACGTTCCCGCACGGAAAACCGTGCCTTCTCCGAAACGGTTGTTGAGTTCCTGCTCGATGACGACGGCACTCTTGTCGCCGTCTCCTGTTCGATAGTTGACGAATACCTCGTGCATGGTGATTGCCCTTTCTAGGAAACGTCGATCTGCAAAGCGATGTTGAGTTCGGGAGCCAGAGCGCGAACCGATGGATTGCGCGGGTGACGGGCCAGAGTGCGGGCGAGAGCCCGCAGGTCGGCGGTGATGGTGGCCGAGCTCACCGTGACGGCGCTGCCGAGCAGCCCAGCCACCAGGTCGCACGCGTGATCGATCTCGCCGGCTGCGGCGTGGGCGAGGGCGCGGCGCACTCCGTAACGGACCTGGGTGCGCACGGCGTGGACAGGAACCTGCGCCATCTGCCTGTCCATGACCTCGGCCGCCTCCTCAGGACGCCCCAGGTCGTACAGGCACCAACCGGTGATCATCCCAGCCGGATCGGGCAGGTTCGTCGTGCCGATAACAGGGGTGTCCGAATCCGGCACATGACTCGCGAGCAACGCCCGCGCCCTGTCCAGACTGCGCATACAGGCGTCGTAGTCACCCGCGAGCGCGTGCCCCTGCGCCTCCCGCTGCGCGGCCAGTCCACGAATTCGTGGCGGAGTCCCGCCGTCCTGCGCCTGCCGCGCCAGTTCCACGGTCTGTCCCGCGTCCTGCCGGTAGAGCGTGACCAATGCCCGGCGCACCAGACCGTAGGCCGCGAGGTCGCGGTCACCACCCGCCGCAGCCAGATCGACGGCACGGCGCGTCCACCACAGGGCCGCCTCCTCGTTCCCCGACTCCTGCATCAGCCAGCCGACGTACTCGGCGTACCGGGAACCAAGTCTCAACAGCCCCTGGCGGGTACGCGGACCCGCGGTGGCGGCGAGTTCCCTGAGCGTGCCGGTCTGCGCGATGAGCACGGGAAGCAGCAGACCGGGCCTGACCGTCTGACCGAGCTGCCGGTACTGATCGAACAGCGACCGGGACGCGCCGAGAAGCGTCATCTCCTCCGTCGCTGAGGAGGCCCCATGCCCGCCGATGCTCATCCCGGCGATCGAGGCCGCGCCCGCCGCCATCATCTGTCTTCTGCTGACCGGCTGGAACAGGTTCCGCCCGTCCTCGGACAACTGCATCAACCACACCTCCTCACTGTCATCGCCCACCTCCGCGATCCCCGTCGTTGAGGACCGTTCACGAACCAGGGAGGCGAGCGCGCCTCCGGCGTTGAGCTTGCTGTCGCAGTGACGTGCCAGCTCACGGCTGGGCGCCTTGAGTCCTCGTTCGACCTTGCTCAGCTGGCTTTTGCTGTAATGGACCATTCCGGCCAGATCACTGAGAGTGAGACCGGCGGCGAGACGCCTTCTCCGGAGTTCTCCGCCGAATCGGATTCGCTGCTGGACCACACGAACCTCCGTCGAGGGTTGCCCGGACGGCCGTGATTCACCACTCGCAAGGGTGCGGCAGCCGAAGAGCCACCGACAAGGCCGGTACCGGTGTTTCCCGTTTCCACTTCGAATCGAATGGGAAACACCGCCCTCTGTCGAGCGGCTATATGCGCATATTTCCTGATTTGCAGCTGATTGATTTTTACTATGCAGCTGCCGGATCCCCTCAGCACCCGTCAAGGAGTACGGCTCAGCGAAAGGAGGGTTCACGGGACGGCGACGGGCCCGGCGACAGTCCGTATGGCCACCGGGCGGCAGTCCAACGCAGAAGGGCGGGGCGACCACCGTCGTCCCGCCCTCTCTTGAAGATGGTGTCCCTCAGTCCTTCGGGCCGGAGGTCTTCGGGCGGCCCCAGAGGGTCAGGGCGAGGAGCAGCGCGACGGCCAGCGCGCCGCAGGCCCAGACGAACACCGACGAGATGGTCCGGGCGACGTCCCCGGTCCCCTGGGTCAGCGGGATCAGCAGGGTGGCCAGGCCAAGTGAGCCGCCGACGGTGAGCGCGGTCTGCAGCACCCCCGCCGTGACCCCGGCGTACTCGCTCGGAGCCGTGCTCAGCACGATCATGTTGAGCGGGACGATCGCCACGCCGACGCCGAGTCCCGTGACCACGAGGGCCGGGAGCACGTCGCTCGCGTAGGCGCCGCCACCGTCGAGGCGGGTCAGCCAGGCCACCCCGGCCAGCACGACCGCGAGACCGGCGAGCGCCCGCGTCTTGAGGCCGAACGCGGCGATGCGCCCGGTGAGGAGCTGGGTCGTGGCCAGCAGCGCCAGGCCGAAGGGCAGGATGGCCAGGCCGCTGCGCAGCGCGTCGAAGCCGAGCGCCCCCTGCAGATACTGGACCAGATAGACCAGGAAGCCGGTGAGGACCGCCGCGAGCAGCAGCAGGCTCAGGAAGGCTCCGGCCCGGTCCCGCCCGGTGAGGACCGCGACGGGCAGCAGCGGCTCCGCGGCCCGCCGGTCCACCAGGAGCAGGACGACGACCAGCACGGCTGCGGCGCCGAGGGCCGTCAGGGTCCAGCGGTCGCCCCAGCCGCTCTCGGCGGCGTGCACGATGCCGTACACGGCGGTGACGAGGACCGTGGTGCTCAGCAGCGCACTGGGCAGCCCGAGCGGGCGGGAGCGGGTCGGCTCGTCGCGCAGGCCCAGCGCCCTGGCGGTGATCACGATGAGAACCAGCCCGATCGGCACGTTCACCAGCAGGCTCCAGCGCCAGTCCCCCGCCCAGGTCAGCACTCCGCCCAGCACCATCCCGGCTGAGGCTCCGAGGCCGGTCACGGTGGAGTAGAGGCCGAGGGCCCGTTGCTGCCGTTCCCCCTGGAAGACGATCGCGAGCAGCGCCAGGCCGGTGGGACCGGCGATGGCCGCGCCCGCGCCCTGCAGGACCCGGCCGGCGAGCAGCACCTCCAGGTTCGGCGCGAGACCGGCGACCAGCGAGGCCACCACGACCAGCGCGATCCCCGCGAGGAAGACCTTGCGGTGTCCCAGCACGTCGCCGAGGCGGCCGGCGAAAAGCAGCAGGCCGCCGAAGGCGAGGAGGAAGCCGTTGGGCACCCACGACCCTCCGGACACCGACAGGTGGAGATCGGACTGCAGGGCGGGAAGCGCGACGTTCACGATCGTGCCGTCGAGCTGGAGCATGAACTCGGCGCCGACGATCGCCGTGAGCACGAGGGCCCACGCCCTGTCGCTCCGCGGGAGACCGGCCGGGACGCTTTCCTGGGTCATGAAACCTCCACGGTTCACCGGCGGGGCGCACAGTGAGGCACCCTCAGGTTAATGGGCATGCCTATACTGAGGCGATCTCAGGTTAGGCGGCAGCATTCAAACTGAGGGTTCCTCAGGTTGTCAAGCGGGAGGTAGCCGGTGGACGACAGGCCATACATCGCCCAGCGCCCGAGGAGGGCCGACGGGCAGCGTAACTACGACGCCATCCTCGCCGCGGCGCGCAAGGCGTTCGAGGCCTCCGGCTCCGACGCCTCCCTGGAGGAGATCGCGAGCCAGGCCGGAGTGGCGATCGGCACGCTGTACCGCCACTTCCCCACCCGCGCCGCGCTCGTCGAGGCCACCACCCGTGACGGCCTGGAGAACCTCGTCGCCCAGGCCGGACGGCTGGCCTCGGAGCGGGACCCGCTCGACGCGCTGACCGGGTGGATGAGCGAGGCCGTCGTGCACTTCAGCACCTTCCGCGGCCTCGTCGGCATCCTCACCCGGAGCATGTACGACGAGGGAACCCCCTCGCACGCCATGTGCGCCGCGATGCACCGCAGTGGCGCCGACCTGTTGCGCGCCGCCCAGACGGCGGGTGACGTGCGTGCCGACCTCACCCCCGGGGAGTTGTTCGACCTTCTCAGCGGCGTCGCCTGGGTGCGCGAGCAGACGGTCTCCCGGGGGGACGCCAGCGCACGCCTGCTCCGCCTGGCGCTGGAGGGCATCACCACCCGCGAGTCCTGACCTTCGGCGGGACCGCGCCCGCGCGTCGAGGCGCGGTCCGTTCGTCCATGTCCGCGACCACACGGACGGCCTCGCCGCCGCCGGGCTCTCGGCCGTACGGCGTAGCGCACGAGACCTCGGAGGAACGACGCGGACCGGCCCGCGTCGTCGGGGCGTCACCGGCCGGGTCGGAGCGGCTCCGCTCCCCGCCCCGGCCCTGCCGGGGAACGTGCGACATTCGTCGAATGACTGCCGGTCATCGGCTCAATACTCTCGGGGGAGTTGCCGACGTCGAGAACGGAACCCCCATCGATGGCCCCCTCAAAGCTGCCGCGTCCCCCTCGTGCACCGGCCATGGGCATCCTCGCGGAGGACCTGCAGGGGTCCGTCGCGGTCGCCTGCCGGCTGCGCCAGCGCGGGCTCGACCCGGTGATCGTGCGTCACCCCGCAGCTGTCGTCTCCGACGCGGACGCCATCGTCGTCGACCTCGACCTGCACCACGCCGCGGGTGCCGCGGAGGCGCGTATCCGCGAGTGGGCGGCCTGGCTCGACGACCACGGCTGCGAGCGGGTCGAGGCGAAGCTCAACGCCGAACTGCGCGGCTCTCCGGACGCGCTGGTCGCCGGGATCGACGCGGGGCAGGACGAGAACGGCATCCTTCTCGTCGTCCCGGCCTATCCGACCGCCGGCCGTGTCTGCGTCGACGGCCACCTGCTCGCCCCCATGCCGGTGGGCGCCGGGCTCGACGTCGACGTGCGGTCCGCGATCCGCACCGAGAACGCCGAACTGATCGGGCTCACGACCCTTGACCAGGGCGCCGACGCCGTCACCACGCACATTCTTGAGGCCTGCGCCCGCGGCATCCGGCGGTTCGTCCTCGACGGCACGGTCGAGGCGCACCTCGGCACCGCCGCGCAGGCCGCGACCCGGCTTCGCGAGGAGGGGCACGCCGTCGCGACCGCGAGCACCGGCGGCTGGCTGAGGTTCTACCCCGACCTCGGCCGCGACGGTTTCGTCGTCGTCGTCACCCCCGGCAACCACGAAACCGACCTCGCGCAGCTGCGCAGGCTCGGAGCGGCCTACGGCTCCCGTGCGCTGATCACCACCGCCGCCGAAGCCGCGAGCTGGGGGACGGCCGCCGCGCACGAGGTGCTCGCCTCGCATCGGATCCTCGCCCTGCACGAGACCGACCGTGACGACCCCGACCGCTGGGTCGTCGCCGAACAGCTCGCCAGGGCGGTACGCGGCCTGCTCGACGCCTCGGCCCACGGCAAGAACAAGTGCCTCGGCGTGGTCGTCAGCGGTGGCCTGACGACCACGGCACTGGTCCAGCAGCTCGGTGGCACGAGCCTGAGCGCCGGGCTCGAACTTGAGCCGCTGTGCCCGACCGCCCGTATCACCGGGGGCGACTTCGACGACCTGCGACTGCTCTGCAAGGCCACCGGGACCGGCTCCGAGGAGACCCTGCTTCGCATGACCCGGCAGATCCTCGGGGCCTGATCCCGCTCACATCCCATGAAAGGACATCGTGTGACCCACCTCGATCCGCTGCGCACCGCGCTCGTCCTCATCGACCTGCAGGGCTCCAACGCCGACCACCCCGTGCACCCGCACCCCGTTGAGGACGTCTTGGAACGTTGCATTCGGCTGATCGACGCGACCCGGAACGCGGGCGGCCTTGTCGTGCACGTGCGCACCAGCTTCCTGCCGGACGAGGGTGACTCACTCGGCGGCAAGCTGCTCACCGACGTCGAACGTCCCGCACGTCCGGTACGGCGGCCCGGCTGGGACCACTTCCTCTCCGGCGTCGATCCGCTGCCCACCGAGCCGGTGATCGTGAAGCGCAGCTGGAACGCCTTCCACGGCTCCGACCTCGACCTGCAGCTGCGCCGGCGCGGCGTCACCACCGTGATCATGGCGGGGATCTCCACCGGATTCGGCGTCGAGGGGACCGCCCGCGCGGCCTACGACCACGCCTACAACGTCGTCTTCGTCCCCGAGGCGATGTCGGCCTACACCGCCGAGCAGCACCATCACTCGGTGCGCGCGGTCTTCCCGCAGCTCGGCCGTGTCCGCGGCCTGGACGAGGTCGTCGAGGCGCTGGCCCCTCAGCCCGCGACCGTGCCCTGAAGCGAATACGGAAAGAACCAAGATGGACGAGTTCCTCAGCTATCGGCCCCTCGACCGGCGGAAGAGCCTGCCCCTGCCCGACGGCAAGCGCGTCGCCGTGAACGTGGTCATGAACATCGAGCACTACGAGTATCTTCCGCCGACGAACCCGCACCGGGACTACTTCTACCGCGTGCCGGCGAAGCCGGACATCGTCGGCTACGCGTTCCGTGACTTCGGCAACCGTGTCGGCTTCTGGCGGATGCTGCCGGTACTCGACGACTCCCCCGTGCAGGTCACCTGCTCGCTCAACTGCGAGGTGCTGCGCCTGTACCCCGACATCGCGGAGGCGATGGTCGACCGGCGGTGGAGCTTCATGAGCCACGGCACCTACAACAGCCGTCTCCTGTTCGGCGAGTCCGAGAGCGCGGAGCGCGAGTTCTACGACTACACCGTCTCCACCGTGCGGGAGCTCACCGGCTACCGCATGCGAGGGATGCTGGGGCCCTCGTTCAGCGCGACCCCGGCCACCTACCGGCTGATGGCCGAGGCGGGGATGACCTACACGACCGACTGGTTCGTCGACGACCAGCCGTTCCGGCTCGACGGGCCGAGCGGCGGGGGGCTGGTCGGCGTTCCCTACTCCCGCGAGGTCAACGACGCGCTGCTCTTCCCCGGGTCGCCGATGTTCGGTCTGGACAGCGACTACTTCGCCGAGATCGTCCAGTCCCAGTACGAGGTGCTCTCCGCCGAGGCCCGCGAACGCGACACCGCGTACGTCATGACGATCGCGCTCCACCCCCTGTACATGGGCATTCCACACCGGATCGGCCACCTGGCGCAGATGTTCGAGCGGCTGGGCTCGCAGGACGACATCTGGTGGACCACCCCGGAGCGGATCGCCGCCCACGTCGACGCGATCGGATGGTGCTGACATGCAGCTCGTGAGACCGTTGCACGAGGCCGAGGGCGGGTCCCGCCTCGCTCCGAACCGCGGCTGGCCCGGCGGCGCGCGCCTGGCCGTGGTCGTGCTGATGCACCTCGACCACGTGCCCGCGCTGCCCGGCTCCGCACCCGGCCTCCCGCCGTCGAGCGTGGCGATGCGCGGCCCGTACCCGCAGATCATGGACGTGCACTCCACCTCGCAGCACGAGTACGGGCTGCGGGTCGGCGCGTTCCGCGTCCTCGACCTCCTCGACGAGCTGGAGATCGCCCCGACGGTCGCGATCGACGCCTTCTCCGCCCGGCACCGTACCCGCCTGGTGGAGCGCGTCGCCGAGTCCGGCGCGGAGTTCGCGGCGCACGGGCTTGACGGCGCCGGCATCCTGCACGACGGGATGGGCGCCCAGGAGCAGCGCGCCTACCTCGCCGAGTCGATCGACGCCGTGGCCGAGGCCTGCGGCGTCCGGCCGACCGGCTGGAGCGGCCTGGACTACGCGCAGTCCACCACGACCCTGGAGGATCTCGCCGGCCTCGGCATCCGCTGGACCGCCGACTGGCCCAACGACGAGGCGCCGAACATCCTGGCCACGTCCCGCGGCGACATCGTCGACATCCCGGTGAACATCCACCTCGACGACGTGTTCTCCCACCTCAAGCGCGGCACGCCGATCGGCAGGTGGGCCGACGACGTCACCGTTTCCGCACGGCGGCTGCTCGAGGAGGACGCGCCGCGCACCCGGACTCTGGTGCTGGGTCTGCACCCCTGGCTCATCGGCCAGCCGTTCCGGTTCGCGCGCCTGCGCGAGACGCTGCGCGCCCTGCGCGGCATGGACGGCCTGTGGTGGGCGCGCGGCACGGATGTCGTCGCGCACCTGGACGGCGAGGCACGGCACGAAGAAGGAGACCGGCGATGACCCTCAACCTGCTGGCCCGTGAGCTCGGGGCATCCGTGGTGGACTGCTCGGACGAGTTCTTCGGCGCGGCCGACGCCCTGCTCCTGTCCACCCCGCCGCAGCGCCCCGGCACCTACGGACTGCGCGGAGCGGACGTCGACGGATGGGAGAGCCGCAGGCACAACCCCGGCCACGACTGGGTCGTGATCCGCGCCGCCCATCCGGGCCGGATCGAGCAGGTCGAACTGGAGACCACCGGGTTCCGTTTCAACGCCCCGCGGAGCATCGGCGTCGACGTCTCCGACTCCGCCGAAGGCCCGTGGCAGGAGGTCCTCGCCGACGCCGAGGTGCGGCCGAACTCCGTGAACGAGTACCCGGTCGCCGACACCGGACGCTCGGCCTCCTTCGTCCGGCTGCGCATCTTCCCCGACGGAGGAGTCGCCCGTTTCCGCGCGCACGGCGTCGTCGACGTCTCCCGCAGCCGCCCGCCGGAGGGCGTACGCCTGTCGGACATCCGGCTCGGATGCCGGGTGCGCGCCTCCGAGGGCTCCTTCGGGGAGCCGTGGTCGGTGATCTCTCACGCGATGCCGAGGAACACGCACGACGGCTGGGAGACCCCCCGGCGGTCCGACGCCGACCGGCATTTCGTCGAGCTCTCCTGGCCGGACCCCGTCCGGCTGCGGACGCTGGAGGTCGTCGCCACGCCGTTCCGCGGCAACTGCGCGGCTCGGATCACCGTCGAGGCGCGGACGGACGACGCGTCCGGCTGGGCGGCGCTGGGAACCTTCGAGATCACCTCCGGGGCGACGACCGCCGTCGAGCTCCCCTCAACCGACGCGCGGCGGGTCCGCGTACGCGCCCTGCCCGACGGCGGCTTCTCCCGCCTCTGGTTCTACGGCGCTCAGCTCCCCCTCCCCCACCCCCAAGGTCAGGAGTGACAATGAAGTTCAAGAAGACCGGGGTCATCGCGGTCGCCGGCGTGATGCTCCTGACATCGTGCTCATCGGAGAGCGGCACTGCGGCCAAGGGCACCGGTGACGGATCGGGCTCCAAGGTCCTCGTGTTCGGCGCCGCGGGCGCTCCGTCGCTCTTCGACCCGTTCTACACCTCGGACGGGGAGTCCGCCCGGGTGAACAACCAGATGTTCGAAGGGCTGCTCAGCCTCAAGCCGGGCACGGCCGACCCCGCGCCCGGCCTGGCGGTCTCGTGGGAGCAGAGCAAGGACGGAAAGCAGTGGACGTTCCAGCTCCGCGAGGGCGTCAGCTTCCATGACGGCACGGCCTTCGACGCCGCCGCCGTCTGCGCGAACTTCGAACGGTGGTACCGGCAGCCCAAGATCGCGCGCACCTCGGCGGTCAGCCACACCTGGGTGAACGACTTCGGAGGCTTCGAGGGCGACAAGACTCCCTCGCTGTACGCCGGATGCGAGGCGCAGGACAAGTCCAAGGTGGTGCTGCGCCTGACCAATCCGAGCTCGAAGTTCCCCACCATCCTCGCGCACGGCACCTACGCCATGTCGAGCCCGGCGGCGATGGAGAAGTACAACGCCAACGGGGTCGAGGCCAAGGGCGAGGGCTTCGCCTTCCCTGAGTACGGCCGCCTGCACCCGACGGGAACCGGCCCGTTCGCCTTCGTCTCGTACGACGACTCGACCGGTACGGTCAAGCTCGCGCGCAACGACAAGTACTGGGGCGAGGCGCCGAAGATCGCTGGTGTCGAGTTCCGGACGATCCCGGATGAGACGGCCCGCCGGCAGGAGCTAGAGGCCGGCACCATCCACGCCTACGACCTGCCGGCCCCTCGTGACTGGCAGAGCCTGAAGGACCAGGGGTTCCAGGTCGTCACCCGGCCGCCGTTCAACGTCATGTACCTCGGCCTGAACGCGACCACCGTGCCCGAGCTCAAGGATCTCCGCGTCCGTCAGGCCATCGCCTGGGCGATCAACAAGCAGCAGATCGTCGACACGCTGCTGCCCGAGGGCTCCGAGACCGTGACGCAGTTCGTCCCCCGCTCCGTCGAGGGCTACGACACCGCCGTCGAGGGATACCCGTACAACCCGGACAAGGCGCGCGCCCTGCTCGCCGAGGCCGGTGTGCCGAACCTCAAGATCCAGCTGTGGTATCCGACCGAGGTCACGCGCCCGTACATGCCCGAGCCGAAGCGCTTCTTCGACCTGATCAAGGCCGATCTCGAAGCGGTCGGCATCCAGATCGAACCGGTCGCGAAGCCGTGGGCCGGTGGTTACCTCAGCGGTCGTGAGGCGGGCGAGGCTCCGGTCTACCTGCTCGGCACCACGGGCCACTACAACAGCGCCCAGAACTTCCTGGGCATCCTGTTCGGCGCCACCGACAACGCCTTCGACACCGGCCTTCTCGGCTTCGGCCAGGAACTCGTCGACGACCTCAAGGAGGCGGACAGCGAGCCGGATCCGCAGAAGCGCGTCGGCATGTACCTCGAGATCAACCGCAAGATGTCCAAGGACTGGCTGCCGTCGATCCCGATCGCCAGCAGCCCCTCCGCCCTGGTTCTCCACGGCAGCGTGCGCGGCATCGTCACCAGCCCGGTCGGCGGCGAGCCCCTGGCCACGGCCACCTTCGGCGAATAGCTCCACCCGGGGTGCGGGCCGCGCGCAGGCGCGAGCAGGCGCGCGCCCGCACCGATTGGATAGACATGTTCCGGTTCATCCTCCGAAGGACACTCCAGGCGGTCGTGACCTTCGTCGCCCTCACGGCGATCCTGTTCGCCTGGCTGCGTAGTCTCCCCGGCGGACCACTCGACGCGCTGCTCGGTGAGAACGCCAGCCCGCAGGACCGCGCGAAGCTCGTCGAGTCACTCGGCCTGGACGCGCCGCTGTGGACGCAGTACCTGCGCTACCTGGGGCGGTTCTGGACCGGTGACCTCGGCGTGTCGACGGGCGTCTGGCGCGGCGCGCCGGTCACCGAGGTGCTCCTCACCCGGGCGCCCGCCACGATCGAGCTCGCCCTGTGCGCACTGGTCGTCGGCGCCGTGCTCGGCGTCGCCGCCGGTTACTGGGCGGCGACGAGACGCGGCGTGTTCGACGTCGCCTTCCTCGGCTTCTCCGTGCTCGGCCTCGCCGTACCGGTCTTCTTCACCGGGTTCGTCCTCAAGTACGTCTTCGCCGTCCGCGCGGGATGGCTGCCGCCGTCAGGACGGGCCGACCTGAGCGGATCCATACCGACGCCGACGGGGCTGACGCTCCTGGACTCGCTGCTCGCCGGGAGCGGGGCCGCGTTCGTCGAGAGCCTTCGCTACCTCACGCTGCCGACGATCGCCCTGACGATCATCCCCTTCGCCGTGATCTTCCGGCTGACCCGGGCGTCCGTCGCCGAGACGCTCCAGCAGGACTTCGTCCGCACGGCGAACTCCAAGGGTCTGCGGAACCCGACGGTCGCCGGGCGCCATGTGCTGCGCAACTCGCTGCTGCCGGTGATCACGGTGATCGGGCTGCAGGCCGGCGGCCTGTTCGCCGGAGCCGTGCTCACCGAGACCGTCTTCAACTACCGCGGGCTGGGACAGTCGATGGCACTGGCCTTCTCCACACGCGACTACGCGGTACTGCAGGCCCTCATCATGATCGCCGCCGTCCTGTACCTGGTCATCAACATCGTCGTCGACATCGCCTACGCGCTGTGCGACCCGAGAGTGAGGACGCCGTGACCACCGCCCCGGCCGTTCCGCGCCGCCGTACCGCGACCGCACGACCGGGCGCGCAGACCCTGAGGCGGCTGCTGCGCCAGCCGGCGTTCCTGATCGGCTCGGTGATCACATTCGTGTTCGTCCTTGTCGCGATCGCCGCGCCGGTGCTGGCGCCGCACGACCCGGCCGCCCCGCTGCTCCTCGACCAGGTACGCGCCCAGTCGAACCCCGTTCCGCTCCCGCAGGAGGGGTTCCCGCTGGGCGGGGACCCCGCCGGTCGTGATCTGCTGTCCCGGCTGGTCGCCGGGGCCCAGCAGACCCTCGTCGTCGGGGTGATGGCGACACTCGGCGGTTTCGTCGGCGGCATCGCGCTCGGCCTCGTCGCGGGCGTGTTCGCCGGCAAGGTCGACATGCTCGTGATGCGGGCGGTGGACGTGATGCTGGCGATCCCGTCGCTGCTGATGGCCTTCTCGATCGCGGCGCTGTTCGCCCACCCCAGCGAGTGGACCCTGATCCTCACCATCGCGATCGTGCAGGTGCCGGTCTTCGCCCGGCTCATGCGCGGATCGATGCTGGTGCAGCGCGACACCGACCACGTGCTGGCCGCGCGGGCGCTGGGCGTGAAGCCGGGGGCCATCGTGTTCCGGCACATGGTCCCCAACGCGCTCGGGCCGGTGATCGTGCAGGCGACCCTCAGCCTGGCCGTGTCCATCCTCGACGCCGCCGCCCTGTCCTTCCTCGGGCTGGGCAACCCCGACGACGGCCGGCCGGAGTGGGGGCAGATGCTGGGCGGCGCGCAGCAGTACTTCAACTCGTTCCCGCACCTCGCGATCTACCCGGCGCTGTGCATCATCGTCGTCGCCCTGGGCTTCACGCTGATGGGAGAGTCGCTTCGCGAGACCCTCGACCCCCGTACCCGGAGGTGACGGAGATGAACGCGCGTGCGCACGGGGCCCGGCACGGAGCGGACCCGCTGCTGGTGGTCGAAGACCTGTCGGTCACCTTCTCACGGCCCGGCCAGGAGCCCTTCACCGCCGTGGACCGGGTCGGGTTCGAGGTCCGTCCCGGCGAGGTCGTCGGCCTGGTCGGCGAGTCGGGCTGCGGCAAGTCCGTGACCTCGCTCGCCGTCATGGGGCTCCTGCCCCGCCGGGGGACCCGCGTCAGCGGCAGGGCGTTCTTCGACGGCGTGGACCTGCTCTCGCTGCCCGACCGGGAGCTGCGCGACCGTCGTGGCACCGACGTGGCGATGATCTTCCAGGACCCGTTGTCCTCGCTGAACCCCGTCGTGCCGCTGGGAGTGCAGGTGACGGAGGTCATCCGGCGCCACCGCCGGGCGAACCGGTCCCAGGCGACGCGGCGGGCGCAGGAGATGCTGGAACGCGTCGGCATCCCCGATCCCGCCCGGCGGATGCACGAGTATCCGCACCAGATCTCCGGTGGCATGCGTCAGCGTGTGCTGATCGCCATCGCCCTGGCCTGCGAACCGCGGCTGCTGATCGCGGACGAGCCGACCACGGCGCTGGACGTCACGATCCAGGCCCAGATCCTCGCGCTCCTGAAGGAGCTCGTCATCGGCTCGGGCACCTCGTTGATCATGATCACCCACGACCTCGGCGTCGTCGCCGGCCTGTGCGACACGGTCAACGTGCTCTACGGCGGACGCATCGTCGAACGGGCGGACCGCTATTCGCTGTTCGACGCGCCCCGGCATCCCTACACCGGGGGGCTGCTGGAGTCCGTGCCGTCGTTGGACGACGGGGAGAATCGGCTGCGCCCAATCCCGGGTTCTGTCGCCGACAACATACCCTGGTCGCAGGGGTGCGCCTTCGCGCCGCGCTGTCGCGTCGCCACCGACCTCTGCTTCCGGGAGGAGCCGGCCTGGTCGGCCGACGGCGAGCGGCGATCGCGCTGCCACCACCCGCTGCCCGATCCGATCATCGTGGCGAAGGAGAAGACTCCATGACGACGGCCGCCGTTCCGACCCGACCGGACGTCGAGGAGCAGCCTCTCCTCGACGTCCGCGACCTCAAGGTCCACTTTCCGATCCGCCGGGGGACGCTCGTCGACCGGACCGTCGGCCACGTCCACGCGGTCGACGGCGTCGACCTGAGGATCATGCGCGGGGAGACCTACGGCCTGGTCGGGGAGTCGGGGTGCGGCAAGTCGACGTTCGGGCGCGCCGTGCTCCAGCTGACCCCCGTGACCTCGGGGGAGATCCGTTTCGGCGGGGTCGACCTGCGGTCGCTGCGCGGTGAGGCGCTGCGCCGCCAGCGCCGCCACATGCAGATGGTCTTCCAGGATCCGCTGGGGAGCCTGGACCCCCGGCAGAGCGTCGAGCAGATGTTCCGTGAGGGGATGGCCGCGCACGGGCTGGCGAAGGGAGACGTCTCCGGGCGTCTCGACGAACTGCTCGACTCGGTCGGACTGCCGCGGACGGCGCTGCGCAAGTACCCGCACGAGTTCTCCGGAGGGCAGCGTCAGCGCATCGGCATCGCCAGGGCGCTCTCGGTCGAGCCGCAGCTGATCGTCGCGGACGAGCCCGTCAGCGCCCTGGACGTGTCGGTCCAGGCGCAGGTCATCAACCTCCTTGAGGACGTCCAGGCCGCGTACGGACTGACCTACCTGATCATCGCGCACGACCTCGCCGTGATCAGGCACGTGAGCGACCGGATCGGGGTGATGTACCTCGGCGGGATGGTGGAGGAGGCGCCCACCGCGGAGCTGTTCGCCGAGCCGCTGCACCCCTACACGCGGGCGCTGCTGTCCGCCGTGCCGCAGCCCGACCCCCGGTATGAGGACTCTCGCGAGCAGATCCTGCTCCACGGTGATCTGCCCAGCCCGGCGGACCCGCCGCCCGGATGCCGGTTCAGCACCCGTTGCCCGTGGAGGCAGCAGACCCGCTGCGACACCGAGCGCCCGCAGCTGCGGGCCATCGAGGTTCCGGGGACGACCGCCGCCCATCGAGTCGCCTGCCACTGGGCGGAGGGCATCCACGACGGTGCGATCCGGCCGACGCGGTCGACCCGCGTCGGCGCCACCCTGTCCGCCGGTGTGGCCGCGTCGTCGAGATCGGCGTCCGGTACCCCGCCCGCGACCGGCGGGAGCTGATCGCTGTGCCGGCGGTCAGAGCGGAACGGAAGGCTCTCCGGCGGAAGGGGGCGGCGTGAACGGCGTCCTCACTCAGCACCTCCACGAGCTGGTGCATTCTCTCGGCGCGTCACTGGACGTGCCGGTCGAGGTCACCGACGTGCAGTTGAACCGGATCGCCCGGTCGATGCCGAGCTCCTCCGCGGACGAGCACCTCGCCGAGGCGGTTTCGCCTCGGCATCTCGGGCTGAGCGCGCGCTCGGTGGCCCTGATCTCCGAACCCGTCTACATCGGCGGGGGCGCCGACCTCGGGATGCCCCTGATGCTGGTGATCCCGGTGCGATCACCTGGTTCGGCGCCGTCGCTGCTGCTCTGGATCACCTGCGTGAGAGGGCCGCTTTCCCCCGAGCGGATCGAGAGCGTGGGACGGATCGCGGAGGCCACCGTCTGCTCGCTGGAGGCGGCCGGGCTGCTCGTGTCGCCCGAATGGGCGGACGACCACGTCGGCCGGGCCTTCGCCTCGGGAGACCTGGACGGGCTGGACTCACTGCTGGGCCAGGCCATCGGCGGCGGAAGGCTGCTGCACGACGGTACCTTCGTCTGCCTCGCGCTCTCGATGCCCGCGGTGCTTGACCCGGATTCGTCGGGATCGGCGGCGCAACGACGGCTGACCGCCGTCATGAACCGCTTCGCCGAGGACCATCTCCGTGACCGGTGCCTCATCGCGTTCAGCGGCTCCGTCAGCTTCGCGCTGCTGGCGCCTCACCCGCGCGACGTCCAGACGACCCTGCCGGGGCGGCTCGCGACGAAGACCGTCGACCTGATCTTCCGGTCCCGGCGCAACGGCACCGACCTCCCGTGGCTCGTCGCCGTCAGCACGATCGTGACCGATCGCGCGAGCGTCGCCGTCTGGCAGGCCAGGCAGAGCCTGGACCTGGCCGAGGGCATGGGCTGGAAGCACCAGGTCGTCCACTGGGAGAGAACCGCGCACATGCGCGGGCTCGCCGCGGTGCCCACGGACGTCCTCATGTGCCACTTCATCAGCCCGTCCCTGCGACGGCTTCTCGAAGACGAGTCGGCGGAGGACCTCGTCCGGACCCTCAGGGCGTTCCTGACCACGGCGGGGAACGTCAAGCAGGTCGCGGCGGACCTGTATCTCCACCGTGCGACCGTCTACCACCGGATCAGGAAGGTCGAGGCGAGGCTGGGGGTGGACCTGTTCAGCGGCGCGGGCCGTCTGGAGGTCCACGCCGGCCTTCTCGCCGCGGAGATCGTCGCGAGCCGGACGACGGCCGGACGAGAGCCACCCGGCCGCCTCGCTCCGCGGCCGAGCCCCTCCCCTCCCGCTTCGGCGCGCGGGGAATCGCACGGTGTGCCCGCCCGGCCGGGCGGTACGCCGGAGGACGAACCGGTGGGCGACGACGAACATGAGCGGCTATCAGACCGTGGCCCCGGCGGCCCCGGCGGCCCCGGCGTTCCACGGGCCGCCGTGCACGGCGAGACGGCGCAGGCCGACGCCGGTCTCGTCCGCGTGGATCGCGCCGTGTGCCAGCCGGTACGCCCGCAGTCAGCCCGGGATCCGCAACGTCGCACGGTCCTCCACGAGCGCGGTGCCGTGGACGCAGGGCGCCCTCGGGCCTCCGACCCCCGGCCGATCCATCGCACGATGTAGCCGGGGATCACCCGGGCACTCATGAGAACGACTCGGCGACGCCGCGGCGGATTCGGCGGTTCCTCCCCGGTCGTTCCCCGGGGCGCGGCGCCACGGCCTGTCCGGTCTGTGGCGCCGCGCCGGAGAAGGTGGATCTACTGCTCGGAGCACAGCCCGGGCTTGGCGGAGTTGACGGCGAAGCCGAAGTCCTCAACCGTCTCCCCGGCGGAGACCTCGCGCCGCTCGCCCCTGAAGCCGGGCTCGGAGTAGAAGCACCAGAACTCCGCGGAGTTGTTGGCCGCACTGCGCAGGGGCGGGACGATGCGTGCGCGGCCGTTGACGAGTATGACGCGCCGGCCTACGCCTCCGGGCTGGGAGAAGGCGCAGACCGCGGCGATCAGGGGGCAGACGAAGCCGTCCCGGGCGGTGGTGGCCTGGGTGGCGGGGGCCGTCGCGGCGGACGCGGGCATGGCCAGTCCGGTGCTGACGGTGACGGCGGCGGCCGTGAGCGCCGCCCATCGGGTGAACCTGTTCATGGTCACTCCTTGCTGGGGGGTGTCGGCGGGATGCAGACGCCACCCTTCATAGCAATGAGTAGCCGTTCGACAGCAGACAGTGAATACTGTTGTGCCCTCCCGGCCAGCCCTCAGTTGGTACCTCAGTACGCGAAAAGGGTGCCTCCCATGTGAGAGACACCCTCGCTGACCAGTGGAAACCTGGTCGGGACGACAGGATTTGAACCTGCGACCCCTTGACCCCCAGTCAAGTGCGCTACCAAGCTGCGCTACGTCCCGGTTTGTCGGCCCTGTGGGCTGAACATCAGGTAGCTTACCTGAGATCAGACGGGATCGCGCACTCAAAGCGAGCGTGGACGGGTGAGGGGCTGACTACGGGTGGGGCGAAAGGCGCTGATCGACCATGAGGAACTGCGGCGGCTGGCCGGGCAGGGGTTGTCCAACGCCGAGCTCGCGGCCCACTTCGGGGTGAGCGAATCGGGGGTCCTGCAGGCCAAACGGGCCGCGGGCCTGTCGAAGCCGATGCTCGACCACTCGCGGGCCATCCCGTGGAAGCTGGAGCGCGCGCATGGCCAGTCCGGGCCCGCGACGAACCTGCGCAACCTCTCGTCGATCGCGCAGGGGCGCGCGATCCCCGTGGAGAAGCGCAACACGGCGTTGCGCTGGGCGGACCGGCTGGTCGCGGCGGGGCTGGACGTCGATTACGACCCCGAGACGGGCTTCACCGAGGTGCCCGCGTCCCCGGAGGGCTCGCTCGTCGGACGGCTCTCCGCCGAGGCGCGCGCGGCCCTCGACACCTGACGACGCCCGGATCACCGCTCTCCCGGCGACCGGCACGGAACAGTCCTACCTGCCCGATAAATCCATATAAAACGTGTTTTCTGCGACGAATCACTAGCGACAGTGGCCGGTTTTGGAGTGAATCCCTGGGGCAGCGCACGGGGACAGACGCTTACACAACCGGAGGCAGACATGTCCACCGTGATCTGGGTGGTCGTGATCGTGGTCGCGGTGGTGGCGGTCATCGCAGTCGGCTCCGCCGTACTGCAGCAGCGGCGCCGGCACCGACTTCGTGATCGATTCGGCCCCGAATACGACAGAACCGTACGGGAACGCGACAACCGGCGCGAGGCCGAGCAGGAGCTTCTGGCGCGTGAACAGCGTTTCAGCGGCCTTGAGATCCGCCCGCTCGCCCCTCAGGCCCGCGACGGCTACGCCAGGAAGTGGATGGAGGTCCAGGAGCGCTTCGTCGACGCCCCCGGATTCGCCGTGACCGAGGCCGACCACCTGGTGACCTCGGTGATGGCGGAGCGGGGATACCCGACCGAGGACTTCGAGCAGCGGCTGTCCGACCTGTCGGTCGCGCACGGCCGTACCCTCGACCACTACCGGCAGGCCCACGCGATCAGCGGCAGGGCCGCGCACCAGGAGGCCTCGACCGAGGAGCTCAGGCAGGCGATGGTGCACTACCGCGTCCTGTTCGAGGAACTGCTCGAAACCCCCGACGGCCGTTCGACGCGACCGGCCGTGCGCACTCCCCAGGACCAGACCGCCCGACGCGACGTGCGAGGACAGTGATCTGAGATGAAGAACCGATCAGGAAACGACCAGGACCGTCTCGTCCACGGAGGCGCCGGTGAGACGGCGGGCGTCCCCTCCCAGCGCGCCGAGGAGGTGACCTCCGTGTTCCGGACGCCCGAAGGACTCCCCGGCACGGACAGCCGTCCCCTCACCGGTGACACGCCCGACCCGGCCCACCCGGCCGATCTCTCACCGGAGGCCGGTCCCCCCGCCTCGGAGACACCCCGGACCCGGGCCGAAGAGGCCCCGCGGGAGGGCGCGCTGCTCGACCAGGACCCCGACGAGGTACGGCGTCGCTGGCAGGAGGTCCAGGCAGGCTTCGTCGACGACCCCCGTGACTCGGTCGAGCGTGCCGACTCCCTTGTCGCCGAGGTCGGCGACCGCCTGCGCGCCGCGCTGGAGGCCCGCTCCGCCGGCCTGCGGGAACGCTGGAAGAACACCGAGGGGGCACGGGGAAGCGACACCGAGGACCTGCGCACGGCCCTGCGTGACTACCGCGCGCTGCTCGACCGGCTGCTCGACATGTCGTCCGCGGGAAGCCCCGAAGGCCTGCCCGCCGGGAGGAGGTGACGTATGTTGGCGATCGCCGCCGCCGTCGTCTTCGGTCTCGGCCTGCTGCTCGACCTGATCAACACCAGGATCGGCGGCATCACCGGCACCACGTTCATCCTTGGCGGCCTGCTGCTTCTCGCGCTCCATCAGGGCGGGGTGGGAACGGCGGGCGGAACCTGGCGCCGCAGACGCTGACCCGCCGAATGCCCGAGCCCGTGGTCCCCGGTCCTCCGGGAACCGCGGGCTCGGGCTCGTCCTCCCCGCCGGACCCGCGCACGGTCGCGCGGGTGAACGGCCTTTGCGGGGTTCTCGAAGCCGACGCCGTACCCGGGGGCGGGCCTCTGGACGGGCCCCTTAAGGGCCCTGAACGAGCAGGGCCGGGATGAGCGCGGAGGAAGTCAGTCCTGAACCGGGCGCGGCCGGAAGCCGCCTCAGACCTTGAAGGACATCGTGATGAACGTGCCCGCGGCCCCGGTCTCGAACTTGATGTCGGAGCTGACCATCCGGGCCACCCACAGGCCCATGCCGCTGGTGGCGTAGGGGGCGGGAGCCGTCTCGCCGGGGGGAGTCTCGGGGGTCCACCGCCCCTCGTCGTGCACCTCGACGACGAGGGTGCGGCCCGTGGACCATATCCGCATCACGGCCTTGGCGGTGGGGTGACCGTGTGTGACGGCGTTGGTGGCCACCTCGTTCACCGCCACGAGGAAGTCGGCCAGTCTCTCGCGGGCCATCCCGCCCTGTACGGCCTGCACGGCGGCGAAGTCCCGCACGTCGGGCAGGTCGGGCAGGCAGAAGGCCAGTTCCGCCACGGGGGCTCCGGCGGGGGGAAGCCGGGAACGGTCGCCGCTCGCCAGAAAGCGAGCCGGACGAACACCGTCCTCGTTCACGCGAGATCCGCCTCCCCTGTCCCACCGCGCCGTCTTTCTCAGCACCTGGGGATCATTTCAACCGCACCCTATGCCACATCGCTCCGTCGCCGGTTTGGGTGCCCGATGAGGGCCGGTGTATTCAGCATTCGGCGACCAGGTCGGCGCGAAGCCGGTCCAGAACCTTCCGCAGGATACGGGAAACGTGCATCTGGGAGATTCCGAACTCGGCCGCGATCTCCGCCTGGGTCATGTTCCCGAAGAAGCGCAGCAGCAGGATGTTCTTCTCCCGCGGCGGCAGCTTGTCGATCAGCGGCATGACCGCCTCGCGGTCGACGAGCATGCCCACGGCGTCGTCCTGGTCGGGGATGACGTCGCCGAGCGCGGCGGCGTCGTCGTCCGCCCCGAGCGGCGCGTCCAGCGACAGCGCGCTGTAGGCCGCGGAGGCGTCCAGGGTGAGCAGGACGTCCTCCTCGGAGATGTTCATCTTCGCCGCGAGTTCGGCGACCGTCGGGGAACGGCCGAGGTCCTGGCTGAGGTCGGCGACCAGCCGGTTCAGCTCGGCCCTGCGCTCCTGGTAGACGCGCGGCACCCGGATCGCCCAGGTGCGGTCGCGGAAGTGACGCTTGACCTCGCCGGTCATCGTGACCACCGCGTAGCCGCGGAAGGCGTGGCCGAGGGTGGGGTCGAATCCGTTGATCGCCTTCATCAGCCCGACGTAGGCGGCCTGCAGAAGGTCTTCGAGCGGTTCGCCGCGGTAGCGGTAGCGGCGGGCGATCTCCATGGCGAGCGGCCGGTGCATCTCGACGAGGCGTTCGCGCAGCCGCTCGGCGCGGTAGCCGGAGACCTCCGGAAGCGCCATCTCGGCGAGGAGATCCTCGGCGGTCATCTCGGTGATTTCGAGGGCCTGGACAGACATCGCTGCTCCCTGGTGGGACTGTCGAGCGACGCCACACGCGGAACAGTGTCCGGGCAGACGGCATCGCCTCGACGTTTCTCAAGGCGAGGCCCTCTGCTGGACCTCGGTTCTAGTATTACCCCGATTCCGGGAGTATTGCTCGCCCGCAGGTAACAGTAAGGTTGCTAATCGAACGGGCTAGGAGGACCTGAGTGACGGTGTCGGAGAACGGTGAGAGAGCGGCGGCGCTGACCCTGACGTCGGCGCTTGTCGGCGGAATCAACGTGATCCGGGTGACCGGCCTGCTCGACGCGACGACCAGGGACCAGTTCGCCGACTACCTGGCCGCCGAGGTGAGCGAGCACGGCCCCGAGATGGCGCTGGATCTGAGCGGGGTGACCTTCATGGACTCCCGCGCCCTCGGCCTGATCGTCCATCACTGGCAGCTCAGCACGAACGCCGAGGTCAGGTTCGCGCTCATCGGCGTCGAGTACGCCAAGACCAAGGTGATGTGGATCACCGGGCTGGCCCAGCGGCTGCCGCTCTACGACACGGTCGACGACGCGTTGGCCGCGTTCGGCTGAGGGTTCCCCGCCGTCGCGGGTCCTGGGGCCTCATGAGGAGCGCTGGTTGCGCTGGTGCTCCTCGACCAGCAGCCTGGCCAGGTCGGCCACCTTCACCTGGTGGTGCTGGGAGATCCTGCGCAGCTCGTCGAAGGCGGCCTCGGCCGAGCAGCCACTGGACTTCATGATGATGCCCTTGGCCTGGTCGATGACCGCCCGGCCCGCCAGCGCCTCCTGCATCTGCGCCGCGTCGGTCCTGACCTCGTCGTAGTCCCACATGTTGGCCAGCGCCACGGTCACCTGCTCGGCGAGCATGTCCGCCAGCGGGGGGACGTTCCTGGCCGCGAACACCCCGGGGAGCACGCCGTACAGGCCGAGGACCAGGACGGAGCGCTCGACGGTGATCGGCATGGACAGCACGGTGCGGACGCCGCAGCGGACCGCCATCCCGGCGTAGGCGGGCCAGCGGGAGTCGCGCAGCACGTCCTGGACGATCACCGGGCGGCCGGTCTCACGGACCTCCGCGGAGGGCCCCTCCCCCAGGTCGGCCTCGCTGTCGACCAGCAGGATGAGCTCGCTGTGCGAGGCGGAGACGACCACGCGTTCCCCCCGCCACAGCTCGGCTGAGCCGCCCGCGCATCCGGGGACCCCGCCCGCGAGCGTGGTGGTCAGCCCGCGCAGCACGCTCTCACTCGACGTCTCCTCGCTGACCCTGCCGAGAGCGGCGAGGTCACGGGCGAGAATGGGAGTGACCATGTCCATGGTGCGGGTCCCCCTATCTGTTTCGCTAACTTAATCACTATCCGACCGCGCATCGATCCGACCCCGCCGGGTGACGTACCGTCTACGACGGGACCGCCCGGTCCCCGGCCGCCGACGAGGACGAGCATTGACCGACGCCATTGGCCTCAACACGCTGGAGCAGGCGCTGAGCGCGCTCGCCTCCAGGGTTTCCTCCCTGCGCGAGGCTAGGTCCGCCTACCCCGCCGACCCCCGGTCCACACTCGACGCGGCCCTGGCGGAGCTCGACACCGCCCGTGAGCTGCTGGAGTCGGCCCTGCGTGAGCTGCGCAAGGCGCCCAGACGCTCCGGCGACCGGGAGAGCGGCTCGCAGCGGGAGCTCAAGCTGCTGCGGCAGGTCTTCCGCTCCTTCCCGGTGCCGGTCGTGGTGCTCGACGCCTCGGGGGTGGTCAGGCGGATCAGCGCGGAGACCTCGCGGATGCTGGGCAGCCCGGCGGGCTACCTGATCGGCCGGTCCTTCCCGCTGCTGGTCGACGTCTCGCGGCGGGCGGCCTTCCGCTCGCACCTGACGGCCGTGCAGCAGGGAGGGCAGAGCGCGACGTTCCAGACCCGGCTGACCCACCAGGGCCGCGCGCACACGGTGCAGCTGGCGGTCATCCGGCTGACCATGCCCGGCGAGCCGCAGGAGATGACCGCGGTCGTGATCCTGCCGCTGGAGGCGCACGTCGCGGGCGACCCCCCGGGGCCGGTCGACCGTTCGGACGCGTCCCTGGTCATGGCCGCCGCGCGCCGCCAGGAGCTGCTGGCCAGGATGACCCGCCTGCTGCTCGACGAGGAGAGCCTGCGCCAGCCGGTGACCGTCACCAGGGCGGCGCGGCTGCTGGCCGCGGAGACCGCCGACTGGGTGATCGCCGACGTGGTCCGTGACGGGGTGCCCAGGCGCGCGGTCGTGCTGGGGCCGAGCGACAAGCCGGTGACCGAACTGGTCCGCCTCGTCGAGGGGCTGACGCCGCTGACCGCGCCCACCGTGGCTCACGTGCTGACCGGGGGTTCGGGCGTGGTCCACGAGATGCTTGAGGACGAGTCGCTGCTCGGCGAGGTCCCCGGCGGACCGCCGCTGCTGCGGGTCATGGGCGCGGCCTCGCTGCTGGTCGTGCCGATCCAGGGCGAGGCGGGCGCGCTGGGCGCCCTCACCCTGGTACGGCTGCGCGACCGCGAGCCGTTCTCCCTGGCCGACCTGGGGCTGATGGAGGAGATCGGCGCTCACCTGGGGCTCGCGCTGCGCGCCAGGCGCAGTTTCCAGACCCGTTCCCAGGCGGCCGACGCGCTGCGCACCAGCGTGGTGCCCAAGAACCTGCCGGACATCCCGGGGGTCGAGGCGGCGGCGATCTACCACGCGGGGTCGAGCCCGGTCGGCGCCGAGTTCTACGACGTCTTCCCGGTGCGGGACGGGTGGGGCTTCGCGCTCGGGGGCGCCGCGGGCAAGGGCGAGGAGGCCGCCTCCGTCACCGCCATGGTGCGCAACGGGCTGCGGGTGCTGAGCGTGTGGGAGTCCGACCCCGTCGAGGCCATGCGCAGGCTGAACCACGCGCTGGTCGCGCAGAACAGCGGGATGTTCGTGATGGCCGTCGCGGGGTTCGTCAGGGCCCGCAGGATCATGCTGGCCGGGGCCGGGCACCACCCGGCGGCGTTGCTCCAGGCGGACGGCGGGGTGCGTTTCACCGCGGGAGGAGGCGTGCCGCTCGGCATCGCCCCGGAGGCGGAGATCCTCACCGAGGAGATCACGCTGACCTCGGGCCAGACCCTGGTGTTCTACTCCGACGGGCTGGTCGCCTCGCAGAACGACCAGGGGGAGGCCTACGGTGAGACCCGTCTGGCGGACGTGCTGGCGCGCTGCGCGGGTCAGGCGCCCGCGACCGTGGTCAAGGCGGTCGAGGAGGACCGGCACGCCTTCTCCGGCGGCCGGGTGTGGGACGAGATCGTGATCCTCGCACTGCGCGTCGTATGACAACCCCATGGAATTCAGGGCAATTCAGAGGTTTGCCCGAGTCTGGGAGTTGGGTATGGTGATGGGCGTCGCAGATGAGTGCCTAAGAAGCAGGCACCCCTGAAGGATTCCAGGCTTTTCCATGCCTATCTCCTCCCAGAGGTGTGCCGTGAACATCGCATTCGTCTCCTCGGACACTCCCTCCGCCCCCCAGGGCAAGGACGACCTCGCCTCGCAGCGGGCCTACCTGATGGCCGTCGCCCGTGAGCTCGGCCGCGAGCACAAGGTCACGATCTACACCCGCAGGCACTCCGACGCCGACAGGCCGAAGGTCCGCCTCTCCCCCGGCGTCACGCTGGAGTGCCTTCCCGCGGGCCCCGCGCAGGACCTCCCCGAGGACGGCCTGCTGCCCTACCTGTCCGACCTGGGCGAGCAGCTCATGCGGCGCTGGGGCCAGGACCGCCCCGACGTCATCCACGCGCACTCCTGGACCGGCGGGCTGGCCGCCATCGCCGGGGCCAGCGGCCTCGGCGTGCCGTTCACCCAGACCTTCGGCGGCGAGGACGGCCAGGACGCCAGGAAGGTCAAGCTGCGGCGGGCGATCGGCCGCCGGGCGAGCGTGGTGATCGCCGGGTGCGGCGACGAGGAGTCGACGCTGATCCGCATGGGCGTACCGCGCCGCAACATCGCGGTGATCCCCTGCGGCGTCGACGTCGAGCGCTTCCGGCGCCAAGGCCCGGCGGCGGCCAGGGGCACCCGGCCCCGGCTGCTGCACGTGGGGCCGCTGAGCCCGTACAAGGGCGTGCACACCGCGGTGCGCGCGCTGGCGGGGATCCCCGACGCCGAGCTGGTCGTCGCGGGCGGATCCCCGGCCGGTGACCTGGAGCACGACGCCGACGCGCACCGGGTGATGCTGCTGGCCAAGGAGGTCGGCGTCGAGGACCGTGTCACCCTGCTGGGCCAGGTGCCGCACTCCTCGATCCCCAAGCTGATGCGCAGCGCCGACGTGGTCGTCTCACTGCCCCGGGAGGCACCGTCCGGGGTCGTGGCGATCGAGGCCATGGCGTGCGGCGTCCCGGTCGTCGCCTCCGCGGTCGGCGCCCACCTGGACTCGGTGGTGGACGGGGTGACCGGGCTGCTGGTGCCCGCCGACCGGCCCGCGCAGGCCGCCCGCCTCACCCGTGAGCTGCTCGCCGACTCGACCCGCCGCACCGCGATCGGTTTCGCGGGGGCGGACCGGGCGCGTTCGCGTTACTCCTGGGAGCGGATCGGCCAGGAGCTGGTCCAGGTCTACGAGAACGCGATGGCCGTCCAGCGCTGAGGCCGCCGCCGTACGGCACGGGCCGGGAACCTCCGGAGGGGGAGGGTCCCGGCCCTTCTTGCCCCGCCCATTGGATAGGCATACGTTTATCCGCATGTTGATTCATCCATGGGACGCGGCGACCGAGGACGAGGCGCTGGAGTTCGTCAGGGCCAACGAGTTCGGCCATCTGATCGCCGCCGGGCGGGGGCGTGAGGTCCCGGTGGTCGTGCCGACCCAGTTCCTGCTCACCGGCGAGCGCACGGTCCTGCTCCATCTGGCCAGGCCCAACCCGATCTGGGCCGCCGTCGAGGAGAACCCCGCCGTGGTGCTCTCCGTCGCCGGCGACTGGGCCTACGTCCCCGGAGCGTGGAAGATCCTGCCCGAGGACGGAGAGGACCCCCGCATGGGCGTCCCCACCACCTACTACGCCGCCGTCCAGCTCGTCTGCGACGCCGAGATCGTCTCCGGCGCGGAGGAGAAGGCGGAGATCCTCAGGGCCCAGCTCGCCCGCCTTGAGGCGGACGGCGCGCTCGCGGACCCGTCCGTGCACGGGCGCCGCCTCAGGGGCATCCTCGGCCTGCGGCTGAGGATCAGGGAGGTCGTCGGCAAGTTCAAGTACGGCGGCAACGTGGACGAGGCGCACCGCCGCCACGTCGCCGAGCGGCTGGCCGAGCGGGGCGGCCCCGGTGACGCCCCCGCTCGCGCCCGCCTCCTGCGCGGACTCGGGTGACCCTCTCCGGTCAGTACGACTGGAGCTCGACCAGGTTGCCCTCGGGGTCACGCAGGTGGGCGGCGCGCAGTGTCGGCCCCCAGCCGGGGAGGGCGCGCGCGGCCGCCACGAGGGTGCCGCCGTGGCACTCACCGGTCTCGGCGGCGGCCTCCAGGACACCCTCGCCCGCGGGCACCCGCAGCACCAGGACCGTCACGTCCTGCCCCGGGGATCGCGGCGCGGGGGCGGGGGCGCCGACGTCGGCCGCCATCGCCGCGCGGTCGTACAGCGAAAGGAGGGTCTGCCCGTCCAGGTCCCAGCTGGCGTAGGGACCCTCCTCCGCGCCCCTGGCCGGGGTCGCCCCGGCGACCCCCTCAAGAAGGCCCCGGTAGAAGCGGAAGGTCCCGGGGAAGTCATCCACGAGCAGTCGCGGATGGAGTGCGTCCATGGTCGTGCCTCATTCGTTGGTAACTACCAATGATTGGAACTATCCTACGGTATGGGCATGACAGTTCCACCCTTCTCCCAGAGCCTCCTGGAGCAGGACGTCTTCGTTCTGTCCAACCTCGCCCTCGCCGTGCGCAGACGGCTGACGGAACGCTTCGCCGAGCTGGGCCTGAACCGCTGGGACGTGGCCGTGCTCGCGGTCCTGACCGACCACGGACCCATCGTGCAGCGGGCCGCGGGCGCCCTCCTGGGCGTCGATCCCAGCGACATGGTGGACATGGCCGAACGGCTCGTGGCGGCCGGATGGGCCGGACGGGAACGCGACCCCTCCGACCGCCGCCGCTACCTGCTCACCGTGACGCCCGAGGGGCGGGAGGTGTTCGAACGCGCCCGCCGGGAGGAACTGCGGGTGCGCGAGGCCCTGCTGGCACCGCTCGGCGAGGAGGACCGGGAGCGGTGGGCCTCACTGCTGCGCCTGCTCCACGGCCACGTGCGCTCGGGCTCCCTCGACGCCCTCCTGTGAGCGGGGCCCGGCCCGGTGGCGGGGCGGGCCGTCCGGGGTCGCGGCTCGACCCCCTCCCGTGGGCGGGGTCCGGAGCTCAGAGCAGGTGGGCGGCCTTGAGGGCGAGGTGGACCAGCAGCCGTTCCTGTCCGTCGGCCAGGTCACGGCCCGTGAGCCGCTCGGCCTTGCCCAGACGGTAGTAGAGCGTCTGGCGGTGCACGCCGAGCGCGGCGGCGGACTCCTGGACGTGGCCGGCCCGGTCGAGGTACCCCTCGACGGTCCTGGCCGCGTCCGCATCACCGAGCAGCCCGGTGACCTCCCCCGCCAGCTCCCCCAGTTCGGCCCGGGACAGGCGGGTGAGCATCCGGTAGACGCCCAGCCCGGACCAGGCCGCGACCGGGGCGAACTCGGGCACCCGCCCGGCGACCCTGAGCGCCCGTACGGCCTCCTGCCAGCTCCGCCAGGCCTGGACCGGATCCTCCCGCGAACCGCCCACCCCGGCGGCCGTGCCGTACATGCCCTGGACCCTCGACGCCAGCTCGATCGCCTGGCCCGAGGGGACGAGCAGGGCGGCGGCGGGTTCCCCCGAGGTGAGCGGCCCCGGGTCGGCGAGCACGGTCCTCGGCAGCGTCCAGAGGGCGGCCACCCGGTCGGGCGAGGTCCTGACCGCGACCGCCGTCACCGGGCCCGTCACGTCGAGCCGCGCCAGCGCCTGCGCGCGCTCCTCGGCGTCGGAGGAGAACAGCTCCCGCAGACTCCTGCCCAGGTGCTGACGGCGGCGGGCGTCCTGGGCGAGCGTGGCGGCGGCCTGGGCCACGAGGCCGGAGATCGAGGCGAGCGTACCGTCGTCGAGGGTGCCGTCGTCGAGCAGCCACAGGTAGCCGTAGGTCACACCGTGGTAGCGCAGCGGCACGCAGACCCTGGCCAGCACGCCGAGCTCGGCGTCGGCGGGGATGCGCACCGGCCCCTTCGCGCCCGCGATGCCGTACCCCTCGAAGTAGGCACGCACCTCCGAGGTCGCGCGGCGGCGCAGAATCGACTCCTGGCGGACCGTGTCGATGTCACCGCTCTGCGCGGCGTAGGCGAGAAGCTGCAGCGAGCGGTCCTCGATGGTGGCCGAGGCCCCGACCCGGTCGGCGATCTCGTCGACTGTCTCCTGTAGCACTCCCCCATTGTTGTACATCTGTATGAAATACGATCACACCGGTCGTGGCAGATGCACATGGGGTTGACGGAACGTCCGTTTTAGTCTAGAAGCATGCTCGGTTCCCTTCTTCTCGCCGGGTCGCGGATGCCGCTGGTACGGCGCGCGGTCTCCGGCGTTCCGCTGACCCGCAAGGTCGTCGACCGCTTCGTGGCGGGTGAGGACGTCCAGCAGGCCGTCAAGGCCATCCGGCGGCTGACCGACGCCGATCTCGCCGTCACCATCGACCACCTCGGCGAGGAGACCCGGGACGCCGACGCCGCGGCCGCGACCGCCAACGCCTATGTCGTGCTGCTCGACGCGCTGCGTGAACTCGATCTCGGCTCCCGCGCCGAGGTCTCCGTGAAACTCTCCGCCGTCGGCCAGGCGCTCGGCGCCGACGGTGACAAGATCGCCCTGGAGAACGCCCGCCGCATCTGTGAGGCCGCGGCGGGCGTGGGGTCGAGCGTGACCTTCGACATGGAGGACCACACCACGGTCGACTCGACCCTCTCCATCCTGCGGGCGGTGCGCGGGGACTTCCCGTCCACGGGGGTCGCCCTGCAGGCCTACCTGTTCCGCACCGAGGACGACTGCCGCGACCTGTCCCACGAGGGGTCGCGGGTCCGCCTGGTCAAGGGCGCCTACGCCGAGCCCGCCTCGGTGGCCCACCAGGACAAGGGCGAGGTCGACAAGGCCTACGTCCGCTGTCTTCGGATCCTGATGGCCGGGCAGGGATACCCCATGGTGGCCACGCACGACGACCGGCTGATCTCGATCACCGAGACGCTCGCCGACCGCTTCGGCCGCTCACGGGGCGGCTACGAGTACCAGATGCTCTACGGCATCCGCACCGACAAGCAGCAGGCCCTGGCCGGCGCCGGGCACACCATGCGCGTCTACGTTCCCTACGGCGACGACTGGTACGGCTACTTCATGCGCCGCCTCGCCGAACGCCCGGCCAACATCGCCTTCTTCCTTCGCGCCCTTGGAGGCAAATGATGGATGCCATCTCCAACGTCCCGGCACCGGTCAACGAGCCCGTCCTCGGCTACGCCCCGGGAAGCCCGGAACGCTCCGCACTGGAGAACCGCCTCAAGGAGCTGACCGGGGCCCAAATCGACCTGACCATGACGATCGGCGGCGAGCAGCGGATGGGCGGTGGCGCCCTCCTCGACGTGGTCCAGCCGCACAACCACGCCTCGGTGCTCGGCCGTACGGCTGAGGCGACCGCCGACGACGTGCGGGCCGCGATCGACGCCGCGCTGGCCGCCGCTCCCGCCTGGCGGGCCCTGTCGTTCGACGAGCGGGCCGCGATCTTCCTCAAGGCGGCCGACCTGCTGGCCGGGCCGTACCGCAAGACGCTCAACGGCGCCACGATCCTCGGCCAGTCGAAGTCGGTCCAGCAGGCCGAGATCGACTCGGCGTGCGAGCTGATCGACTTCCTGCGCTTCAACGTGGCCTACGCGCGTCAGCTCTACAGCGACCAGCCCGCCTCCTCGCCCGGGGTGTGGAACCGGATGGAGTACCGCCCGCTTGAGGGCTTCGTCCTGGCCATCACGCCGTTCAACTTCACCGCCATCGCCGGGAACCTGCCGACGTCGGCCGCCCTGATGGGCAACGTCGTCGTCTGGAAGCCCTCCCCAACCCAGCAGTTCGCCGCGCACTTCACCATGCGCCTGCTGGAGGAGGCGGGCCTGCCCCCCGGCGTCATCAACATGGTGACCGGCAACGGCTCCGCCGTCTCCGAGGTCGCGACCACCCACCCGCAGCTGGCGGGCATCCACTTCACCGGCTCGACCGCGACCTTCCAGCACCTGTGGGCGACGGTCGGCACCAACATCGCCTCCTACCGGTCCTACCCCCGGCTGGTCGGCGAGACCGGCGGCAAGGACTTCGTGCTCGCTCACCCCTCCGCCGACCCGGCGGTGCTGACCACCGCGCTGGTCAGGGGCGCCTTCGAGTATCAGGGGCAGAAGTGCTCGGCGGCCTCGCGCGCCTACGTCCCCCGGTCCGTCTGGGCGGCGATCCGTGACGACCTCGTCGGCAGGGCCGAGTCGCTGACCATCGGCGACGTGGCCGCCGATCTGTCCACCTTCATGGGCGCGGTCATCGACGAGCGGGCCTTCGCCAAGCACAAGGCCGCGATCGACCGGGCCCGCGAACTCGACTCGATCGAGGTGCTGACCGGCTCCTACGACGACTCGACCGGCTACTTCGTCAAGCCGACCGTCCTGGTCTCCGGCGACCCGACCGACGAGATCTTCGTCAAGGAGTACTTCGGGCCGATCCTCGGCGTGCACGTCTACGACGACGCCGACTTCGACACGGTCCTCGACCAGATGGAGAGCGTCTCGCCGTACGCGCTGACCGGTTCGGTCATCGCCCAGGACCGCTACGCGATCGCCTCTGCCTCCGAGCGCCTGCGCTTCGCGGCGGGCAACTTCTACGTCAACGACAAGCCGACCGGGGCGGTCGTCGGCCAGCAGCCCTTCGGCGGCGCCCGCGCCTCGGGCACCAACGACAAGGCCGGGTCGATCTTCAACCTGATCCGCTGGGTGAACGCCCGCACGATCAAGGAGACCTTCGTCCCCCCGACCGACCACCGTTACCCGCACCAGGGCTGACCTTTCACACGAGACGGCGCCCGGGACCCACCATCCGAGTCCCGGGCGCCGTCTTCGTCCTCGTAAGCCCGCAGGCGGCCGTTGCGAGGTTCTCATCCCCGGGGGGCGGCGGCCTTCGCCGTCGGACCCGGATCCGGGTGGCCGTCCCGGGTGTGCCGCGCGGCGGCGGGGATCACCAGGGCCGCGCCGACGGCGAGCAGGCCGAGCAGCGCGGAGAGCAGGTAGGTCTTGAGGAAGCCGCTCTCCGCGGGGACCCCCGCGACGGCGCCTGACGCCAGCACCATGCCGCCGAGCTGCGCCCCGAAGGTGCCGCCGACGCTCTTGGCGACGAAGACCACGCCGCTGACCCCGGCCGCCCGGTCGGCGGGCACGTCGGCGGCCACGACGTTGAGCGCGGAGGTGAGACCGATGGAGACGCCCAGTCCCACGACCGTCACCCCGGCCACGATCTGCCACGGGGAGGCGTGCCAGAAGGCGAGCATGGCGGTGCCCGCCGGGACGAGCCCGCTTCCGAGCACCAGCACGGCGCGCCGCCCGAGCAACCTGGTCATCGGCCCGACCAGCGGCGCGACCAGGGTGCCCGCGACGCCCAGCGGGAACATGTACAGACCGATCCGCAGGGTGTCGGCGCCCAGGCCGTAGCCGGTCTCCACGGGCAGCGACAACATCATCGGCAGCGCGACCGCCAGCCCGAAGGAGGAGAAGCCGAACACGAACCCCATCGCGGTCACCCCGGCCGGAGAACGCCCGGCCAGCAGCCTCAGATCCACGAGCGGGTCGCCGGAGCGGAGCTCGACGGCCGCCCACAGGCCCAGCGTCAGCACCGCGGCCGCGAGCAGGGCAACGGTGGCGGGGGCCGCCCAGCCCCAGCTCGCGGAGGTGGTGAGGCCCAGCATGAGCAGGGCGAGCCCGCCGCCGAGCAGCAACCCGCCCGCCCAGTCGACGCTCCCGGAGGCCGCGCGGGGTGTGGCGGGTACCGTGCGCCAGGCCCACAGCGCCGCCACCAGCGCACCGGCCAGGGTCAGCAGGAACAGCCACCGGTAGCCCAGCGCCGAGGTGAGCGGCCCGGCGAGGACGAGGCCGAGCGCGCTGGCCAGGGCTCCGACACCGATGACCAGGCCGTTGCCGGTGGCGCCCTGCTCGGGTGCGAGGGTGTCGCGGAACAGGCCGACGGTCAGCGGCAGCACGCCGAGCCAGACGCCCTGCACCGCCTGGCCGCAGATCAGCACGAGCGCGTTGGGCGCCAGCGCGGAGACGAGGGCTCCGGCGCTGGTGACCGCCATCAGGGTGAGCAGCAGGGCGCGTTTGTCGTAGGTGTCGGCCAGGCGGCCGACGATCGGGGTGCTGATCGCCGAGCTGATCAGCCCGCCCGTGAAGATCCACGCGATCTCGGTGGGTGAGGCGGCCAGCTCCCGCTGGATGAGCGGGAGGGCCGGCGACAGCATCATCTCCAGCAACTGGAAGACGCCGATGAACAACACCGGCGCGCCGATGATGCCAAAGCCGGATCGGGACATGGTCGTGCCTTTCGGGTGGGGGGTTGGTGTACGGCCGCGCGTTCCCCGACCCGCGGCCCGGCTAGGCGGGCCCGAGCACCTTCGGCGTGATCAGGGCGTGCGCGGCGTCGACGAAGAACTCCTCGGAGCCTTCGTGGACACCGAGCACGACGCTCTGCCCGAGCCCGGACAGCAGGCCCTTGAGCGCACGGGCCAGGCGCACGGCCTGCTTCTCCGTGACAGGTGCCCCGTCGTGCCCGCGGCCGGTGAACAGCGCGGCGAGGCCGACCTCGGTCGACCTGATCGAGGCGTTGAGTTTGCCCAGCAGCTCCGGGTCGTTGAGCACGAGGTCGAGCACGCGCGTCTCGAACAGCAGCTTTCCCACGGCGTCCGGATCGGCCGACATCCGCTGGAACCGGCGGGCGACCTCCGCCACGACCTCCTCCAGTGACAGCCCCGGGCCGCAGGCCTCGATCTGCCGCAGGTCGAGCGGGCCGGTGTAGTCCTCGACCATGGCGACCATCAGGTCGTTCTTGCCGCCGAACAGCGAGTAGACCGCCCCCGTCGTCAGGCCGGCCAGCTCGGCGATGTGCTCCAGCTTCGCCTGTGAGCCCTCCTTCCCGACGACCTCACGCGCCGCGTCGATCAGCGCGCGCCTGTTTGCCGCCTTGCTCTCCGCCCTGGTCAGCCGCATGGCGTCGACCTCTCCTCGTCTGCTGCCCGGCAAACAATAATCTGCTTTACTAGAATAATCCAGATTATCAGGAGGCCGAAGATGAACGTCGACCTGTACATGAGCCGGGTGCCCGACTACACCGCGTTCCCGACCGTGGACCGGATGCACGCCGAACTCGACGAACTCGCCGCCGCCCACCCCGACCTGGTACGGCTGCGCCGCATCGGCACCTCCCGCCTGGGTGAACCGCTGCGTGTGGCGACCGTCGGCTCCGGCCCCCACGATGCCGTGATCATCGGCGGCCCCCACCCCAACGAGCCCATCGGCTCGCTCACCGTCAGCAACCTGCTGCGCCAGCTCGTCGAGGACGCCTCACTGCGCGAGGGCCTCGGCTACCGCTGGCACCTCATCCCGTGTGTCGACCCCGACGGGGCCCGGCTCAACGAGGGCTGGTACACCCGGCCGAGCGACCGCCGCGCCTACGCCGAGCACTTCTACCGCCCCGCCGAGGCCGACCAGGTCGAGTGGACCTTCCCGCTGACCGGCGAGGACTACTTCTTCGACCGCACGCTGCCCGAGACCGAGGCGCTGATGCGGCTGATGGACGAGGTCAGGCCCACCTTCGTCTACTCCCTGCACAACGGTGAGCTCCAGGGCGCGTTCTACTACCTCAGCAAGGACGACCCCGCGCTCGCCGCCCGCCTGACCGCCATCGCGAGCGCCCAGGGACTGCCCCTGCACATGGGGCCGCCCGAGGTGCCGAGTGCCGTCCCGATCGGCCCCGCCGCCTACCGGACCCCCAGAGGCGCCGAGCTGGGGCCGGTCTACGGCATCGGCGGCGGAAGCGTCGACTACGCCGAACGCTTCGGAGCCCTGCACCTGGTGACCGAGCTGCCCTACTGGGCCGACCCCCGCGTCGCCGACGAGACCCCGACCGGCCAGGGGTACGGCGAGACGCTCCAGGCCGGTCTCACCGCGCAGCGCGCACTGATCACCGAGCTGGCGCGGTCCATGTCGGCGGTCAGGGCGGACCTGACGGTGCATTCACCGTTCCGCCGCGCCCTGCAGGACTTCCTCGACACCTACGAGGACTTCCTCTCCGAGTGGGACTCCTTGCCCGGCGCGGACCGGCCCGCCACGGTGGCCGAGGTGGTCGGCAGCCGGCAGGTCGCGCACAGCATGCGGCTGAGGTACGGCGGAACATGCCTGCGCCTGCTGGACGCCGAGATCGCCGCGGGAAACGTGACCCCTGCCATCCGGGCCGAGCGCGCCCGCGTGAAGGCGCTCTTCGACGCCTGGTTCACCGAGGCCGAAGCCGACGCGACGGCCACCCCGATCCCGATCCGCGCGCTGGTCGCCGTACAGCTCGGGGCGGCCCTGCTCGCGGCGGAGTCGGCGAGGTGACCGGCGGCCCGGAGTCCCCTCCGGGCCGCCGGCCGGTACGAGAAGCTCAGCGGCGGTAGGCCCAGATCAGGCCGTCACGGCCGGAGGGCGCCGCGCCGACCGCCCAGCCGGAACCGCCGCTCTCCAGCTGGATCGCGAGGTCGCGGACGGACGCGTTCCGGTTCGGCGGCGCCGGGAAGACGCCCGGCTCGACGCCGTCGACGCCGATGTGCAGGAACGCGCTGCCTCCGCCCTTGTCGTCGTAGACGACCCAGGCCCCGCCTCTGCCGTCGGGCTCGGCCTGGGCGCGCGGCTGGATGCCCGGTTCGCCACGGACCTCGAAGTTCCAGCTGCCCGGGTAGCCGGACAGCAGCAGGGTCTCCCCGCAGAACTTCGCACCGCCGCACGGCCAGGCGGCCCAGCCGACGGCCATCACCCGGCCGGTCTCGCCGTCCATCGCGACATCCGTCAGCTCCGAGATCTGACCCGGACGCGCGGTCGGGAGCGCAGGAAGCTCGACCGCGCGCCAGGCCTTACCGGTCCAGTGGGCCAGAGCCGCCGTGCCCCGCGCCGAGCCCGCCGCCCACGAGCCGTCGAGTCCCTTGACCACGATCGGCGTGGGGACCTCACGCCACACCGACCCGGCCAGGCGCCGCAGTGTGGACCGCGCCTTCCACCCGGCGGCGCCGGCCTTCGGGAACACGTTGGCGTTCTCGACGACCCACAGGTTCTCCCCGATGGAGTAGGCCCGGTCCACCCGGCCGTGGCTCCACGGCCTGACCTGCCAGCGCCTGCCGTCCCACCGGGCGTATCGCGACGCGCCGAACGCCCAGACCCTGGTGTCGGAGGCCGACGCCAGCCGCTTCACCCGGAAGCCCGGCCCGGTGACACGTTTGAAGGCGGACCGGCCGCCCTTCAGCAGGAGCTGCTCCGAGCCTCTCGTCCCGGCGACCCAGACCGCCCCGCCCGGCGTCACCGTCACCGCGTCGTAGGAGGCGCGGCGGTCGTCGTGGACGACACTCCACTGTCCGGCCGGCGCCACGGCGTGGGCGACGGCCGGCTCCGCGGCGACGAAGAGGGCGACGACTGCAGCGGTGCCGCGAAACAACAATCCCATAAGGGTGAGACGCGCATTCCTGGAGAAAAGTTGCATGCCGACGGGGCGCGACCGGACGGCGAGGGCCCGCGTCGGGCCTGCCGGGGAGGGTACGGCGGCGCCGCCGGGTCAGCGGCGGGACCCGCGGACGCCGGGGCGCGGCGCCGCCGGCCCGGTGGCCGCGGCGCCGCGCTTCGGTCAGCCGGTGTAGGACGGCCTGACGACGACGGGCTCCTGCGGACCGGCCTTCCTGACCGAGGGCCGTTCGTCGGCGGGCGCCGGAGCCGCCGTGGGCCGGTCCTCGGCCGGTACCGGGGCGGACGTGGGCCGCTCCTTGGCCGGTGCCGGGGCGGACGTGACGGACGGCTTCTGGTCGGCCGCGGCCGTGCCCGCGAGGCCCCCGAGACCCGCGGTCAGGGCCAGCGCCGCGCCGATGCCGACGAGCATGGCTTTGATCTTCATAGGTTTCCCCTGTTCATTTCGAGTCGGGCCTCAGCCCCGTACGACGACCGGAGTACCGATCGCCAGGTTCTTCGCCATCCAGGTGATGTCGTCGTCGCTGACCCGGACGCAGCCGTGACTGGCCCGCGTACCGATGGCCGAAGGCTTGTTCGTCCCGTGGATCGCGAGCTGCCCCGGGCCGCCCGCGAAGCTCCTCAGCACCGGTGAGAAGCCGCTCAGCCCGAAGGCGTAGGCGCCGTAGGCCCCGTCCTGGTCGACGGGCCTCACCAGCTCGGTGAGGAAGTACCGGCCCGGCGGCGTCGGTGTGCCCGCTTCGCCCGTCGCGACCCTGCCCGTCCTGACGGCCCTGTCCCCGTCGTAGACCGTGAACCCGAACGCCCCGCGATCGATCTCCACCCGGTGGGCGGTCTCCGCGAGCGTCACGTCGGCGGCCTTGATCCAGCCCTTGCTGCCGTTCGGCCGGATCGGCAGCAGTACCTGGAGCCACTCGCCCTCGTCACGTTCCACCAGGAATACACGCGTCGCGCCGTAGTCGTTGGGGCTCGTGATCGTCCTCGTCCGCGCCCCCTCCTTGGCTCCGTAGACCGTGATCCGGGATCCCCTGACGCTCGCGATCTTCGAGCTGACACCGCCCGCCGGTCCGGGCCGTGTGGCACGGCTCACGTCGCCCATCGGCTCGGACCGTGTGGCACGGTTCACTCCGCTCGCCGTTTCCGGCCGTACGGCGCTGCTCGTGTCGCCCGCGCAGCCGGTCAGCAGGAAGGCGAGTGCCGCCGCGGCGGCCGTGCGAAGCAGGTTGGTTCTCACCTGCCGCAGCTTGGCGAGAGAATGTGTGAAACCTGTTTGGTTGTCATGCGAATCCCATATGCACCCCCGGCAGGGGCATAACCTCGGCCCATGTGCGCGTACGTGCTGGTCGCCGAGGACGACCCCAAGCAGGCCGAACTGCTCAGCCGGTATCTGGAGCAGGAGGGCCACGAGGTCCTCGTCGTGCACGACGGTCGTTCCGCCATCGACGAGGCACGGCGGACGGATCCCGGCCTCGTGGTGCTCGACGTGATGATGCCGAAGGTCGACGGGCTGGACGTCTGCCGGGTGCTGCGTGCCGAGTCCGACCTGCCGATCCTGATGCTGACCGCCAGGTCGACCGAGGACGACCTGCTGCTGGGACTCGACCTCGGCGCCGACGACTACGTCGCCAAGCCGTACAGCCCGCGTGAGCTGATGGCCCGCGTGCGGACCCTGCTGCGCCGCACCGGGAGGTCCCACGGCGCCGACCGGCAGGTGTTCCAGGCGGGCGACCTCCTCGTGGACCCGGTCAGGCACGTCGTCACCTCGGCGGACACACCGGTGGACTGCACACCCGTCGAGTTCCGGATCATCGAGACGCTGGCCGCCGAGCCGGAGCGGGTGTTCACCAGGAAGCAGCTGCTTGAGCGCATCCACGGCTTCGACAGGTTCATCACCGAACGCACGGTCGACGTGCACGTGATGAACCTGCGCAAGAAGATCGAGCCTGACCCGCGCCGCCCGGTCCGGCTGCTGACCGTGTACGGCGTCGGCTACAAACTGACCCGCGCATGAGGTCGTTGTTCGCCAGGTTGCTCACGAGTTCCGCCGTCGTCGCGGTCTGCTCGATCACGGCGACCGCGTGGCTGGCCGCCAGCAGCACCTCCGGCGCCATCCGGCAGGAGCAGGGCCAGACGCTGGCCAGCGACGCCCGGATCAACAACAGCCTTCTCGGTTACGCCTCCCGTCACTCGGACTGGTCGGGCGTCGCCACGACCCTGCGCGACCTCGCCGCCCAGAACAACCGCCGTATCGCGCTGGTCACCGAGAACGGCGCCCTCATCGCGGACTCGGCGGCCACCGGGACCGCGCTGCCCGCCAGGGTCTCGGCCGTCGTCGACCCGCTGGCCGTGGACGTGACCCTGGTACCGGAGGCGGCCAAGGACCGTATCGACCCACGCGCGGTGGGTCCTTTCCTGCTGTCGGCCCGTGATCGCGCCCGGCTGAGGAAGGCCGCCGACACCTACGCCGCCTGCGCGGGCCGCACCGGGCAGGCCGTACGGGTGGACGTCTCGAACTCCGGCAGGCCCGTCGTCACGCCGCTCGGCCAGGGGGGCGGTCGGGAGCCGACCCCGGCGCCGAGACCGGCCCCGACCGAGGCTCCCACCGTGATGGGCCCCTGCGACGCCACCGCCCTCAGCAGGCCGACGCGCAGCGAGAAGACCGCGCTGAAACAGCTCAACCTCCTGGTCGGCAGGTGTCTCAAGGGCAAGAGCGAGGAAAGGGGCTCGGTCGGCCTCGACCTCACCTGGGTCTCCCAGGAGAGACGGCCGGCCGCCGAACCCGACCAGACGATCTCCTCCTGCATCGTCACCGCCCGCAGGCAACAGCTCGATCCCTACGTCGCCCCCGCGGCGTACCTGTACATCGGCTCCCCCGCCGAGGGCTCCGGCCAGCGCATCCCGCTGCCCTCGATCGCCGGTGCCGCCCTCCTCGTGCTCGTGCTGACCGTGGGCGTGAGCGTCATGGCGGCCAGACGCCTGGTCAGACCGGTCAACGCGCTCACCCACGCCGCGCAGCGGATGCGCGACGGGGACAGCTCCGCCCGCGTCACGGTCAGGACCACCGGCGAGATCAGCGAGCTCGCCACGGCGTTCAACGAGATGTCGGAGCACCTCCAGCTCATGGAGGAGCAGCGCAAGGCCATGGTCAGCGACGTCTCCCACGAGTTGCGCACACCGCTGAGCAACCTCAGAGGCTGGCTGGAGGCCGCCCAGGACGGCGTCGCCGAGCTGGACCCCGCGCTGATCGCCTCACTGGTCGAGGAGACCCTGCTGTTGCAGCACATCGTCGACGACCTCCAGGAGCTCGCCCTCGCCGACGCGGGCAAACTCCGTCTGCACGTCGAACCCGTCCACCTCGGCGACCTTCTCGACCAGGTGGCCACCGCCCACCGTGGCCGGGCCGAGGCCGCCGGGCTCACGCTGACCACGACGGTCACCGGCGACCCCCCGCTGACCGCGGATCCGGTACGGCTCCGCCAGGCCGTCGGCAACCTGGTGACCAACTCCCTGCGCTACACCCCACGTGGCGGGCACATCACGCTGGGCGCCCGTCAGGACGGCGACCAGGTCGTCGTCGAGGTGACCGACACGGGGATCGGGATCGGCGCCGAGCACCTCCCCCATGTCTTCGACCGGTTCTGGCGGGCGGAGAAGTCCCGTAACCGCCAGACCGGCGGCAGCGGGCTCGGACTGGCCATCGTGCGCAACCTGGCCGAGGCGCACGGCGGCACGGCCACGGTCGCCAGCGTGCCGGGCGTCCGCACGACGTTCGCCCTGCGTCTTCCGTCGCGGTGACACCGCGCCGCCGGGGGCGTACGCGGCGCCCGTGGCTCCCGGATCCGAGTCCCCGGCGCCGCCTGCGCCATGCCGCTCGTTGTCCGCTCGCTTGCGCCGCTCCTGGAAAGCCTCCGCCGCTCCTAGAAGAGGGTGAATCCGCCGTCGATCACCACCACCGAGCCCGTCATGAAGCTGGAGGCCTGGCCTGCCAGGAAGACCACCGCCGGGCCGAGTTCCTCAGGCAGGCCGTACCGCTTCATCGCGGCGGGCTCGACGCACCATTCGCGGTACTCCGGCTGGTCCACGGGGGACGCCTCGGTGAGGATGTAACCGGGGGCGAGCGCGTTGACCCGTATCCCGTACGGTGCCCACTCGGCGGCCAGGGCCTTGGTCAGCTGGTGCACCGCCGCCTTGGAGGCCAGATACGCGGGCTGCCACCGGGGCCGGTTGACGATCATGGCCGACATGGAGCCGATGTTGACGATGCTCCCGCCGCCCCGCTCGGCCATCCGCGCGCCGACCGCCTTGCTGCAGTACCAGACCCCGTCCAGGTTGGTGGCCAGCACCTCGCGCCAGAGCTCGTCGGGGGTGTCCAGAGCCGCCCGGCCGATGCTGATGCCGGCGTTGTTGACCAGTACGTCGATCGGGCCGAGCCGCTCGCCGACCAGCTCGACCATCCGATCGACCTGGACCGGATCGGTCACCTCAAGACCGACGGGCAACGCGGTGATCCCGGACGCCTGGAGCTCACCGGCCGCTCGCTCGGCGGCCTCGACGGTGCGGGCGGTCACCGCGACCGCCGCCCCCGCCTCACCCAGTGCCTGGGCCAGGGCCCGGCCGATGCCACGGCTGGCTCCGGTGACCACGGCCACCTTGCCCTGCAACGAGAACGAATCCAAGACGGTCATGTCGTCTTCCTGTCGGTTGGCTGTCGTGCGGTCCAGTGCAGCGTCATCGAGAAACGCAACGGTGCTCCGGGCTCGACGATCTGGTAGTGGTCGGTGTTCAGGCCGTTGACCGGCCCGGACAGTGGTTCGACGCAGACGGCGTCGGCTTTGGTCTCACAGACGATCCAGTGACCGGCCGCGCTGGCGACGGTCAGGTCAAACGTGGGCCAGCGAAGGACCGGCGGGCTCGCGACGGCGGTGAAGGAGTCGTCCCACGGCCGCGGGCCGGTGGAGGCGGACAGATGCCGCGGGATGCCGTCCTCGTCACAGACATAGCGCAGACCGGGTTCGAAGCGGTAGGCGAGCTCCGGCCCGCCGTCGATCCTGCGCGCGAACCACGGGTGGAAACCGACGATCGCCGGCATGGCGCGGCGTTCGTTGGTCACCGTGGCGCGTACCGTCAGCGCGTCCGGCGTCAGCTCGAACTCCTGCCGTACGGCGCCGCCGAACGGCCATCGCCCGTCCAGCTCGATGCCGATGGCCGCGCCGACGGCCGCTCCGAGGGTCGCGGTGCCGTCGACGGTCCAGGGGCGGTCGAAGACGAGACCGTGCAGGGCGTGCGGGGCGAGGTTCGCCGGTACCGTCCACTCCCGCCCGGCGAAGGTGAACCGGGCCCCTTCCAACCGGCCGACGAACGGCGCCATCAGGAAACTGCCGTACATGATCCGGTCCAGGCCGGCGGGGCCCGCGCCACCGGCGCCCAGCAGCTCCGCGTCGCCCACTCGCAGGGAGGTCAGGCGGCCGCCGTCTTCGGGGTCCACCCGGACGGCGGCGGCCCCGGCGGTCAGTTCGATCATTTGACGCTCCCCGCGGTCAGTCCTCCCACCAGATGCCGCTCGACGGTGATGAACAGCACCACGACGGGCACCGTCGCTATCAGCGAGGCGACGAAGAGGTATTGGTAGTTGGTCTGGTTGAGGCCGACCAGTTGCTGGATGCCGACCGGCAGGGTGACCCGCTCATGGGTCGGGTCGTTGAAGACGGTCAGCGAGATGACGAACTCGTTCCACACCTGGATGAAGGTGAAGACCAGCGCGGTCACCAGCCCCGGGCGCACCACCGGCAGCATGATGCGCAGCATCCGGCGCATCGGCCCGAGCCCCTCCATCATGGCCGCCTCCTCGATCGCGAAGTCGACGCCGGCGAACTGACCGTTCATGATCCAGGTGACGAAGGCGAGGTTGAACGCCGCGTTGACCACGACGATCGCCCAGTACTGGTTGACCCCGTCGACGTAGACGACCTCCTGGTAGATGCCGACGACCAGGGCGACCGGGGCGAGGACCTGCGTGATCAGCACAAGGTTCAGGAAACCGGTCCTGCCGGTGAACCGGTTGCGAGCGGTGTAGTACGCGGCCGGCACCGCGATCACCATGACCAGCGCGGTCGAGGCGGCCGCGATGATCAGGCTGTTGCGCAGCAACATGGTGAGCGGCAGCACGTCCCACACCTTCACCCAGTTGCTCCACTCCCAGTGCTGCGGCAGGTAGGTGGCGGGCACCGCGTAGAGGTCGGCGCCGTCCTTGAACGAGGCCAGGAACATCACCGCGTACGGGGCCAGGAAGAACGCCGCGACGACCAGCCCGGCAAGCGGCAGCGCCACCGGGCGCACCCGCCGCCACACCCCCCGGTCCGCCCGGCCGGGCGCCACCACCGGGACGGGGCCCGCCGGAGGCCGCCGGCTCCATCGCCGGCCCAGCCGCTCGGTCAGCGCCGCCCAGGCGCGGCCCAGCCACGTCTGCCGTTCCTTGTCACCGTTGACCGCACGCAGGTACAGCAGCACCACGACGATGAGTATCAGGACGTTGAACACCGAAAGCGCGGCTCCCTCCCCGGTGTTCAGCTGCTGCCGGAAAGCGATCTTGTACGCCCAGGTGAGGGTGATGTCCGAGAAGTTCCCCGGGTTGCTCCCGGTGATGACCCAGATCACCGGGAACGAGTTGAACACGTAGATGGTGACCAGGATCGTGGCGATCACCAGGGCCGGGCGGAGCAGCGGCAGGGTGATGTATCGGTATGTCTTCCACGGCCCCGCGCCGTCCAGCTTTCCGGCCTCGTACACCTGCGGATCGATCGCCTGCAACCCGGCCAGCAGAACATAGGTGGTGAACGGGATGGTCACCACGATTCCCACCCCGACCACCGACCAGAAGGCGTACCGGGGATCCTGGTACCAGCCGATCGGCGCGCCGATCACGCCGAGGTCCATCAGGAACCGGTTGACGATCCCGTTGCCGCCTTCGAGCATGTACCGCCACACCGTCGAGGTCATCACCAGCGAGGTCGCCCACGGCACGATCAGCGCCCAGCGCACCAGGCGCCGCCCGAAGAACCGCTTGTTCAGCAGCTGTGCCAGGCCGAGCGCGGCGACGATGGACACGCCGACCACGAGCAGCACCCACACCACCGTGTTGCTCAGGACGTTGACCAGCGCCGGTTCGGCGAGCAGGCGGCGGTAGTTGGCCAGCCCGGCGAACCCGTGGCTCACCCCGGTCTCGTCGGTGAGCTGCAGCGACGTCCACACCATGCGCAGTGCGGGCAGCGTGATCACCGCGATGATGAGCAGAACGCTCGGCGAGATCCAGGCCAGCGACCGCCATGTGCGGTGCCGCATCCTCGGTGTCACGGCTCAGCCGCCGTTGCCCTGCGTCGCCGCGGTCTGGACCTGGTCCAGAACCGACTTGGTGTCCGCACCGGGGGTCAGCGCGGTGCCGAGCTGCGCCTCAAGGGTGCCCTGCGCCTTCGGGAAGCCGGGGTCGGTCGACGGGTAGAACTTCGCGATCGGCAGCAGATCCAGGTACGGCGCGAAATCGGGCTCGTCCTTCAGGGCGGCGGACGCCGTCTTTGTGGTAGGCAGGAAGCCCTGGCTCGTCAGGAAGCGCACGTAGTTGTCGGTCTGGTAGAAGAAGTTCAGGAACTTCGACACGGCCTCCGTGTTGCCCGGGTTCTTGAACGACACCAGATAGTCCTGCACCCCCAGGGTGAACGGCTTGGTGCCCTTGTTCACCGGGATGGGGGCGATGCCGTAGTCGACGGTGGAGTTCCACTGCTTGAACAGGCTGGGGGCGAAGCTCGCACCCATGATCATGCCCGTCTGGCCGTTGGCGAACGGCCGGAAGACCCCGTCGGTGCGGTTCGTCTGACCCGGGTTCGGCTGTGTCACCTGGTAGACGTTGGCGAGGCAGCTGAGGAAGTTCAGGCTCTCGACGTTCCGATCGCTGCTGACGCTCCACTGGTCGTTCGACTTCCAGTCGCCGCCGTTGGACCACATCCACAGGGACCACTCGCCCTGGTTCTCCTCGCCGCCCAGCGGCAGGCCGTACCCGGTGTACCCGGCCGCCTTGATCTTCTGCGCCGCGGCCACCAACTCGGCCCAGGTGGCCGGGGGCTTGTCGATCCCGGCCTTGGCGAAGATGTCCTTGTTGTAGAACAGCGCGCGGGTGCTGGCGATCAGAGGCAGGCCGTACTGGCTGCCCTTGTAGAAGCTGTTCTCCTTGAACGACGGGATGAAGTCGTTCCCGACCTCCGGGGAGACCAGTGAGTCGATCGGCTGGAGCAGTCCGTTCGCGGCCCATCCGGAGAACTTGTTCTGGTTGAGGACGTCCGGATACTGCTTGGTCTGGATCATCGTGCTGACCTGCTGGTCGATGTTGTTCCAGTCGATGATCCGGATGTTGACCTTGTATCCCGGGTTGGCCGCCTCGAACTTGCCCGCGAGGTCCTTCCAGTACGCCTCGGTGGTCCCGGTGTAGGCGCCGCCGACGAAGTTGATGGTCTTGCCGCTCGCCGCGGTCTTGGGCAGCCCGGTTCTGAGCGACGCCTGCTGGACGTGGAGGCTCCGGCCGTCTCCGCCCGGCCGCTTCGGCGACGCGCCGGCGCCGGCCGCCGCCCCACTCGTGATCTTGTCGCAGCTCGCCTGGTCGAGGGCGGCCCCTGAGGCGGAGGGGCCACCCGCCGCACAACCCGTGGCTGCCAGCACCGTGCACGCACTCACCAGCGAGAACAGCTGAGCCCTGCGCCTTACTCTCATGTCACACCGTTTCCTGCTTGAAGCTCTACCTCGCCGGGGGTGGATCAGAGTCGCGAGGTTAGTTAAGGGTAACTACATACCCACCCCTGTCAATAGGTTTCGGTCTGCCGTATTAGATGGTTTAGGTGTCAACACATCAGGTAGATCGTTTGAGTTACGGATCCATGTCGCCCTCACCCGAACCGGTATGTCAGAATCCCGTACATACCTAGTGAGAGCGGTAGTGCGGTGTGGCCACCTAGCGAGACCCCCCGGTTCGGGCAGCCGACCGTCCTGATGACCGCGGTCAAGGCCGGGCGCGTCAACCAGGGCCGGGTACTGCAGGCGCTTCACGACCTCGGTCCGCTGTCCCGGGCCGATCTGGCCCGGTTGACCGGAGTCAGCCGGGCCACCATCGGATCGATCGTGCAGCCCCTCCTTGAGGGAGGGCTGCTCGTGGAGGGCGAACCACAACGCGGCGCCGCCCCCGGCGGCAAGCCTGCCCGTCCGCTGTGGTTCGCTCCGGACAGCCCGCCCCTGGCCGCGGTGCACCTGGTGCCCGGCTGGGTGGAGGCCGCGCTGGTGAGGGCGGACGGCGGGATCCTGGCCGTCGCCAGCGGGCGCTTCCGGGCCACCGCCCCCGCCGCCACGGTGGTCGACTGCGTGGTCGACCAGCTCAACGCGGTCCTCGCGGGAAGCACGGCCCGGGCCCTCGGCGTGGGCATCGCGGTCGGCGGCATCGTCGAGTCGACCAGCGGAACCATCGTCGCCTGCAACCTGATGCCGGAGCTCTCCGGCCTTCCGCTCGGCCCTCTGGTCTCCGAGCGGATCGGCCTGCCGGTCCACCTCGATCTGCACCCCCGGGCCCAGGCCATAGGCGACCGCTGGTCCGGTCCAGGCCGAGGCGAACAGTCCTTCGCCTCCATCTACATCGGTGAGGCGATCGGCGCGGGCCTGTTCCTCAACGGCGCCATCCACTGCGGACCCGCCGGGGCCGGCGGCGAGGTCGGGCACACCGTCGTGGACATCCGTGGACGAACCTGCCGATGCGGCCAGCGCGGCTGCTGGGAGACCGTCGCCACACGCGACTGGCTGCGCGAAGAGGCCGCCCGGCTGCGCCTACCGGCCGCGCGGGCGATGACCACGGCGCTGCTGGCCGGCCTGTCGGCCGCGGGCGACGCCGACGCCAGGGAGTTGTTCGAGCGTTACGCCCACAACATCGCCCTCGGTGTGGTGAACCTGCAGCAGATCCTCGCCCCGGGCCTGTTCATCCTGCACGGCGACGTGACCGCCGGTGGCGAGGCGCTGCGCGGCCGCGTCGAGCGGCAGGCACGCAGCCGCCTTCCCGCGCGGTCGGCGGCCGGACCGCAGATCACCTTCGGCCCTGCTCATGACCGCACCACCCTGCTCGGCGCAGCCGGTCTGGTGCTGTCCCGATCCTTCCCGCTCGTCGGCTGAACCCGCGCCCGGAGGAGGAGCACATGCCAGCGATCACGTGTCACAACGGCCACCGGCGCGAGCCGTATATTGAGGCGGGGGAAAGATCACGCACGACCACGCCCTGCCTGGGCGCGCCGCATTGGGTATTCCGTCTGGATCGAGAGGGGCTGTAGCGTGCCGTCGGATTGGACGCGCCCGGAGACACCTGCTCCGCCGCCCCGGCCTTACTCACCGCTGATCTCCCCGAACACGGTCAGCCAGGTGAACCGCGCCCGGGTGCTGCAGGCGCTCTACGACGTCGGCCCGCTGTCCCGCGCCGACCTGGCCCGGCTCACCGAGGTCAGCCGGGCGACGATCGGCTCCATCGTGCAGCCGATGATCGACAGCGAAATGCTGGCCGAGGGCGACCCCCAGCCCAGCAGCGCGGCCGGCGGCAAACCGTCGCGCCCGCTGTGGTTCTCTCCCAACAGCCCTCCCATCGCCGCCGTCCACCTGCTGCCCGGACACGTCGAGACCGCGCTCGTCAGCGCGGGCGGCACGATCCTGACCACGGCGAGACGCGAGTATCCGGCGGACACCCACGACACCGGCCTGGTCGTCGGCGCGGTCGCCGACGCGCTGGAGGAGCTGTTCGCCCCGAACCGGCCGGCCGCCCTCGGCGTGGGCATCGCGGTCGGCGGCATGGTCAACACCGACAGCGGCACCATCGTGCAGGTCAACCTGGCTCCCGGTCTGGCGGGCCTGCCGCTCGGCCCGCTCATCGCCGACCGCACCGGCCTGCCCGTCTACGTCGACCTGCACCCGCGCGTCCAGGCTCTCGGTGACCGCTGGTTCGGGCAGGGACGCGGCCTGTCCACCTTCGCCTCGCTCTACGCCGGAGAGGCGCTCGGCGTGGGACTGGTGCTGAACGGTTCGGTGCACCGCGGGCCCGGCGGCGCGGGCGGCGAGATCGGGCACAGCATCGTGCAGGTCGACGGCCTCCCCTGCCACTGCGGTCAGCGCGGCTGCTGGGAGACCATCGCCACACACCGCTGGTTACGCGAGGAGGCGGCCCGGCTCAATCTGCCCTCGGCGCCCACGTTGACGGTCGGGCCGCTGACCCGCCTCGCCGCCAAGGGCCACCCCGGGGCGGCGCAGCTGTTCGACCGGTACGTCGACAACCTCGCCGTCGGCATCACGAACATCCAGCAGATCCTCGCCCCCGGCCTGTTCATCCTGCACGGCGACGTGGTCGCGGGCGGCGAGGCGCTGCGCGGCAAGATCGAGCGGCAGGTACGTCAGCGCACCGCCGCCCATCCGGGCAGCCAGCCGCAGATCGCGTTCTCCGCCCTGCACGACGACTCCACCCTCCTCGGCGCCGCCGGGCTCGTGCTCTCCCACTTCCTCCAGCTCACCCCCTGAGGCGGCCTCCCGGGACCGGACCCACGAGGACGGCCGCGCGCCGTACGGCCCGCGGCCGTCGGGAAGCCGTAGGGGGCACGGACCGTTCGCCGACGCCTCAGCCTCCGAGGACGGCGAGCAGTTCGTCCTTGGTCATGGAGCCGTAGCCCTCGACGCCCTTCTTCCTGGCCTGTTCGACCAGTTCCTCCTTGGTGCGGCCCTTCGGCCTGGGCGGCTTGGCGAGTTCCTCGGCCTTGGCCTGGCTGAAGGCCCGGCCCATCGCGGCCAGCCTGTCGGCGGAGAGGGCCTTGGCCATGGCGGGGAGGATGTCGCTCTCCTCCTCCTCGACGTGGTGCTCGACCGCCTTGACCAGCCGCTCCAGCGCGGTCGTGAACTCCGGCCGGTCGGGGTCGGCCTCCATGAGGGCGGCCAGGAGCTCCTCGGCCTCGTGGTGTTCCCCGATCCCGTGGCGGACCTCGCCGCGCTCACCGGGATCTGCCTCGGCCAGTTCGGGGTAGACCCTGGTCTCCTCGGCTCGGGCGTGCGCGACGAACTTCGCGGCCAGCTCCGCCACCAGGGCGGGCCGGTTCTCCGGCTGGCTCCTCAGCCTCTCGAAGATCGTCTCGACGTCGCGGTGGTCGGCCATGATCAGCTCGATGACGTTCTGGGGCATGTTCGTCTCCTCGGTCTCAGGAACGGGCCCTGGCGGACACCCGGCGATCGGCTTTCTTGATCGCCTCAACCGGCTCCGCCCCTACCCGCCGTCGCCTCCTGAAACCTCCGGAACCCGGCCACGCGGTGTGCTCCTTCAGACGGCGGTCCACGTGCTCCGCCGCGGACTCGGCCGGGTCCGCGGCGGACCGCCGTCTCCTGAGGCCGGACGTACCGGCACCCTCACGGGCCACGTCCCAGGTCGTGACCGGACGGGGTGCCGGAGTCCGACCGGCCGGGCGGCGCTCAGCCCGTGAGGCGGTCCCAGACCTGGCGGTCACGCTCCGGGGTCCAGATGCCGGGGGCCTGTCCGTCGAGCTCCTCCCAGGCGCGCCAGGTGTCGAAGACCATGGCGTGCTCGAAGACCGGCATGCCGCCGTATACGGGCAGCAGGGCCTCGCGGGCCGCCACGTACGCCTGTTCGACCGTGCCGCCGCCCTCCTTGACCTTCTCCACGGCGGTCATCAGCGTGCTGAGGAAGTCACGGGTCAGCTCGACGGCACGCTGGGAGGCGGCACGGTCATGGGCGATCTCGCCGCGTCCGCCCACCAGGATCTCCACGTCGAGGGCCTTGACCCGGTCGAGCGTGGTGGTCATCCACTCCCGGTGGTAGGCGTCGCCGGTGTAGACGGCCGAGCCGTTCTCCACCAGGTCACCCGCGAAAAGGACCTTCGACTTGGGCACGTAGGCGTAGATGTCACCGGAGGTGTGCGCGTTGCCCGCCCAGGCCAGTTCGACGGTGCCGCGGTCGCCGCCCAGTTCGATCGACATGTGGTCGTCGAAGGTGAGGGTCGGCCAGGTCAGGCCGGGGATGGTCTCGTGACCGGCGAACAGCCTCGGCATCCGGCCGAACTCGACGTCCCAGTCCTCCTTGCCGCGCTCGACGATGAGCCGCCTGGTCTCGGTGTGCGTGATGATCTCCTGCGCGTCGAACCCGGCGGCACCGAGCACACGTACCGCGTGGTAGTGCGACAGGACCAGGTACCTGACCGGCTTGTCGGTGTGCTGACGCAGCTGCGCGAGCCAGCGCCTGGCCATCACGGGGGTGGCACGGGCCTCGAAACAGACCAGGAAGTCCTCGCCCTCGATGGCGCCCACGTTCGGGTCGCCGCCCGTGGTCAGGGCGTACACGCCGTCGGCGAGGACCTCCAGGATCTCGGGCTTCTCCTCGGTGTCGCCGGTGGAGGCGAATGGCTTGGACACGGTGTGCTCCTTCTTGTCGTGGTGGTTCGTCAGGCGTGCCGGAGGCGGTCCAGCGCGGCGCCGTCCCACAACATCCCGTGGCCGGGGCGGTCCGGCGGAGCCGCCACACCACCGCTGACCGGCAGGGTCTCGGCGAGCACCTCGTCGATCAGCGGGAAGTGCTCGACGTAGGCGCAGTTGGGTACGGCCGCCGCCAGGTTGATGTGCAGCTCCGGCAGGAAGTGGGGGGTGAGCACGGCGCCGAACACCTCGGCCACCGCGCTGATCCGCAGCCATTCGGTGACGCCCCCGCACAGCGGCACGTCGGGCTGGAGCACGGACGCGGCGCCCTCGCGCAGGTAGTTCGCGAACTCGTGCCGGCCGTGCAGGTGCTCGCCGACCGCGACGGGGACGCCCTGACGGGCGGCGAGCTGGGCGTGCCCCGCCAGGTCGTCGGAGGGCAGCGGCTCCTCGATCCAGTAGACGCCGAGGTCGTCGAGGCGGCGGCCGAGCCACACCGCGGTGGGCAGGTCGAGCCGCTCGTTGCAGTCGACCATGATCCGCAGGTCGTCGCCGAGCGCCTCGCGTACGGCGCGCACCCGCGCCACGTCCTCCTCGGCGCGGCGGGCGCCCACGCGCAGCTTCACCGCGTCGTAACCTTCGGCGACGTACCGGCGGGAGCCCTCGATCAGCTCGTCCACCGTCATCGCGTGGGTTGAGCGGCCGCTGCCGTACACCGGGACGGTGTCGGTGTGCGCGCCGATGTAACGGTAGAGGGGCAGCTCGGCGCGGCGGGCGCGCAGGTCCCACACGGCGATGTCGGCGGCCGAAAGCGCGGGCAGCGCGACGCCCCTGCCCAGCCTGCGGGTCGCGGCGGTGATCTCGTGCCAGCGGCGCGGCCAGGCGTCGAGGGGGGTGCCCTCGGCCATCTCCTTGACCAGGCCGGTGAGCAGGGCGTACAGGGCTTCGGCGCCGCCGGTCAGCGCGTAGGTGAAGCCGGTGCCCGTGGCGCCCTCGTCGTCGGTGAGGGTGACGTGGAGCAGGTCGACCCGGGTGGCGCCGGAGCCGCCGCGTCCCGCGCCGAGCGGGACGCGCACCCAGGCCGTGCTCAGGTCGGCGATCGTCGGACGGTTCACAGGACCTTTCCAATCCAGCCGATCAGGGCGTCGGCCATGACCGCGGTGAGCTCGGGCTGGCCGTTGAGGTAGTGACGGCCGCCCTCCACCGCGGTGAGTGTCTTGTTGTCGTGCGGCACCGCCTCGTACAGCTGGCGGGCGTGGGAGGGGAAGCACGCCTGGTCGGCGGTGCCGTAGATGACGTGCACGGGGACGTCCACGGTGGCGAGCCGGGCGGGGCCGTCGCCGTTGGAGGTGCGGATGGACCACTGCGACAGCCATGAGCGCAGGCTGGTCAGGTGGCCGAGGGTGGTGGGCCGCAGGTTCGCCTCGTAGGGCTCCCCCCACAGGGTGCCCGGCGCGCGGTCGGACGGGTCGATGGACAGGTCCACGTTACGCGGGTCGGCGCAGGTGGCGTGGATCCTGATGGGCAGGTCGGTGACCCTGCCTCCGGCGCGCTCGGTGAGCGCGTCGAGCCGGGCGACGACCGCGTCGGTGATCCGCTCGTTGCGCGCCCGCTGCGCCTCGCGGTAGCGGGCCAGCCACTCCTCCCGGTACGGCGGGCCGTTGTGCGCGGCGAACATGTCGAGTTCGGGGTCGCGGTCGAAGGGGTCGTCCTCGTCGCGTACCGCGGGGTCGAGCCATTCGACGAGAAGGTTGGCCCGGCCGGGGTGGGCCATCAGCATGACCAGGGCGTCGGCGGGCGGCAGGTGGGCCTTGGTCAGGTCGGGGCCGCCGCCGTAGGGCGCGGAGGTGATGGTGGCGTTGCGCGCCTGCTCCTGGTAGAGGGCGACGAGCCCGCCGCCGCCGGAGTTGCCGACGAGGACGACCTTCTCGTACCCCTCGGCGCGCAGGTGGCCGACGACGGAGGCGATGTCGAGTACGCAGTTCTCCAGCAGCAGCACCGAGTCGTTGCCGAGGTAGCGGGTCGTCATGGCCACCGCGTCGACCCCGCGCTCGGCCCACGCCCCGAGCGCGTAGTGCCCGAGGAAGTTGGAGGAGGGGTGGACCACCACCACGGCGGTGTCGGCGCGCCGGCCGGGGTTCGCGCGGACCCGGGAGCACCACAGCACTCCCGCCATCCGGGCCACGCCCGAGTAGACCTCCGAGGCCGCGGCCGCCGTCCCGATGGGAACGGTGAGCAGCTCCCGCTCAGCCATGTCCTGACCACCTCACCCGCGTTCGATTAACGGTTACTGTCACCATATATCGGTATCGCTCACCCTAGCGCACACCCTCACGTCTTGACAGGGGCGCGACCGGGTTCCGAGGATGCACGTAACCGAAGTGCACAAAAAACGAACATCGCAACCGAATAACGGTCAAGGAGTTGGCGCCGGTGCAATCGCTCAACGAGATCCTCGCGGCCAAGGCCGCATCGGTCCAACGGCCCGAGGAGGCCAAACGCGCCATCAACGAGGCGTTCGCCGAGATCGAGGCCGCCGGCCTCGTCCCCGGGGTGAAGGTCGGAGAGCAGGCGCCCGACTTCACGCTGCCCAACGCGGTGGGAGCCAAGGTACGGCTCCGCGACCGGCTCGCCGAGGGACCGGTCGTCCTGATCTTCTATCGCGGTTCATGGTGCCCGTACTGCAACCTTGAGCTGGCCGCCTACCAGGCGGCCCTGCCCGAGTTCCGTGAGGCGGGGGCACGGCTGGTGGCGGTGAGCCCGCAGCTGCCCGACGACGCGCTGTCGATGCAGGAGAGGCACGACCTGGCCTACGACGTGCTCTCCGACGCCGACCAGGAGGTCATGGCCGCCTACCGGGTGCGGTTCGAGCTGCCCGAGGAGATCAAACCGCACCTGCTGGACGTCACCGCGGCGGCGCTGGCCCGCCAGCAGCCCGACGGCCGCTGGAGCCTTCCCGTGCCCGCGACGTTCGTGCTCGACCCCTCCGGCGTGGTGCGGGCCCGGCACGTGACGATGAACTACCGGACACGGATGGAGCCCGCCGACGCCCTGCGGGCCGTGCGCGAGATCCGCGCGTCCGCCGGCTGATCACCTCCCCTCCCCCGGGGCGGTGAGACGGCCGTTTCACCGCCCCGCATCATTCCTGTTGCCGTTCGGCCACCCTCTTGACACACCAGATGGGCCACAGCACGATAGTCGAACGGTTTAACCGAATATCGGTTGCGGGCCGTTCTCTCCCCATCGACCACAACGTGATCTCTACTGCCTGCGGCCACGCGTTTCCGACGGACGCGGACCCGTACCGGCACGAAAGGGGACGCATGCCATCCCACACGCTCCGCATGGCCGCCGCGCTGGGCGCCGCGGCTCTCGCCATCACCACCGTGACCGCCTGTTCCACCAAGGCGCAGACCAGTTCCGACACCTCCGGTGGCATGCCCACGGGGCCTGGTGTGGACGGCTCCACGATCAACCTGGGTCTGCTCACCGACGTCACCGGCCCGTTCGCCGCGATCGACAAGCAGCAGAACCTGGGCGTGAAACTCTACTGGGACGCCAAGAACGCCGCGGGCGGCGTCTGTGACGGCCGCAAGGTCAACCTGGTGACCCGGGACCACGGATACGACCCGCAGAAGGCGGTGTCCCTGTACTCCGACCTGTCGCAGCAGGTCCTCGCCCTGCAGATCACCGTCGGCTCGCCCACCACGCTCGCCGTACTGCCCAAGCTGGAGCAGGACCGCATGCTCGCGGTGTCCATGGGCTGGTCCCCCAGCGTCAAGGACAGCGAATCGATCATCATCCCCGGCACCACGTACGACATCGAGATGGTGAACGCGGTCGACTACCTGATCGAGCAGAAGAAGCTCGCCAAGGGCGACAAGATCGGTTACATCCACCTCAAGGGCGACTACGGCGAGCCCGGCCTGGCGGGGGCCACCTTCGCCGCCGAGGCCAACGGCATCTCCGTGGTCAGCCAGCAGATCGACCCGACGGTCAGCGACCTCTCCGGGCAGGTCAAGCAGATGGCCGGGGAGGGCGTCAAGGCGCTGTTCCTGAGCGCGTCAGGACGGCAGGTCTCCTCCGCGGTGGCCGTCGCCGACGTGGAGGGCCTGGACGTGCCGATCGTGGCGGCCTCCCCCGGCTTCTCCCCCGAGTCGCTGACCACCGGCGCGGGAGCGGCCATGGAGAAGAACATGCTCGTGGTCAGCTCCGCCGCGCCGTTCGCCGGCGAGGGCCCCGGCCCCGAGCAGGTCAGGAACCTGTACGCGAAGTCCGGCGAGAAGTCGATCACACCCAGCCTGTGGGTGACGCTCGGCTACGCGGCGTCGAGCGTGATGGACCAGGCCATCACCCAGGCGTGCGAGAACAAGGACCTCACCAGGGAGGGCCTGGCCAAGGCCTTCCGGCAGAAGGGCGTCTACGACACCCAGCAGACCACCGTGCCGCTGGACTTCTCCAAGCCGGGCGTCTCGCCGTCCACCAAGACCTTCGTCATGAAGCCGTCCAAGAGCGCCGAGGGCGGGCTGGAACTGGTCCAGAGCGGCTACACCGGTCCGGACACGGCGAAGTTCCAGGCGCGATGACCGCTCGGGCCACAGACGATCCGCTGCTCTCGGTGCGCGGCCTCGGGGTCCGCTACGGGGACGCGGTGACCGCCCTGCGGGACGTCAGCGTGGACGTCCCGCACGGCGGCATCGTGGCGGTGCTCGGCAGCAACGGCGCGGGAAAGTCCACGCTGCTGCGCGCCGTCTCCGGAGTGCTGGCCGGCCAGGCCGGCCGGATGACCGGCGGTGAGATCACGTTCGCCGGCGCCCGCATCGACGGTGTGGGCGCCGAGCGCCGGGTCAAGTCCGGCATCGTGCAGGTCCCCGAGGGACGTCGTGTGTTCGGCCGCCTGACCGTCGAGGAGAACCTGCGCGCGGGCAGGTACGGCAACCCGAAGGGCAGGCGGCCCGGCGACCTGGAACGGGTGTACGAGCTGTTCCCCGTGCTCGGCGAGCGCAGGGGGCAGACCGCGGGCCTGTTGTCCGGCGGCGAGCAGCAGATGCTGGCCATCGGGCGGGCCCTGATGGCCGAGCCCCGGCTGCTGCTCCTGGACGAGCCGTCCCTGGGACTCGCGCCCAAGATCATCGACAGGATCGTGGACCTGCTGCGCGAGATCCACAGGCAGGGCACGGCGATGCTCGTCGTCGAGCAGAACGCGGCGGTGGCACTGGAGCTCGCCGACCACGCGTACGTGCTCGCCGTGGGCGAGGTGGCGATCGAGGGCCCGGCCGAACGCCTGCGCGGCGACGACCGGGTGCGCCGCCTGTACCTGGGAGGAGAGCCCGACGAGGAGGACGCGGCCACGATTCCCGCCGAAGCACAGGGAGGGACGGCATGACGGCACCCGGAGCCCGCCTGCAGGTCAGCGACGTCACCGTCAGGTTCGCCGGGGTGACGGCGCTCGACGGGGTCACCTTCACCGCCGAACCCGGCACGATCCACGCGGTGATCGGCCCGAACGGAGCGGGCAAGTCGTCCCTGTTCAACGTGCTGTCCGGGATCTACAAACCCGCCCGGGGCAGCGTGCTCGTGGACGGCGGCGAACTGGTCGGGCTCGCCCCGCATCGGGTCACCGGCCTGGGAGTCGGCCGGGCGTTCCAGAACGCGTCCATGTTCGCGGGGCTGACCGTGGAGGAGAACCTGCTGCTCGGCCGGCACCGGCTGGGCAGGGGCGGGGTGTTCGGCGCCGGGCTGCGCCTTCCCCATGCCCGCCGCTCCGAGCGGGAGGCCAGGGCCAAGGTACGCGAGGTCGCCGAGTTCCTCGGGGTCGACCACCTGCTCGCGCTGCCCGCGGCCGAACTCCCCTACGGCGAGGCCAAGCGGGTGGACATCGCACGCGCCCTGGCCACCGAGCCGCGGCTGCTGCTGCTCGACGAACCGGCGGCCGGCATGCACACGCACGAGAAGATCGCCGTCCGCGACACCATCCGCAGGATCGCCGCCGAACAGCGGATCACGGTCCTGCTGGTCGAGCACGACATGGGGCTGGTGATGGGCATCTCCGAGCAGGTCACCGTGCTCGACTTCGGTCAGGTCGTGCTCACCGGGCCGCCCGACCAGGTGACCGCGCACGAGGCGGTCATCGCCGCCTACCTCGGCAGGGCCGCAGAAAAGGAACGTTCCGAGTCCGAGCCGCCATCCTAGGAGCCGGTTTCATGGCACAACTTCTCTCGATGCTGGTGGAGGGCGCGTCACTCGGTGCCGTGTACGCGCTCGTCGCCCTGGGCATCGTCGTCGTCTACAAGTCCTCCAGCGTGGTCAACTTCGCCCAGCCGAGCCTGCTGATGTTCGGCACGTACGTGCTGGCCAGCGCGTACACCCTGCACGGGCTGTCGTTCTGGGTGGCGCTCCCGCTGGGCGTGGCCGCGGCCGCGGTCCTGGCCGTGCTGATCGACCGCCTGCTGGTCAGCAGGTTCCGCAAGACGCACGCGGTGGTCGCGGCGAGCATCATGACCATCGGCCTCGACGTGGTGCTGCTGACCGAGACCGACCGGCGGATCGGCTCGCAGATCCTCACCACCGGTGACCCGTGGGGCAACGCCGTGGTGCGGTTCCTGGGCATCGGCGTCGCCGAGGCGCGGATCGCCGCGCTGGTCGTCGGCGCGCTGCTGCTGGTGCTCTTCCAGCTGTGGCTGCACCGCAGCGACTTCGGCGTGGCGATGCGGGCCACCGCCGAGGACCCGGAGACGGCGTCCCTGATGGGCATCCGGCTCGGCCGGGTCTCGGCCACGGCGTGGGCCGTGGCCGGTGCCCTGGCCGTGTGCGCGGGGCTGTTCATCGTGGCCTATCCGAGCCCGGGTCTGGACACCTCGGTCGAGGCCGTGGCGCTGCGCGCGTTGCCCGCCGCGATCATCGGTGGCCTGGACTCCACCACCGGCGCCATCGCCGGAGGGCTGCTGGTCGGGCTGAGCGAGGTCCTGGTCCGCGGGTACGGAGAGTACCTGACGTTCCTCGGCCAGGGGTTCGAGGAGGCCGCGCCGTACGTGTTGATGCTGGTGGTGCTGCTGATCAGGCCCGCCGGGCTGTTCGGGATACGGGAGGCCGTCCGTGTTTAAGCCGGCGAACACATCAGAGGAGACACGGCGCGGTGCGCGCGCGGGGGTCCGGTGGCGCACGCCGGTCGCGGTCGTGGCGGGCGTCGTCCTGCTCGCCATCCCGCTGTACGCCGACCGGTTCTGGCTCAATCTGGGCTCCTTCGCCTTCGCCGCCGCCATCGGCGCGGTCGGGCTGATGATCCTGGTCGGCCGGGTCGGTCAGCTCTCCCTCGCGCACTCGTTCTTCCTGGCCGTGGGCGCCTACGGGTACATCTGGCTCGGCTCACCGGCGAAGGAGGGCTCCTGGGGGCTCGGCCTGCCCAGCCTGCCCGCCGCGGTGATCGCGGTGGCGCTGGCAGGACTGGCGGGGCTGGCCTTCAGCCCGCTGGCCGGCCGGCTGAAGGGCATCTACCTGGGGGTCGCGTCGCTGGCGCTGGTGTTCATCGGCCAGCACGTGCTGTTCACCGCCGAGCCGCTCACCGGTGGTTACAACGGGCGTAACGTGCCCGAGCTGACCGTCGGCTCGTTCCAGGTGCTCGGCGCCGAGCCCGAGCTCTCGCTGCTCGGGGTGCCGCTGCGCCAGGCCGAGCGCGGGTGGTACGTCACCCTGATCATCCTGGTGCTGACCACGGTGTTCGCCGTGCTGGTACTGCGCAGCCGGGTGGGCAGGGCGTTCGCCGCGGTCCGCGACGGCGAGGTGCACGCGGCGGCGCTCGGCGTGCGGGTGGCGTGGTACCGGTCGGTCGCCTTCACCCTGTCGAGTGTGTACGCGGGACTCGCCGGCGTGCTGCTGGCCCTGCTGTTCCAGCGGGTGGTGCCCGAGTACTGGGACCTGTTCCTGTCGCTGGAGTACCTGGCGATGGTCGTGATCGGCGGGCAGGCGTCGGTGGCGGGAGCCATCGCGGGCGCGGCGTTCGTGTCCTCGCTGCCGCTGCTCCTGCAGCGCTACAGCGACGCGATCCCGGGCATGGGCGGCGCGGTGTCCGACTTCGGGCCCGCCTACGTCGCGCAGATCATGTACGGCGGGCTGATCGTGGTCATCCTGTTCTACGAGCCCAGAGGGCTGGCGGCGCTGGCCACCCGGGCGCGTAAGGCGCTGACGTCCCGCCGCCCCGTCCCGGCCGACCACGCGGCGCCGTCGTGACGGCCCTCATGGGCCCGTCATGACGCCCTCATGACGGGCCCATGAGGGCATCATGACGGCCTTCCCGCTCAGAAGGGCCCCGCGACCGTGGTCGCGGGGCCCTTCTGAGCGGGTGGGCGGGCGTTTCACCCGCCGACGTCGACGCCGGCGCCGCGGGCCCACGACCAGGCGTAACCGGGGTCCTCCGCCTCGTCGAGGTGGGGGCCGAGGTCGAGCGGTTTGAAGGTGTCCACCATGACCGCGTACTCCTCGGTCCTGGTCACCGTCATGCTCTTCTCTGCGCTGCCCGGCTGCGGGCCGTGGATGTAACCGGCGGGGTGCAGGGAGATGGACCCCATGCCGACGCCCGTGCCCGCACGGCTCATGAAGTCGCCGCCGCAGTAGAACAGCACCTCGTCGGAGTCCACGTTGGCGTGGTTGTAGGGGACCTTCACCGCGTCCGGGTGGTAGTCGTACATGCGCGGCACGAAGGAGCAGATGACGAAGCCCGGCCCTTCGAAGGTGATGTAGGTGGGCGGCGGCAGGTGCAGCGCGCCGGTCGAGGGGGTGAAGTCACGGATGGACAGCGCGTAGGGGTAGTTGTAGCCGTCCCAGCCGACCACGTCGAAGGGGTGGTAGGCGTAGGTGTAACGGGTGACGCCACGCCGGTGCCTGACGTACACCTCGGCCGGTCCGTCGGCGGAGGTCAGCTCCTCGGGGCCGCGGATGTCCCGCTCGTTGTACGGCGAGCCGTCCAGGAACTGCCCGAACGGCGACATGAACCGCTTGGGCGGCCTGATGTGCCCGCCGCCGGACGCGGTCACCACGAACAGCCGTAGCTCGCCGCCGAGCAGCCGCCAGCGGTGCGTCGTGGAGGTGGGGATGACGACGTAGTCGCCGTCGCCGACCTCCATCCGGCCGTAGGGGGACTCCAGCACGGCCGAGCCCGCCTCGACGTAGACGAGTTCGTCGCCGACCGCGTTGCGGTACAGGGGGCTGTCGGCGTCGGCGGCGACGTAGGAGATCGTCAGGTCGGAGTTGCCCATCAGGACCCGCCGGCCCAGGATCGGGTCCCCGCCCGGCTCGAAGGCGTGGGTGCGCAGGTGCCGTGGCAGCAGCGGATCGTTGGGCCGCATCGGCCCGCCGTCGTCGGCATGGCTCTCCGCCGCGGTGATGGCGGTCGGGATCCTGCGGTGGTACAGGAACGACTGGGTCCAGCTGAACCCCTCCTCGCCCTGCATCTCCTCGTGGTAGAGGGCGCCGTCGGCGCCGCGGAACTGGGAGTGCCGTTTACGTGGCACCTCGCCAAGACGCCTGTAGTAGACCATGCCCACCTCAATCCGGGGTCGAGCCCTGCGCTCTGTTGGCGTTCTATTATCGGTTACATAGACCGTATATCGGCGATCCTTGCGCACGGACAGAGGGTTGTCAATCGCCCGGACATGCGAAAGGCCCCGGTGCCCGCTCGGGGCTCCGGGGCCGTCGCGCCTGCGTCAGGGCAGGCCGGAGGTCAGGTCAGGCCGAGTGCGATGCGCCCCGCCAGGGCGATCACCTCGCCGGCCAGAACCTTCTCGTCGTGCTTGCGCTCCTTCGGGATCACCACACCGACACTGGCGTCACACCAGCCGTTGACCACGATCGGGGCGGCGATGCCGGTGAAGTTGGGGACCAGTTCGCCGGTGGTGACGACGTACCCCCGGCTTCGCCCGTGGCTGACCTTGTCGCTCTCGCCGGGCTCGGGGGGACGCCCGGCCAGGATGGCGATACCGGTGGCGGCGGTGCCCAGCGGATGCCGGGAGCCGGTGCGCAGGCCGATGTGGAAACTGGCCCGCTTGGGCTCGACCGAGGCCAGGGTGACGGCCCCGTCCCCGTCGGCGACATGCATGACGGCGGTGGCGTCGAGCCGCTCGGCGATCTCGGTGAGCAACGGCCCCGCGACCACCATGAGATTCTGGGAGACCTGGCGCGCCAGGGTGAACAGCCCCATGCCCAGCAGGTAACGTCCCTCACGGTTGCGCCGGACGAATCCACGGTGCAGCAGGGTCGCCAGCAGGCGGGCGGCGATGGAGCGGTGGACGCCGAGCCGGGCGGCGGCCTCGGTCGGCGACAACCCCTGGTCCACCTCCGCGAGGATCTCCAGCAGGCGCAGCCCCCGATCGAGCGTTTGCGCGATTTCGCCAGATCTGGCCGGTTCCTCGGTCACGGTCTCACTCCTAGTCGAAAATCGGGCTACACGAGCGATTATCGCGCCTCCCCCGCTCGCACGCCAACATCGATTCGCGTCGCATCCCGTCGCCCCTCTTGAAGTCCCGCCGCAAACAGGGCAATCTATGACCAATATACGGTCGTAGTAACCGGATATCGGTCACTTCGGAGGTGGCGATGGTTCTGCCGGACAGCTCAGGTTCTTTCCCGCACGTGGTGATCGTGGGCGCGGGGCCCGTGGGCATGGCCACCGCGATCCTGCTCGCCAGGCAGAACGTGCGCTCGGTGGTGCTGGAACGCCGTGACCAGCCGAGCTGCCGGCAGTCCAGAGCCGTCACCGTGCAACGCGACATCCTCGCGCTGTACGACCGTCTCGGCGTGGCCGACGAGATCGTCAACGACGGGATGAGCTGGTCGCTGGGCCGCACGTACTACGGCGACAAGGAGATACTCCAGCTCAGGTTCCCGCCGCACGGCGAGGAGATCTACCCGCCGTTCGTGAACTTCCCGCAGTTCCGCATCGAGGAGCTGCTCCACGACGCGGCGCTCGCGACCGGTCTGGTGGACATCCGGCTGGAGCGCACGGTCACCGGCTTCGAGCAGGACGACTCCGGCGTGCGGGTCACGGCAGACGGCCCCGAAGGACCGGAGACCCACACCGGCGCCTACCTCGTCGCGGCCGACGGCATCGGCAGCGGCGTACGGCGCCGCCTGGGCATCACCTTCGACGGCTGGCAGACCAAAGGACGCTTCCTCGTCGCCGACTTCGAGGCCGAACTGCCGTTCAGGCGGGAGCGGCGGCTGTGGTTCAACCCGCCCTTCTATCCCGAGGGGATCGTGCTCATGCACGGGGTGAGCCGGCGACTGTGGCGGCTGGACTGGCAGATCCCGCTGGACGCCGACGCCGACGTCCTCACCGAGCCCGAGCGGGTGCGGGCGCGGATCGCCACCGTGATCGGCGACCACCCGGTGAAGGTGGTCCGCAGCAACACCTACACCTTCCAGCAGTGCAGGGCCTCGGCCTTCCGCAGCGGCCGCGCGTTCCTGGTGGGCGACGCGGCGCACGTCGTCTCGCCGTTCGGCGCCCGCGGCATGAACAGCGGCATGGAGGACGCGGAGAACCTGGCCTGGAAGCTCGGCCTCGTGCTCAACGGCAAGGCGGGGCACGCGCTCCTGGACAGCTACGAGACCGAGCGGGCGGCGGCGGCCGACCACAACCTGGAGCTGACCGGGGCCTCCATGAAGTTCATGACCCCCGACGGCGAGCCGGGCCGCCGCGAGCGCGACGCCGCGCTCGCGGCCGCCGCCGACGACCCCGGTCAGGCCCACCGGGTGGACAGCGGCAGGCTGTACGAACCCTTCCCCTACTACGACTCGCCGCTGACCGCGCCGACCGTCCTGTCCTCTCCCCGGGTACGGCCGGGTGCGCCGCTGCCCGACCTGCGCTGCGCCGAGGGCGGCCGCGCGACCACGCTGCGCGCCATCACGGCGGGGTCGCTGACCCTGCTCGCCGTACCCGGTCGCGACGGCCTCACCCCCGGCCTGAGCGCCGCGCTCGACGCCGTCCCCGCCCCCGCCTGGGTCCGGCGCCGCGTCCTGGCCCCCGCGCCCGCGGGCCCCGGCACGCTCACCGTGCTGTCCGACAAGATGTGGGACATCTACGCCGGCGAGCAGGATGTCGTCTACCTCGTGCGCCCCGACTGCTACGTGGCGGCCGTCGTCCCGCTGGACGGCACCCCCGTCGACTTCGGCGCGCTGACCGCCGAGGCGTCCAACGCCGCCGGCTGACCACCATCCCGCCCCAACAAGGAGCAGCACCATGATCGACAGCAGCGCCGTCGTCGAGACCTCCCGGGTGAGCGTCGAGGCCGCGCCCGGACGCACCAAGCTGGTCACCGTTCCCCTGGACGGGCAGGTGCCCATGGGCATGCACGGCGGCGTGGCCGAACACTACAAGGTGCCGCTCGACACCATCGAGCCGCACGCCACCACCCTGGACTACCTGGTCGGCGCCACCGCGGGATGCCTGACCGGCACCCTGTCCGGCATGCTCGGACAGCTCGGCCAGCCGACCACCGACGGCGCGCTGACGTCCGAGGCCGAGGGGACCATCGTCAACGACGGCGGGGTGCTGCGGATCGCCGCCGTCCACGTGCGTTACCGGGTACGCCTGGCCGAGGGGGTGGACCCCGCCGAGGTGGCACGCGCCCACGACCGGCACACCCGGCACTGCCCCATCGCGCGAACCATCGGCGGCTGCGTGGAGATCACCACCACCCTGGAGACCGTCTGAGCCCACCTCTCCCTCCGGATCCCGGGCCGCCGGGCGGCGGCGCCGGGCCTGCGGAGCGGCGGATGGACGGAGTGCCGTTACCCTCCCGACCTGGGGTTCCAGACCACTGTGCGGACCGCCCCGTGCCGGTCGCCACGTGCGTCTCGCGTTGAGCACGTCGTGTGACGGGCGCCAGGCGGGGTAGCGCATCTGTCATCCCCATGTCGCGTCCTCCTGGAGGGAGCCGCCGGTATGACCGACCGGATCACCGACCCGTGGGGGGCGCGTACGCCGTACGGCCCTCCTGGCGCGGCCGAGCGGATCGCCGCCTCGCTTCCCGAGGGCGTGCGCGCCCTGCTGCCCGGCGATCCGGTCCGGCACAGTGCCTGGCCGGTGCGGGTGGACGCCTTCCTTGAGGAGGGCGTCCAGGAGAAGGACGTCGAGAAGTGGGTGCAGGCCGCCTCGATCCTGCACTCCAACGGCGACGCGATGGACATCGCCGTCGCCGGAGGCCGGATCGTCGGAGTACGCGGCCGGGCGGGCGACAGGGTCAACCACGGGCGGCTCGACCCCAAGGACCTGTACGGCTGGCAGGCCGCAAACAGCCCCGACCGGCTCACACGTCCCCTGGTACGTGAGGGCGACCGGCTGGTCGAGACGGACTGGGACACCGCGATGGGGCGGATCGTCGCCCGCTCAAGGGAACTGCTCGACGGACCGGGTGGCTGGGGCCACTTCGGCTTCCACACCAGTGGCCAGCTGTTCCTGGAGGAGTACTACACCCTGGGCGTGATCGGCAAGGCCGGGATCGGCACGCCGCACATGGACGGCAACACCCGGCTGTGCACGGCGACCGCCGCCGCGGCGCTGAAGGAGAGCTTCGGCACCGACGGGCAGCCCGGCTCCTACACCGACGTCGACCACTGCGACGCGATCGCGCTGTGGGGTCACAACGTGGCCGAGACGCAGACGGTGCTGTGGATGCGGATGCTGGACCGGCGCCGTGGCCCCCGGCCCCCGGCCATGATCGCCGTCGACCCTCGGGAGACGCCGGTGGCGCGGGAGGCCGACGTGCACCTGGCGGTACGGCCCGGCACGAACATGGCGCTGATGAACGCCCTGATCCACCGGCTGATCGACAAGGGGTGGTACGACGAGGAGTACGTCCGCTCGCACACGATCGGATTCGAGGAGCTGTGCCGGGTCGTGCGGGACTGCCCGCCCGGATGGGCGGCGGAGATCTGCGACGTGCCGGTGCGCTCCATCGAGCACGCCGCGGAGATCCTGGGGTCCTCCAGGAGGCTGCTGTCGACGGTGCTGCAGGGCTTCTACCAGTCCAACCAGGCCACCGCCGCCGCCTGCCAGGTCAACAACATCCATCTGCTGCGCGGCATGCTGGGCCGCCCCGGAGCGGGGCTCTACCAGATGAACGGCCAGCCGACCGCGCAGAACACCCGCGAGACCGGGGCCGACGGCGACCTGCCCGGGATGCGCAACTGGGACAATCCCCAGCACGTTCGGCAGCTCGCCGAACTGTGGAACGTCGAGCCCTCGGTCATCCCGCACTGGGCTCCCCCGACGCACGCCATGCAGGTCTTCCGCTACGCCGAACAGGGCTCGATCAAGCTGCTGTGGGTCTCGGCGACCAATCCCGCCGTCTCCCTGCCCGACCTGGCGCGCGTCCGCCGGATCCTCTCCAAGGAGGACCTGTTCCTCATCGTGCAGGACATCTTCCTGACGGAGACCGCGATGCTGGCCGACGTGGTGCTGCCCGCGGCCACCTGGGGGGAGAAACAGGGCACGTTCACCAGCGTCGACCGTACCGTCCACCTGGCCGACAAGGCGGTGGAGCCGCCCGGCGAGGCCCGCTCCGACCTGGACATCTTCCTCGACTACGCCCGCCGGATGGACTTCCGCGACAAGGACGGCGCGCCGTTGGTCAAATGGCACGATCCCGAGTCGGCGTTCGAGGCGTGGAAGGCGTGCTCGGCCGGGCGTCCGTGCGACTACACCGGCATCACCTACGAGCTGCTGCGCGGCGGAAGCGGTGTCCAGTGGCCGTGCACGCCCTCGGCTCCGCGCGGCACCGAAAGGCTCTACACCGGCGGACGCTTCAACACCGACCCCGGCTACTGCGAGGACTACGGGCACGACCTGCTCACCGGCGCCGCCTACGACGAGGAACGCCACCGGGCCATGGAACCGCGGGGGCGGGCGTTCCTGCGGGCCGCGCCGTACCAGCCCTCCCCCGAGGTGACGAGCGAGGAGCATCCGGCGCTGCTGACCACCGGCCGCACCGTCTATCACTTCCACACCCGCACCAAGACCGCCCGCGCGCCCCAGCTGAACGACGCCGCCCCCGAATGCTGGGTGGAGATCGCCCCCGGTGACGCCGCCGCGCTGGGGGTGGCCGAGGGGGACCTGGTTCGTGTGGAGTCTCCCCGGGGGGCGCTGGAGGCCAGGGCCAGGGTGTGCGGGACCCGTCCCGGGGTGGTGTTCGTGCCGTTCCACTACGGCTACTGGGACCGTGGCGAGCCCGGCCCCGGCGGGGAGGCCCCCCGCGCGGCCAACGAGCTGACGCTCACCGGCTGGGACCCGGTGTCCAAGCAGCCGATCTTCAAGGTCGCCGCGGTCCGGGTGACCAGGGTCTCCTCCGGGGGCGGGGTGCCTTCCGCCGCCCCCACCGTCGGCGTCGTCCCCGCCGACCCACGGGTCCCGGCCACGAGGGGCGGGCCCGCCGCGCAGGTCCGCGAACGCGTCGAGGAGGCGTGACATGCACCTGGCGCACTATCTTGGGTTGCTGCACAGGTCGCAGACCGAGCTGGCGGACGCCTTCCGCGAGGTCGGGCGGGGCCATCGTGACGAGCCCGACGTCCATCACGTCTGCGAGCGGCTGGCCGGGCAGTGCGACGAGCACGCCCGCAGGCTGGCGCCCTTCGCCCGGCGTTACTCCGAGAAGGCTCCCGACGAGCCCGAGAGACTGCACGCCACCCTGTTCTCCGGCACCCGCACCGGCGGCCTGGGACTGCTGCGCGACCTGCACGACCTTTACCTCATGGCCGCCGAGTGCGACATCTCCTGGACCCTGATCGGTCAGGCCGCGCAGGGGGCGCGGGACGAGGACCTGCTCGGCGTCGTCGAGGTCTGCGAGAAGGAGACCGCCGTCCAGCTGCTGTGGCTGCGCACCCGCATGAAGCAGGCCGCCCCCCAGGCCCTGGTGGTCGCCTCGTGAGCGGCCTACCGCCGCGCCGCTCCGCCCGCGTCCTGGGAGGACTCGCTTCGTGACGCCGGTTCCGGAGTCCTCCCCCGCACGGTGGGCCGCCGCGTGCGCAGCGCGTGGAGCAGGCGGGCGGACGCGCCGCCGTTCTCGGCCGCGAGTACGGCCAGCAGCATGAGCGCCGCGCCGGACCATCCGACGACGGTCAGCCGGTCACCGGCGAGCCAGAAGCCGAACAGCCCCGCGAAGACGGGTTCGGTGGTCAGGAGCAGGGACGTGCGCACCGGTGAGGTGTGCCGCTGCGCGTAGGACTGGACGAAGTAGGCCAGGGCGCTGGCCACCACCGCGGTGAAGGCGATGGCCCACCAGGTGTCGGTGGCCGTCGGTGTGACAAGCCCGCCGGTGGCCGAGGCGACCGCGAGCGCGGCGATCCCGCAGACGCCCAGCTGCACGACGACCATGGAGCCCACGGGAAAACGGCGGACGGTCCTGTCCGTGACGATGATGTGCGCGGCGAAGCCCAGGCTGCAGCCCAGCGTGAGGGCGTCGCCGTCCGGGCTCCAGGCGCCGCCGAACCCCGACAGGAGCAGAAGCCCGCACGCGGCCAGGGCGATGCACACCCACACCCGGCCGCTGACCGCCTGGCGCAGCACGAGCCAGGCGAGGATCGGGGTGAAGACCACGGACAGGCCGGTGATGAATCCGGAGTTGGACGCGGTCGTGTAGGCCAGTCCGACGGTCTGGAGACCGTACCCGGCCGTGAGAAGGGCCCCCAGCGTGAGACCGGCCCGCCAGCCGGCCGCCGGAAGCCGCCGCAGGTCCCTGCCGTAGGGCACCAGCAGTACGGCCGCCGCCGACAGGAACCGGAGCGCGATGAACGACCACGGCGGAACGTCCCGGATGGCGTCCTGGGTCACGGTGAACGTCAGGCCGAAACAGAGGGCGACGCCGACGAGGCCGAGCTCGGCGACACGTCTGCTCCGTGTCCCGGCCTGACCGCCGCTGGGGGTTCTCACGTGGCTGAATTCCTTCGTCTTGCTGAGCCTGCCAGGGGATCTCCGGGGCTTCGCCCCAGCAGTGGATCATGCCAGGCGGCTCTCGCTCCGGCGGCCCGGTCCAGGGCGCGCGAGCCGCGGACGAGCCGGGACGGCGCGCCCCGGCTGCCGGACCCCGCGACGTCAGTAGGTCGAGAGCAGATGATGCAGGACACGCACGCCGAAGCGGAGCGCGGACTCGGGAACACGTTCGTCCACCCCGTGGAACATGGCGGCGAAGTCCATCTCCGGCGGGAGCCGCAGAGGGACGAACCCGTACCCGTGGATCCCCATCCGATGGAAGGTCCTGTTGTCGGTCCCCGCGGACAGGCAGTAGGGCACGACGCGCCCCTGTGGATCCTCGGTCCTGAGCGCGCCCAGCATGGCCTCGACCAGCGGGGTGTCGAACGGAGCCTCCACCGCCTCCTCGAAGTCGATGCGCTCACTGGACACCCGGGGCCCGGCCAGCCGGTGGAGCGTGTCGAGGAAGTCGTCCTTCAGCCCCGGAAGGAAACGCCCGTCGATCTCGGCGACGGCCAGTTCGGGCACGACGTTCGTGGCGTACCCGGCGTGGAACTGTGTCGGATTGGCCACGTGGCGCAGTGAGGCCCCGATGAAACGGGCCGTCGGCCCGAGTTTGCCGAGGACACCGTCGATGTCGTCCTCGTCGAACGGCACGCCGCAGGCGTGGCAGATCTCCTTGAGCATGCGGAGGGTCGTGGGGGTCAGCCGCTGCGGCCAGTGGTGGGCGCCGATCCGGCTCACGGCCGCCGCCAGCTCCGTCACCGAGTTGTCCGGGTGGATCATGGAGCCGTGACCCGCCTGGCCCTCGGCGCGCATGCGAATCCACGCCAGCCCCTTCTGCGCCGTCTCCACCAGGTAGAGCCGCAGGTCGGGGGCGATCGAGACGGAGTAACCGCCGACTTCGCCGATGGCCTCCGCGCATCCCTCGAACAGTTCCGGGTGCTCGCGCACCAGGAACCGTGCGCCGTGGTCCCCGCCGGCCTCCTCGTCGGCCAGCCAGACGAAGACCAGGTCCCGCCGCGGCCGGATTCCCCTGCGCACCATGTCGCGCACGACGGCGACCATCATCGCGTCCATGTGTTTCATGTCGACGGCCCCGCGGCCCCATATCCAGCCGTCGATCACCTCACCGGCGAACGGGGGCACGGTCCAGTCACGCGGGTCGGCCGGGACGACGTCGAGATGCCCGTGCACGAGCAGCGCGGGAAGCCCGGGCACGGTCCCGCTCATGCGGACGATCACGTTGCCCCGGCGAGGCTCGCTCTCGATGTAGGTGGGGTCGAGGCCGACCTCGCCGAGCCACCGCATGACCAGCTCGGCCGCCTCGCGTTCGCCGGGGCCGTCGCTGCCGAGATTGCTGGTGTCGATCCGGATGAGCTCGGCGCACATGCGTACGGTCTCGTCCTCAAGGACCGTCATGCGGACTCCTTGTCAGAAGGCCGTCCTTCGGCAGGTGCCCTCGTTTGTAGGCCCGGGTGATGAACGCCATGTCCACATCGACCACGTCGGTCAGTCCTCCGACGACCCGGGTGACGAATCTGTACAGGTCCGCCTCGTGGGCCAGGCAGACCTCGACCAGGAGATCATGGCTGCCCGCGATGGCCGCGCAGTAGCGGACTCCGGGATGGCGGGCGAGCGCCCTCCCCACCTCGTCCAGGCCGGCGGGACGCACCTCCAGGCCGAGCTGGGCCTCGACGCGCAGGCCGAGCAGCGCGGGTTCCGCCTCGACGCGCAGGTGGACCATCTGCTGTTCCAGCAGCGAGGTCACCTTACGCCGAGCGGTCGGTACCGAGATGCCGAGTTCGTCGGCGATCTGGGTGTAGCTCATGCGGCCGTCGCGCACGAGCATCTCCGCCACCTGGCGGTCGACGCCCCCGAAGTCGACCCGATCCGGTAGCTCGGCGAGCAGCGGGACACCCAGGGCCCCCACCGCGGCGCACTCCTGCTCGCTGAGCAGGGGGGCGTGCCAGTCGGCGACCGTGGTGAACGTCCTGAGCACCACCTGTGCCTCGGTGGCCCGTACCCCGGGGACGGCCGGTATCTCGTCGGCGAGGATCCCGTGCAGGTTCCGCAGCGGACCCTCTCCCGAGGCGACGAGTTCGCACCACAGATCGGCGGCCCCGGTGATCGCGAAGACCCCGCGTACGTCCGGCCGGGCGGCCAGGACACGGGCCGTGGCGTCCACCGATCCCGGTTCCGTGCTGACGCGTACGTGCACGGGGCTGCCGACACCGGCGCGCAGGTCGTCGTAGGTGGCCGTGATCCGGATGGCGCCGACGGCGAGCATGCGCTGCACGCGCCGCGCCACCGTGCGTTCGTTCTCACCGAGCACCCGCCCCAGGTCCCCCCAGGTGGCCCGGGGTGAGATCTGCAGCGCCGCGACGAGACGACGATCCAATTCATCAAGTATGTCGGAATCTAACATCCAGAACCTCAATATAGCGCTTTCGTAAACATTAATACCACTCCTTGCCTCAATATGTCATCAGGTGCAAACTTCTCGGCATACAGCCAGCCGTCAGACGACGAAGGAGTTCAGTGGTGACGGTCGACTCCGCGGTCACTCCCACCCTCCGCAGCCGCACACGCCAGTTACTGTCCACCTCAGCGGGAAACCTGGTGGAGTGGTACGACTGGCTGGCGTACGCGTTTCTCACCACTTACTTCGCGGATCAGGTGTTCCCCGACACCGGGCACAGCCTCGTCCCCCTGCTCAGCGCCTTCGCCGTCTTCGCGGTCGGCTTCGTCATGCGCCCGATCGGCGGCCTCGCCATCGGTGCGATCGCCGACCGCGCCGGCCGGCGCCCGGCCATGACCCTCACCGTCGCACTCATGGGCGTGAGCCAGCTCGCGATGGTCCTTCTGCCCACCTACGCGCAGGCCGGGCTGTTGTCCCCGCTGTTGCTGATCGTCATACGCCTGGTCCAGGGATTCTCCGTGGGCGGCGAGTTCGCCGTGTCGTCGGTGTTCCTGGTGGAGTCGGCACCCCCCGGCCGGCGCGGGCTGTTCTCCAGCTTCAGCTACTTCAGCTCCAACCTCGGCCAGCTCATGGCGGCCGGCGTGGCGAGCCTGCTCGGCAACATGCTCTCCATGGACCAGATGTCCTCCTGGGGATGGCGGCTCGCCTTCGCCCTGGGGGCGCTGCTTTCCCTGCTCGGCCTGTGGGTCCGATACGGAGCCGAGGAGACGTACGTCCACGCCGAGGCGATCAGGAAGGGCGCCGTGGACAGGCCGGGACTCTTCGACTTCCTTCGCAGGCATCCCAAGGAGTCGATGCTCATCGTCGGCATGACCGCGGGAGCCACCGTCAGCTTCTACACCTGGTCCATATACCTGCCGACGTACGCCACGATCACCGCAGGCGCGGACCCGGCGCGGGCGCTCACGGTGAGCACGATCGCGCTCGTGTTCTTCACGGCGATCCAGCCCCTCGGAGGGCTGCTGGCGGATCGCGTGGGCAGGAAGCCCCTGCTCGTCGTCTTCGGAGCGGGCTTCACCGTGCTGACGGTCCCGATGCTCGGCATGCTGCAGGACTCCTTCTGGAATCTGCTGCTCATCTCGTGCGTGGCCATGGTGCTGCTGACCGGTTACACCTCGGTGTGCTCAGCGGTCATGGTCGAGTTGTTCCCCTCGAAGGTCCGCACGACGGGCATCGGTTTTCCCTACGCGCTCACCGTGGCGCTGTTCGGCGGCACCGCACCGTACGTCGCCACGATGCTCGCCGACGGGGGGCACGGACAGGTCTTCGGCTGGTACGCCAGCGCGCTCACTCTTGTCTCCACCGTCGTCTACATCCGCATGCGCGAGACCAGGGACACGGTGCTCGACTGAGTGAACCGCCCCTGGTGGCCCGGTAGGCCCGGTACGAGCGCGGACTGACCCGAACCCGCGAGCGGCGCCTCCGGGCCACCGCGCGTGCCGGGGCGGCGCGTTCCCAGGCACGCCGAGGCGAGCACGCCAGGACGCCGGGCGCGCGTGCCACCGCGGGGACGGAGCCGCCCGGCGCGGGCGTAGGTCGGCGCCCCCTGCCGTCCGCGCCGCTCCCCTCACCTGGAGTAGTCGTCTCCGCCCGGATCAGACAGGGCGTACCGCAGCGGATGACACGCCATAGGCCATCCGAAATCAGCAAATAAACACCGAACCTACCAACCCATAACCAATCAACAGACGACCTACAATGTCGGGAGACGGGGTTCGTAGAGAAGTTGAGCACTTGGCTGATTAAAGCCCGACCGCATCCTAGAAGGTTTTCCGCCCGAAAATCCCGCATGAGATATACATACTCGTCCGACAGTTATGTCTGACGCCCCGTTGGGGCCTTCGTCATGGAATGGATCATGGTGGATGATGAGATTCATCGAAGAGCCGTCGACGGGTCGCCTCCGGCTTCGGCAGTGGATCACCTCCCCCCTCGCCTCCTGTTCCAGGTCCTGGGGCCTCTCCAGCTGACGGTCGACGGCCGTTGTGTCCCCCTGCGCGGCACCAGACTGCAGACGACCCTCGGCCTGCTGTTGAGCCAGCCGAACAAGGCGGTTTCGGACAGTCATTTAATCGACGGACTGTGGCCGGAGAATCCCCCGCCGTCGGCGGCCGCGAACCTCCGCGCCTACATACGCAGCCTGCGGCAGCTTCTCGGCGATCCGCAGAGGGTGGCGCGCATGTCGCGCGGATATCTGCTGCGGGCGGAGCCTCACGAGATCGACGTTCTGCATTTCGCCGAGCTGACCGCCCAGAGTGATCATTTCATCGAACAGGGGGACATCAGGCGGGCGGCCGACCTGCTCCGGCAGGCACTGGACAAGTGGAGCGGCCCAGCCTATTCAGGGCTTCACGCCAGCGGCCCGCTCCGCACCGAGGCCGCGGTCCTGGAGGAGCAACGTTTCAGATCCGCTCACCGGTGGGTGGAGCTGGAGATCAAACTCGGGCACCACGCGGAAATGATACCGATCCTTCTCCAGCTCATCGAAGACTTCCCCCTGCGCGAAAAGCTGCGCGCCCAGCTGATGGAGGCCCTCTACCGCGCCGACCGGCAGGCGGAGGCACTGGAGGTGTACCGGGAGACACGGGCGCTGTTCATCGAATCGCTCGGCATCGAACCGGGCCAGGAACTACGGGAACTGGAACAACTGGTACTGCGCGGAGGCTCCCTGGCGGAGGGGGAGCCTGCGGAGCCCGTCGTGACGTCACCCCCTCGCAACATCGTCCCCGCGGACACCGCCGACTTCACCGGCCGGGACAAGGAGGTCGCGTTGCTGTCCGAGTGGCTGACCGGCTCTCCTGGAGGCACTCCTCCGATCGTTGTCGTGTCCGCACGCGGAGGCGCGGGAAAGACCACCCTGGCGGTCCACATGGCCAACCGTCTGCGGAACAGGTTTCCCGACGGTCAGATCTACGTCCATCTGCGCGGCGCCGAGACGACGCACCGGACGATGCCCGAGGTCGCGCTGGCCAGCATGCTTCGCGCCCTCGGGGTACCCGACACCCGGATTCCGGAGAACCACGACGAGCGTGGGGGCATGCTCCGGGCGATACTCTCTGACCGGAGAGTCCTGCTGATCATCGATGACGCCGGCGACGAGAGTCAGGTGATGCCTCTCATACCCGGCATGGGCGGATGCGCCATGCTGGTCACCAGCAGACGCAGGCTCACCGCCATCCCCGGAGCGCGCCTGCTGGAACTGGAGCCTTTCACCGAGGACCAGGCACTCAGGTTCCTGCGGCACATGGTCGGTTCCAACCGGATGGACGCCGACTCCAAGGCGAGCCTCGCGCTCACCCGTCTCTGCGGACGGCATCCGCTGGCGTTGCGAATCGCCGGAGCCCGTCTCGCCGCCAGGCCGCACTGGTCGCTGGCCCGGATGGTCAGCAGGCTCACCGACGAGCACCGGCGATTCGACGAACTCGTCCACGGAGAGCTCGACGTACGGGCCAACCTGATGGTCTCCTACAGGGCGCTGCAGCCGCGAGCACGTCTCCTGCTCATGCTCCTGGGGGCCCTGGACGCCGTGGACCTTGAGGAGTGGGTGGCGGTCACGTTGCTGGACAGCTCGTTCCTTGAGGCCGAGGACCTCCTCGACCAGCTCGTGGACAGCCATCTGGTCAACACCGCGACCACGCCTTCCGGGCGGGTCCGCTACAGCCTGCACGATCTGATCCGCATCTTCGCGCGTGAGCGCGCCCAGCAGGAGCTCGCGCCCGACGATCTCCGGGAGGCGTTGCAACGCGCCTTCGGCGCGCTGCTGACCGTCACGGAACACGCCCACACGCTCCTCGCGGGCCGCGACCACCTGGTGGTGCACAGTAACGCCCCCCGCTGGGAGGTCGGCCCCGAGGTGCTGGACGACATCGTCACCGATCCCGTGGCGTGGTGCGAGACCGAACTGACGAACATCTCCGCCGCGGTGCAGCAGACGGCGGCGCTGGGCCTTGACGAGCTGTGCTGGGACATCGCGGTGACGGCGGCTCCCCTTCTGGAGGTACGCCGTCATCTGGACGAGTGGCAGCACATGCACGAGATCGCGCTCGCCACCGTGAGGGCCGCCGGCAATCCGCGCGGGGAGGCCGTCATCCTGACCGAGCTGGGCGAGCTGAGCCTGGGGCTTCACGACCACCGCAGGGCGGTCGACTTCCTGGAGGACGCCGCGCGCATCCTCACCGGCCTGCAGGACAGGCACGCCCACGCCCTCGCCCAGCTGAAGCTGGCCGCACTGGACCGGCTGGGCGGGCGGCTCGACATGGCCCTGCGGCGGGCGCAGGACAGCGTGACCGTCCTGAACGATCTGGGTGACCTGGGAAACCAGGCACTCGCCCTTCGGCAGATCGGGCAGATACACACCCAGCTCGGCGAGCACTGTCGAGCCCGGGAACACTTCGAACGAGCGCTGAGCGCGGCCGAACAGGCCGGAGCGTCCCGCCTCGTCCAGCAGATCAACTACCGGCTGGGAGAACTTGACGTGGAATGCGAACGGCCGCAGGCCTCCGTCCCCCGTTTCGAGGCCGTACTGGACTTCTGCCGCTCCATCGGGGACCGGGTCGGCATGGCCTACGCCTTCTACGGACTGGGCCGGGCGCAGGCGGCCATGGGGCGGCTCCAGGAATCCGGTCAGACGCTCGCCCTCGCGCTGACGCACGCCGAGGACACCAACGAGCGCATCGTCGAAGCGGAGATCCATCAGTACCTCGGCAAACTCGCCCACGCCCGTGGCCGGGCGGCCGAGGCGGCGGGGCAGTTCCACATCGCGGGCGTCATCTTCCGGGAGCTGGGTGTTGTGCCGCGGAAAGACGACGCGTTCCCATGACGGCGGCGAGTGCGACGACGACACAGCAGAGGAGCGGCGTCAGGAAAACCCGGTTACCGCCGTACTCGTCCGCGGTCCATCCCGCCATCGGCGCGCCGAGCGCCACCCCGGCCCCGAGACCGGTACTGATCCAGGTCATCCCCTCGGTCAGCCTCTCCGGGGGAACCAGCCGCTCGACCAGGCCGGTGGCGAGGATGAGGATCGGCGCGCACGCGGCACCGGAGACCAGGAGCACACCGCCCAGGACGTAGAGATTGTCCGTCACCAGCATGGGCGCCGTCGTCAGCGTCAGCAGGATCGCCGCGGCCGTCAGCTGCCTGGGGACGCTCCAGGAAAGCCGGCGCCTGCCGAAGAGGACGCCGGAAATCCCGCTCCCCAGCGCGTAAAGCGCGAGAATCCAGCTCGCCAGCACGGTCTGACGGTGTTCGGTGGCGAAGCCGACGACGGCCACCTCAACGGACCCGAAAAGACCCCCCATCGCCGTGCAGACGGCGACCACGGCCCACAGCCCCCGCGCCTTGAGAAGCACGCCGCCACGGCGTTCGGAGACGGTCACGACCGGCGGCTCGGTGGCTGTCCGCGAGGCGAGCAGCCGGCATCCCGTGAACAACAGCACGGCCGCCGCCACGAGCCCCGCCTCGGCTCCCGCCACCAGGGACAGGTTGACCGCGAGCACCGGTCCCACGATGAAGATGAGGTCGTCGACCACGGACTCCATCGCGTACGCGGTGTGGAGCCGATCGGTTCCCTGCAGCAGGTGAGCCCACCTGGCACGCACCATGGAGCCGACGTTGGGCATCAGACCGACCAGCGCGGCGCAGCCGAAGAGCGTCCAGGCAGGCGCTCGCAGCGAACCGCAGACCACCAGGCCCGTCAGCCCGGTGACGGCGGCCAGCGACGCCGGCACGACCACCCGGCGCTGCCCCAGGCGATCCGCCGCTCGCGACAGCGGTGGCCCGAAGACGGCGTAACAGAGCGTCTGGGTCGCGGTGACGGCACCGCCCAGCCCGTAGGAACCGTACCGGGCGGCGACCATGATCACTATGCTGACGCCGATGACGGCCACGGGAAGCCTGGCCAGCACCCCCGAGACCGCCATCCCTCTGGCGCCGGGAACCGCGAGCACCCGCGCGTAGGGAGCCAGCGGCGAGGAGATCACACGCATGACCGCTGCACCGGTTCCGTGACGCAGACGAAGGCGTCCAGGGTGGCGTTGATCGCCGACTCGACGTCCGCGACGGTCCCGGCACGGTAGCGGAAGCGGCCGAGAAGCTCCTCGCCACCGGACGGGCCGTCGAAGCAGTGGCCGGGTTCGAGGAGGTCCTCGCCGTACAGCCCTTCGATCGTCCCGGCGAGGGAGGGCCGCGACAGCAACCGGTGTCCCGCGGGGCCGGGAACCTGCAGGTATCCAGCGATCTCCCGGCTCTCGGACGAAACGCCGATGGTCTGCGGGCGCTCTCCGAGCTGCAGCCGGATCCAGTCGCCGATGACGTCCACCCCGTAGACGTCCCGCAGGACGAACGCGATCTCGCCACCGCCCACCCGTGCCGCCACCTCAAGGAACACCGGCCCTGACGCGGACTCGATGATCTCCAGGTGGAACGCCGAACGGTGAAGACCGAGCCCGGTCAGGCAACGCAGCGTGAAGGCGAGCATGGCGTCGGCCACCGGCCCCTCCTGCACGGCGGACCCGAGCGGTGTGCCACGGCTGTACTCGTAGCAGGTGTTGACGTAGCGCGACGCGCGGGCGAAAAGGAACCGATCGGCTTCGACGATCCCGTCGACGTGCCAGATCGGGCCGTCGACGTACTCCTCGACCTCGTAGTCGTCGTGGCCGGACCGTTCGAGCTCCGTGAGAACCTCCGACAGTTCGAAGGAGTTGTGAACGATGTGGCAGCCCTTGCTCGCGGTCTGCGCGCGCGGTTTGACGACGACGGGCCCGCCCACGCGTCGCCGGAACTCCCCGATATCGGCGGGTGACTTCACCGTCGCGAAACGCGGGACCCGTACGCCGGCGTCGGCCAGGACGGTTTTCATGGTCACCTTGTCGCGAAAACGCCGTACCCGGGAGGAGTCGTCTCCTGGAACACCGCAGACCTCCCGGATGCGGGCACCGGTGGTCAGGTCGAACTCCGACAGCGCGAGGACCAGGTCGAACCTTCCGCAGGCCTCCTGGACGGCCTGGGCCGCGGCGACCACCTCAGCCTCGTCGTCGAGGCCGTCCAGCACGGTGACGTGCCGCGCCTCTTCCGGAATCCACGGCAGATGCGTGGGCACGGTCACGTAACACACCTCGTGACGGAGGTGGTCGACGTAGTCGCCGTAGGCCGAGAACTCATCGTCCCACCGGTTCACGACGAGGACTCTCACATTGCTCTCCTTGCTCGATGGCGAGCGTCAGGCCGGAACATGACGCGACGAGACAGGCAGGACGGACACCAGATCACCCAGCGTGATCGGCTCGAAGCCACCGGGCCCACCGCTCGCACGCGGCCGGGTGGGCTCCAGGAAGGCCGCCAGGCGTGGTTCGCCCGTGCCCCCGAGCGACTCCCACAACCGCCGGCCGAGCCGCGGCATGATCGGGAAGGCCAGGACCGCCACGCCCTTCAGCCACCAGTAGGCCTGGGAGGCAGAACCCCACTCGCCGGGCGTCTCCCGCCACCAGAGGTCGAACGCCGCGACGGCGTCCGCCGTCGCGATGACCAACCCGTCCAGAGCCGCTTCCTGCCGGCGTAACAGCTCCTCAAGCCGGGCCAGCCGATCCTGCCCCATGGGTTCGGGAAGGACGTCGGCGGACACCGCCGAGGCGGCACGGACAAGGGACGTCAACCGGCCGGCCAGCCGCGTGTTGTTCACCTCGACGAAGGACCGGGGCTCCATGCTCTCGGGCCCCTCCTCCAGTCTCGTCCCGGCCAGGAAGTACCGTACGGCGTCCGCGCTGATCCGCGGGGCCCGCGCGATGTCGGCGGACCAGATGACGTGTCCCCGGCTCGTCGAGAACTTCTCCCCTTCGAGCTGGTAGAAGTCGTTGACCAGAACGCGGTCGTAGCCCTTCATGTCGCCGTGCCGCAGCGCCGTCCCCACGATGCAGACCATGGTGGGGATGACGTTGTCGATACCGAAGCTGGTCACCGTGGTGACCCCGGAGCCTGGATCGAAGGCGTTGACCCCGGTCCCGCTCATCTCCCCGTGGACGGCGCCCATGAGCCTGGCGAACATGAAGATCCCCGCGTACGAGAAGAGCGTGCGCGGCACGCCGGGCACGCCTCCCTCCAGGGCCACACCCCACTGCTGGGGCGCGCTCAGGCGGACCGTACCGCCCTCGCGGGCCAGGAAACGCTCGACCGCCTCCTGGAAACGCGGCGGCACCCGCATCTCCGCCATCCGGCGCCGGAGCGGTTCCGGCTCCGCGACCCTGAGGAAGAGTGAGGAGATCTCCCGCCATTCGAGTGGGCCTGCGCCGTCGGGCCCCTGCGGTTCCAGCAGGTTCTCCGGGCGGAAATGACCGCCGCACGTCTCGCAGAAGTAGCTGGAGACCCTGCTCCCGCAGTCCGGGCACCCGCCCGTAAGCCATGGCCCGACGATGTACCGCGCGGCGGAGCGGCTGTACGGAACGCGTTCCCGCTGCTCGACCACCGCTCCCCGGTGGCGCAGCCGCCGCACGCAGGCGTCGACCTCCTCCTCGAAGACCTTCCGCCAGGGGTCCTCACAGGGGTTGATGAACTGGTCGACGCCGATGTCCACGGCGCTGAGGTCCTGCGCGATGAGCGCGTCGTACTCGGCCGCGATCTCCGCTTCGGAACGTCCTTCGGCCACGGCCTTGAACGTCATGTACGGCTCGTAGACGTCGCTCCCGGTGATGATCAGCGGCAGGTCACCGCGCATGCGCAGGAAGCGGCTGAGCATGTCCAGACGCAGGAAGGGCCCCGCGATGTGGCCGAGGTGCAGGCGCCCGTTCGGAGTGGGCTCGGAGGGAGCCAGCAGGTAGTGCCTGGGGTGAGCGGTTTTCGAGGTCCTGATCAGACCCTCGGTTGGCACGGTCACGAACGGTCGCCTTTACGTGTGTCGAGACTGAGAAGTTCCAGTGCGCGCTCAGCGATGGCCGGGGCCAGCCGGTAGCCCGATCCGTTGCCGCCGAGCGCGAGGACGACGCCCGGCCATCCGTCCACCGGTTCGACCAGCGGCATCCGGTCCGGGGTGTAACCGTCGTAGAAGGCCCGGCCACCGCAGGTCTCCGCGGCCAGGGCGGGGACGTACGCGTCGAGGACGCCGGCCGCCGTCGCCCGGTCCTCGGGACTCAGGTCCGGCGGGCCGTCGCCCGGAGAGAGGTCCCAATGCCGTGAGGTGAAGCTGAGGAGCCAGTACCCCTCCTCGTGCACGGGGAGCAGGAAGGCGTCGTGGTCGTCGAAGACGAGAACCGGCGCGTCGCCCGGTGGCCGTACGCCGAGGTGGAGGGCGGCGACCTTCTTGACTCGGAGCCCCCGCGCCCGGGCCACGTCACCGAACGGCCCCCAGGGCGCCCGCGCCCCGGTCGCCACGGCGACCCTTCCCGCGACCGCGTACACCTCGTCGCCGTGGGTCAGCTCGTAGCGGCCGTCGCGGGGCCGTACACCGGTGACGGGCGAACCACCGCGCACCTCGCTCCCCGGGCGCCGCCGCTGTTCGTCCAGCAGTCGTCCCGCCAGGCGTCCCACGTCGGCGTGGGCGCCCCCGTCGGAGCGCAGCAGCAGCCGGTCGGCGGTTCGCAGTCCGGGCAGGACTCCGGCCAGCCAGTCCCGCCGCTCCGCGTCGGCCTCGGTCAGGCGGGGACCGGCCATGCTCTCCCGCAGCCTGTGGAGGTTCGCCTTGTCGATCACCCAGTAGGTGTCGACCGGCCGGATCGGCAGTGCGGGCAGCTCGGCCCTCAGCCTGGCGTAGACAGCCGATCCCCGCGCGGCCAACGCCCGCTGCCCGGCAGTGTGTCCCGTGGGAACGTCCAGTCCGGCTGACAGGTGCGTGGCGCCGGTGTTGCCGTCGTCCATCGTGAGGACCCGGAGCCCCGGGTTCCCCTCCGCGGCGAGATGGCCGATCATCGCCCCGATGATCCCGGAACCGATGATCGCGAGGTCGAACTCCTTCTCCGGCCTCCCCATCAGCTGCTCCGCCACCAGATGGAAAGCGCGGACACCGGCGTACCGCGGTCGGCCAGCAACATGTGCTCGACGAAGGGCGCGAACCCCACGACGTCGCCCGCGCCCACCTCGTGCGGAACGCCTCCGTAGTGGAGCGTCCCCCTGCCGTCGAGCAGCAGCCAGATCTCGGTGACGGCGTGGCTGTCGGGCGGTGTCCGTCCTCCGGGGGCGACGGTGAAGCGGGCCATGCTGAACGGCCGGTCGCCCGGTAGTTCGTCGAGAGGGATCTCCCACTCCTCAAGCGCGGGGAACTCCGCGGGCAGGGCACGGAGCCCGACTCGGGGGAGGCTCATGTGTTGTACCTCCGATATCCGAGGATGTCGTTGAGAATGACCGCGCTGCGCCAGGCCAGAAGGCTGAGGTTGGGGTCGGCGATCCCCCAGGCGTGCTGGGCGCCGTTCTGGACGTAGACCTTGCCCCTGACGTCACCGTCCAGCCGGAGTGAGAAGTCCTCCCCCACGTCCGGAGTCCCCCCGGTGGTGGACAACCGCGGGGTGAGGGTGTCCATGCAGGACGGGAGGCGGTGTTCGTAACCGGTCGCGAGGATCACCACGTCGGTCGTCACAACGCGGGGTTCGGCGCCCTCGACGGTCAGTCCCCATCCGTCGGGCAGGCGGGTGCAGCCGGTCACCTCCATCCCGGGCATCAGACGGATCCAGTCCTTGCGGCCCAGGATGTACTCGTGCCGGTAACGCTCCCGGTAGATGTCCTCAAGGGTCGCCGTGTCGATTCCGTCACTGGCGTACTTCTGCTCCGCGAGAAGGGTCCGCCTGCGCTCCCCCGGCATCTTGTGGAACTCGCGGGCGTACTGGGGAAAGAAGTACTCGTTGGTGAACGGGGAGTCGTCCAGCGGCAGGAACCCCGGCCGCCGGGTGATCCATGTGATGCTCCGCGGGACCCTGTCCAGCCGCATCAGGTGCCGTACGATCTCGGCGCCGGACTGGCCTCCGCCGAGCACCGTGACGTCCCGGTCAGCGGTCGTCCGCTCGCGCAGGAGGAACTCCCCCGCGTGGAACACGTCGGCGCACAGGTGGTTGCGCAGGTGCGGCGGGATCCTGGGGACCGGGCCGGTGCCGAGCACGACGTTGCGCGCGAGGACCTCCCCCCGCTCGGAGCGGAGCCGGAAGAGGCCGTCGCGGAGGTCGATGTCCTGAACGTGGGTTCCGTACTCGATGGACGGAATCGACTGGGAGACCCACTGGAGGTACTGGTTGAACTCCGTCCTGTGGACGGCGGGGAAGCGCGCGGTGAGGAACCTGTAGAGCCGGTCCTCCTGGGCGAGGAAGGCCAGGAACGAGAAACGGCTGGTCGGGTCGACCAGGGTGACCAGGTCCTTCAACGGTGAGACCTGCAGGGTCGCCTCGGGCAGCAGAAGCCCCGGGTGCCAGGCGGTGCTCTCCCTGGCCTCAAGGTGGATCGGCCTGAGGTCCGGGAGAGGCTCTCCGAGCGCGGCGAGGCTCAGGTTGGCCGGCCCCATGCCGACGGCCGCGTAGTCGTACGGCTCGGCGGCGGTCACTGGATGACCACCCTCTTGTCGAGGGAGTCCCAGAAGGCCAGCGCGGCGCGGTGGGAGTCCGCCGTGTAGAGGACGTGCGCCAGGCGTGACCGGCAGTCCCGGACCTCGGGAACGGGGACACCGGGCGGGATGGCGACGTGTGTCTCGACGACGTTCGGCAGGTCGGACAGTTCGTCCCAGCCCTTGATGCCGGAGTAGGAGTCCCCCTCGGGGAGGGTGAGGAACCGGACCGCCGCGCTCGCCGCGACGGGTTCGCCGAAGGCCCCCAGCCGCCGGGGGTCGGCTCCGAGTCCCGCGGCGAGCATGATCAGCGTCAGGTCGACGCCGGTCACCCGTTTGACGAGTTCGGGGATGCCGTCCCCCGGCAGCCGCGCGCCGAGTTCGATCAGTACCGGCCCCTGGTCGCTGAGCCTGAGCTCGCAGTGGAACGGACCCGCTGTGACGTTGAGCGCCCGGACGACGTCCTCGGTGTAGGCCTTCACCTGGTCCGTGACGTCGCCGGGCAGGTCCGCAGGCGTCAGGTGGCCGAGCTCCACGAATCTCGGCTCGGCCCCCAGAACCTTCCGGGTGACGGCCACGACGGTCGTCACCCCGTCGGCGACGTAGCCGTCGGCGCTGATCTCCTCGCCCGGGACGTACTGCTCGACGATGACCCGGTGCCCCATCGGGCGTCCGAGATCGAGGGTCTCGTCCTGGGCGAGCTCGGTGAACGCCCTCAGGAGCTGTGGCCAGTCCCGCGCCAGGCTCACATGGATGCTCCCGGAGGACTCAACCGGCTTCATCACGCACGGGAATCCGACGTGCTCGGCGGCGCTTCTCAGCCGGTCCGTCGTGTCCGCCTCGGCGAAGCGCGGCGAACGCAGCCCGGCGCGCGTGACGCTCTCCCGCATGAGGGCCTTGTTGCGTACGGAGTCCACCGTCTCCACCGGCAGGCCCGGCAGGCCGAGCCGCGCGGCGAGCCTGGCCGCCGTCGCCACGTAGAAGTCGCAGCCGGGCAGCACCGCGTCGAACGGGTTGCGGCGGTGGAGCCGGGTGACCGCCTCGGCCAGAGCCGCCTCGTCGTTGGTGTCCACGACCAGGACCTCATCGACGATCTCCCTGAGCTTCGCGGGTATCTCGCAGTCACCCGCGTCCTGAGAAGCCGTCACCACCCTGGCACCGAGACGGTGCGCGGCCCGGGCGAGGGCCGCGCCGCCCGAGACCGGTTCCACGATGAGAACGGATAATCCGTCTAGATCAGTCATCTGCACGGTCCCTTCAGGGAAAAGCTGTGAGGATCACCGGTTTACGACTGCTTCGCAGCGGTGCGAACGGCCTCGGCCCGACGGGTTCGGAGGCCTGCGGGTCCGCGGGCGCTCCAGGACGCGGACGACGCGCGGCGCGGCTCTCGATGCCCTGGGGGAGGCCTGCGGACAAGGCGTTCATGCCATGACCTCCGTTCTCGTGCGGGTGGCGGCTCGTAGGTGGATCAGCAGCCCGACGACCACGGGGAGGGCCAGGCCACCGGTGATCGTCAACAGGTGCACGGGGTCGACGGACGCGCCGGTGACCGCGAGCAGCCCGCCCGCCAGCGGCATCGACACGCAGTTGAGCAGTGAGATGGCGGCGGCGGTGCTGCCGAACTCGGCGGCCGGGACGGCCCGGGCCCTGACGGTCCTGATGAAGGCGCTGAAGGCCGCGTCGGCGGCCATGAACACCATCACGATCGCGACGAAGGCGACGAACTCGTTGGACGCGCCGATCGCCAGGAAGGCCAGGCACTGGATCAGGGCGCTGGCCGCTCCGGCGATCAGAAGGCCGAACCTCCGGATGAACCGGGTGAGCAGGGCCAGCACGAGCAGCGCGACCAGGGCGGCTCCGGTGTACACAAGGGCCAGTCGCCCCTCGTCCACCCCGTAGTGGTGCCGCACCAGGGCCGGCGCGGCCGCCAGCAGCAGGGCCAGCATCAGGTTGATCACCATGGTGATGGCCACCACGTCTCGCAGGAGCGTGTTGGCGATCACCTGGCGTACCCCGGCCATCACCGGCGGCGGCTTCGCGGCCACCACCGCCGCAGGCTTCATGTTCCGGGCCAGCAGCAGGCTCGTCCCGAAGAGCACGGTGAGAACGGCGACCGTCGCGGTCGTCCCCACCAGCAGCAGGACACCGCCGAGGACCGGTGCGATGAGAATGCAGCTCTGCTCGATCGCGCTCAGCATGGTCTGCAGGCGGGGCATCTCCTTGGCCGAGACCAGGGAGAGTCCCGCCTTCTCACCGGCCACGAAGGTCAGCTCGAACCCCGCGCCCGCGACGAGGGCCAGAACGACCAGGGCCACTCCCGCGTTCCCCGGCATGAGGGCGACGGCGGCCACGGCCCCCGCCCCGACCGCCGTGCGCACCACATCGCTCAGGATGTGGATTCGGCGGCTCTCGAACCGGTCGGCGAGGTAGCCGGCGAGGGGCAGCGCGACCAGCCTGGGCGTCCACTCAACGAACAGGGCGACGCCCGACCACATCAGACTGCCCGTCATCCGGTAGATCATGAGTGGCACCACGAACTGGAGCGTCTGATTGGCCAGCCAGCCGACCCCGCGGAGCGCGAGATAGAACAGCATGCCTACTCCACCGTGACGGCTCTGCCAACCGCCTGCCAGATGTCCGTCGCCTCCTGGAAGGAGTCGGCGGTGAATATGACGTGTCCGATTCTGGAGCGGAAATCTCCCGGCTCCGGGATCGGCTCCCCGGCGGCGATCGTGAGCTTCGTCTCCAGCACCTCCGGCAGGGCGAGGAGATCGTCCCATCCGTTCAACCGCCGGTAGGCGTGGTGACCGTCGGCGAGGTAGAAGCGGATTCCGGCGTTCTTCGCCTGTGGCACGCCGATGGCCCCGACGTCCTCGAGCGTCCATCCGAGATGCGCCGCGATCATCGCCTTGGGGAGGCTGACGCCGGTGGCGAGGTGAACCAGATCGACGATCCGGTCTCCGGGGAGGCGGGCCGCGATCTCGATCAGCACCGGCCCGTCGGGGGTCATCCTCAGCTCGCAGTGGAAGGCGCCGACGGTCAGGTGCACCGCGTCCACGACGGCACGCACGTACTTCTCTATCTGGGCCGTCACCTCCACGCTCTCGTCGGCGGGGGTCAGGTGTCCGATCTCCACGAAGGCGGGTTCCGGTCCCAGCAGTTTCCGGGTGAGCGCGACGACCGTCGTGCGGCCCTCCGCGACGTATCCGTCGGCGCTGAACTCCGGTCCCGCGATGTACTCCTCGACGATGGCCCGGTGCTCCAGCGGCCTGCCCAGGTCGAGGCTCTGGTCGGCGGAGAGCCGATCGAAGGCCGCGCGCAGCTCCGCCCACTCGTTCGCACGGCTGACGTGGATGCTTCCCGAGGAGCCGGCCGGCTTGATCACGCAGGGGTAGCCCACGTGCTCCGCGGCCTGCTCCAGCTCCGTGAGCGACGTCACCTGGGCGAACCTGGGGGTCCGCAGGCCCGCCTCGGCCGAACGCGCCCGCATGAGCACCTTGTCCCTGACCTCCTCGACCGTCTCCGGCCGCAGTCCGGTCAGCCCCAGAGCCGCGGCCAGTCTGGCGGTCGCCGGCACGTGGAAGTCACAACCGGCCAGGACCGCCGAGAACGGGGCGTCCCTGTGCATGTCGAGCACCGCCTGCTCGAGTGCGGCCTGGTCGTTGGTGTCCACCACGAGTACGGCGTGCGCCAGCGCGCGGATCTCATCGGGAAGCGTGCGGTCGTCGGCGTCGTAGGACGCGACGACGACCTGCAGGCCGAGGTCACGCGCCGCTGTGACCAGGGCGTTTCCGGAAGAGACCGGTTCCACGACCAGCACCCGGGCGAACGATAGATCACGCATATCTGGAAAGTCTCTCCCCGTGAGGTCCATCAGACGGCGAAGGCGGTTTCGATGACACGGCGGCGGAGCCTGCGGTGCGCCGCGGAGGGCACGAGGTCGCGGACCACGCACACTCGCTGAAGCCATCGATCGAGGCCGTCGTATCTGGCCTGGAACTCGGACCGCCCGTGGACGGTCCGCCTGTTGTCGATGATCAGTAGGTCGCCGGTGTCCAGCCGGGCCCACTGCTTGACCTCGTTCAGCGCGACGTGCAGCCGCTTCAGGGCCGCGTCGGCCTCGGGTGTCAGACCGACCATCAGGTCCGGGTCCACCGTGATGTAGGGGTCGAAGGGGTCTCCGTACAGAACCCGGAGCACCGGACCGTTGCCCTTCTGGCCGTTGGCGCTGCCGAAGGAGTAGTCGATACCGGTCTGGAACATCGGCTCGCTGAGGATCGCCCGTTCGCGCAGGCTCAGTCGCGACACCGCCAGGCGCAGGCTCGCGCTGATCGTCTTGGCCGAGCGCTCATGGTCGGGACGCAGGCAGTGCAGCAGCACGTAGTCCGGCATGAAGGGGTGAAAGGCCGCCTCGGTGTGGAAGTCCAGAAGAAACGAGGAACTCTCCGAGGAGAGCTTCTCCGCGTTGTGCCTCGTCGGAGCCACGTTCTGGAAAAGCTGTCCCTGCTTCTCCTGAACATAGGCGATGGGCTCGCCCAGCGCCTGGGCGAATCCGGCCAGCCACAGTTCGCTCATCGGCGTCGGCCTGGGCAACGGTTCGGCCGGTTTCGCCGGCGTGGGCTGGAGATCCGGGTCGACGGGCAGTCCTCTGATGAGCAGGACGCCGCTGTCGGTGCTGTTCCGCCGGAACCTGGCGAGGGCGTGCCGGATCACCCGGGGAAACTCGTGAAAGCGAAGTTCGGCCTCGGCCAGGAACGCTTCCTGGTCCTCCCGCGAATCGGGCAGATATCCGTCGGCCAGGCTCGCCAGCAGGTGGGCGTAGGGACGCGCGTCGACGACGTGCGGCCCTGGCTCCTCCTTGAGGTTCTCCCCCTGCGGAAGGGTGCGGGTGGTGAACCGGTGCTCGTCGACCACGTGCAGCACCTTCTGGTCGATGTGCTGGACGGCCTCACCGCGGTACAGCCACGACAGCAGGGACAGCAGGAGCCGGGCGTTGTCCTCGCGGCCGAGGAACGGCAGCGCGAACATCTCCGCGTTGCCGATCACCGCGATCCGGCCCGCGCCGTACTGCGCCGTTCCGAGCAGGGTGTGGCCGTCGTACTCCACCACCGGGACCAGCTTTACCAGAGAACTCTCCACGCCCTTCGGCCGGTACAGGTGCACGCCGCCGACTCCCGGGGCGGCCGGATGCGTGCTGTTCGCCTCGACCGTGAAGTCGTAGGTGAGGAGGTGCGAGTCAGGCGAATCACCGCGTGTTCCGGGAAGCAGGCCGTTCACGGTGATCCCGAAGGGGTGGTGGCCGGACGTGGCCGACCGGCCTTCGCCGTCACCGAGGATCAGAACCGACCCGCCCTCGCGCACATACGTCTCCAGGAGCCGGCACTCGGCCTCGGTGAACGACGCGCCGTCTCCCCCGGCGGCGGGGATCACCAGAAGGTCCAGCTCTCTCAGGGCCGCCTCGTCCCAGCCGAGCTCCAGAGAGTGGACGGTGTCGCCGAAGCATACGTCGACCAGTTCGGTGACCGGCCCGATGACACCGAGATCGGAAAAATCAGCAGGCCGCCCCGGTCCCGGTTTCCGATGGAAATCGAGCGACCAGACGGAGGCGTGCACAACGTCTACACCTACCAGCATGACCATTCTCCCCCAGTTCGGTTGCAGGCTTGAGAAACCCTAGGAGAGCCTTGTGCAGAGTCCGTATATTTCCTGTATAAGACCCCGCGAGCTGCGTTGACGTTTCGACGCGAGTACCCGAGGACGCGCCGTTCACACAGCGTTTCCCTTCAATCGCCGGCCACGGACCGGAAACGCCGTCACGGTGAGGCAGATGATATAACGGAAAGTCACAGCAAACGGCGTTCCCCTCGCCCCCGGTCTTTTTCGCCTTCGGGTGGTCTCGCCGTTCCACGGAGATTCCCGGGAAAGAGCGAGGACTTCACAGAAACGCCCAGCCCCGAGCGCCGGTGGGCTTTCGCACACCGGGGCCGGTGGCCGGTGCGCGCACGCGCCGGCCCGGTCAGACGGCGTAGCCGTACTGCTCGGGCCAGGAAAGGGACGAGGAGGGCTCCAGTTCACGGGCGGCCCGGTGGGGCCAGTGAGGGTCGCGGAGCAGTTCGCGGCCGAGCAGTACGGCGTCGGCCCGGCCGGAGGTGAGGATCTCCTCCGCCTGACGCGGTTCGGTGATCAGGCCGACGGCGGCCACCGGCATGCCGGTCTCGGCGCGGACCCGGGCCGCGAACGGCACCTGGTAGCCGGGACCGGTGAGGACCCTCGCGCGGGGCGCGTTCCCGCCGCTGGAGACGTCGAGCAGGTCGACGCCGCGGGAGAGCAGTTCCCCGGCCAGGAGCACGGTCTCCTCGACGGTCCACCCCTCGCGTTCGTCCTCGGGGTTCTCGGTGAGCCAGTCGGTGGCCGAGACGCGGAAGAACACGGGGAGTTCCTCCGGCCAGACGGCGCGCACGGCCTCGACGACCTCAAGCGCGAGACGGATGCGGTTGCCGAACGAGCCACCGTAGGCGTCGGTACGGCGGTTGCTGTGCGGAGAGAGGAACTCCCCGATCAGATAGCCGTGCGCGCCGTGCACCTCGACGACCTGGAAGCCCGCCCGCAGGGCACGCCGGGCCGCCTGGGCGAAGTCGTCGACGACGCGCCGGATCTCCTCCACGGTCAGCTCCCTCGGCACGGGATGGTTCTCGGCGAACGGAATCGGGCTCGGCGCGACCGGCTGCCAGCCGCCGTCGGCGACGCCGACCGGTCCGCCTCCGCGCCACGGCCGGTCCGTCGACGCCTTGCGCCCGGCGTGCGCGAGCTGGATGCCGGGTACGGTGCCGTGTTCCTGGAGGAACCGGGTGACCCGGGTGAACGCCCGCTCCTGGCGTTCGTTCCACAGCCCCAGGTCCGCGGGGGTGATCCGGCCCTCCGGGGAGACGGCCGTGGCCTCGGTGAGGATCAGCCCGGCGCCGCCCACCGCGCGGGCCGCCAGGTGGGACAGGTGCCAGTCGTGCGGCACTCCCGCCTCGGGGCCGTCCGTGGCGGCCGAGTACTGGCACATCGGCGCCATCCAGACGCGGTTGGGAATCGTCAGCGAGCGCAGGGTGATGGGGTCGAACAGCATGGGGACTCCCGGTTCGGTGTTTTGTACGACGTTCATCGTAGTACGAGATTCATCGTAGTACGACAAGTGACGTAATATCGAGGGGAACGCGGAGGGGAGACACACATGAGAGTCCTGGAGCACCCGGACGTCGAGGAGATCCGGCTGGAGTCGGTGCTGCACGCGCTCTCCGACCCCATGCGGCTGGAGGTGGTGCGTTTCCTCGCCACGACGGAGAACGGAGCCGCCTGTTCGGAGATAGACCTCGCCGTCAGCAAGTCCACCGGGACGCACCACTACCGCGTCCTGCGCGAGGCCGGGGTCATCAACCAGGTCTACCAGGGCACCTCGAAGATCAACTCTCTGCGCAGGGCCGACCTCGACGAGCTCTTCCCCGGCCTGCTCGACAGCGTCGTCTCCGCGGCCACCAGACGACCACGGAGATGACCGTCCCCGCCCTGCCGGGAAGGACGGACCCGGGAAGGACGGACCCGGGGAGACGGGCTCAGGTGGCGGGCAGGGCGGTGGCCAGCAGCACCACGCCGACCGAGCCGACCAGCGCCGTCACCGCCATGCTTCGCGCGAAGGAGGGGCGTCCGGCGCGCACGGCCCATCCGTGCAGGGCCGCCGCGACCATGACCGCGCAGAACAACGCCAGCTTCGCGGCCAGGATCCGCCCGTAGCCGGGCTCGGCCAGCGAGGCCCAGGTGACGCCCTTGTGCCAGGCGATGGCGACGCCCGTACCGAGTTGCACCGGCAGGAACACCGCGCCGGTGAACATCCCGAAGCGGCGGCCGACCGCGGTCAGCACCCGGCCACGCCGTTCCGCGTCCAGCAGCCGCCGGGCCAGGGGCAGCAGCACCAGGGAGACCGTCAGCTGCCCGCCCACCCACAGTGCCGCCGACAGCACGTGCGCGAAGCGCACCACCGTCCACCACGTCATGACGCGCTCACCCGGAACAGCCCGTGCGCTCCGGCCTCGGCGTTACGCATCAGGTGGTCCACCACCGGATAGGTACCCGGCTCGGGGAAGACCAGTTCGGCGAAGCCTCCCTGCGCCGGGGCCAGGTCCAGCACCTGCGCGCCGCCCGGGTCCCCGGCGCGCAGCCGGTAGGACCCCTCCTCGTAGAGGGTGTCGAACGGCGCCCCGACCACGTGCAACGCCGTCCCCGAGTTCGGCCCGGCCGCCACCGCCCAGATCCGCACCCGCTCACCGGCCTTGGCCTCCAGCGGGGCGTGGTCGTAACCGGCGGCGGTCCCGTTGAACATCCACCCGTCGGGGCGGCCCTCGCGCAGCTTGACGACCTGGGCCTCACTGCCCGGCTCCCCCAGGTACAGCTCCCCCGAGACCAGTAGATACTCACGGTCCACACGTGCCAGGTCCGGCGGATCGATGATCACGGCTCCGTACATGCCGTTCGCGATGTGCTGGCTCATGGGCATGGTCGAGCAGTGGTACAGCCACGCTCCCGCGAAGTCGGCGCGGAACCGGTAGGTCAGCCGCTCACCCGGCTGGATCGTGCGCATGGGCCCGTCGGGAGCGGTCGCACCGGCGTGGAAGTCGATGCCGTGCCCCATGGACCCGCCGTTGACGAACGTCACCGTGAACACGTCGCCGACCCTGCCCCGCAGAACCGGCCCGGGAACCGTCCCGCCGAACGTCCACACCCGCTGCCGCACCCCCGGCGCGACCTCCCGCACGACCCTGTCGTCCACCCGGATCTCCACGGCGTGCTCGCCGCCGCCCGGCGCGGGCCCGAGCGCCGCGTCGTACGGCCTCCAGCCCGGTGACATCGGCGCGGCGAGGTCGAGGAGGGGTGTGCCGTCCCCCATGCCGTTCCCCGCCCCGCCGTGTTCGCCGTGTGCTCCAGGCCCGGCCGTCCCCGTGGCCTGCCCGGCCTCCGGGGAGACGACGGGGACGGAGGAGGGGATGATCCGCATCGTCATTCCCGCGGCCCGGTGCCCGGCCACGGTGCACCAGCCGTCGACCGCCTCGCCGAGCGGCTTCAGCGTCAGCGTGGCCTTCTGCCCCGCCGCCAGCGTCGGGGTGCGCTCACCGGTCGCCAGCCGCAGGTCGTGGCGCTGGGCGTCGGCGTTGGTGACGCGGAGCGTCAGCACGGTGCCCGGAGCGGCCTCGATCACCGCGGGCCGGACGCGCATCCCCGACAGCGTCACCTCGACCGTTCTGGCGCCCGTGGCGACGACCGTCGTCGCGGGACCGGACCCGCCGTCGACGGCCACCACGACCGCGGCGGCCGTCAGCAGACATCCGGCGGCCACCCCGGCCAGGGCGGGAACGCCGCGCCTTTTTCCTGTGCCGGGCGCGGTGGGCGCGGTGGCCGGGGTGGCCGCCCGCAGCAGGGTGAGCGCGGCGAGCACGACGAACGCCGAGCCGGAGGCCAGCACCAGTGCCCAGCCCAGTACGGCGAGCGGACGCGGCACGGGAAGCGCGAGCAGCGGCGTGCCCAGGTTGAACGCGGCCAGCCGTACCACCCAGCCGCGTTCCAGCAACGCCGCGTTCTCCTTGAACCGGGCCGGGCCGCCGCCCAGCACCGCGGGCAGCAGGTGCAGCAGCGAACCGAGCAGCACCTGGGCGACGAACCCGGCCAGCACCAGGGGCAGCAGCGGCTCAAGCGCCCCGGCCACCTCGCCGGTCGGCCGCGTGACGACGATCACCACGTCGATCACGAGGGCGATCTCGAACCAGACGACGGCGGCCCCCATCGTCCAGGCCGCGCCGGTGTGCGGACGGCGGGAACGCACCGCCTCCGCGAGCGGCACCAGCGCCGCCGCCGTCCCCGCCGCGTAGGCCGCCAGCCCGGCCGCCGCCACCCAGCGAAGGTCCGCCAGCAGGCCGCCGGTCAGCAGCGCCAGGCCGGGCACGGCCAGCCTCAGTCCGGCGGAGGAGGCCCCGCGGGTCCGCTCGGACAGGCGGGTGCGCAGCACCGTCGGCCAGAGCGTGAACAACGTGCCGAGCACGGTCAGGCCGACCCAGCCGAGCAGGTTCACCTGGGCGTGCGCCGCGTGCATCCTCTCGTGCGGGACACCGGGACCGGCCTGCGCGGCCAGCAGCCCGCCGAGGACGCCTCCGGCCGCCAGGGCCCCGGCCGCGCACACGTACCAGGCGACGACATGGCCGAACCGGCCGGGCAGCGCGCCGCGTGCCAGCCGTACCAGCGTGGCCGCGTGCCAGAGCACGACCGCCACGATCACGGCCGCCCCGCCCACGGCCACCGCGACCGGTCCGGCCGAGACGCCGTACAGCACGGCCACCGTGGCGGCGTTGAGCAGCCCGAGCCGGGTCAGGCCGAGACGCGGGTCCGGTGTGCGGGCGCGCAGCAGCACCACGGTGAAGTGCTCGCTCCAGATCAGGATGGCCGTGGTGACCGCGCCGAGCAGGAGGACGTGGACCAGCAGCCAGCGCGGCGCGGGCAGCGCCTCCCCCGTCAGCGCGGCCGTGACCGTCAGTCCCAGCCACGCCACCACGAGCGCGTTGGCCCGCAGGTGCCACGGTCCGCGGCGGCGTACGGGCTCGCCCGGTCCTGACGGCGGTCTCTTCTCGATGCGAACCTCGACCGGTGTCACCCTCGTCGCCCTTCCCTCGGCGGCCGGAGCACCGGCGTGACGGCGCGTCCGGACGCGGGCGCGGGGAGGGGGTCCGAGGACTCCGCCCTCGCCGGTTCCGCGGGCATGGCCGTTCTCCTCCGCCGGATGTCACGGGGCGCTGAATTCACCTCACGGTAAATCCTCAGGACGGTGGCGGGCATGGGCTCAAGGACCATCACCCGTGGGACCAAAGTCCTTCCGGCCGCTCCTTTACCGGGATTTGGGACTTTCGGCCCGCCGAGCAGGGGCCTGCGCCCCTTCATCGCGCCCCGCCCGCCGCCGAAAACTCCTGACAGAGCCCCTGCCGTCACGACGAAGGAGACCCCCATGAACGACCCGCGCCGGTTGGCGGCGACGCTGGTTGGCGCCGTCGGCGTCACCACCCTGACGGCCGGGGCCGTGATGACGGCCCGCGGCCTGCGGGGCAGGGACGAGATCCGCGACGAGCTCTCCCGGCAGCGGATCACCTTCCCGGAGAAGGGACTGCCTCCGGAGCTCACCGCGTACGCCGGGCACCCGGTGGAGAACGGCGTCCAGGCCCGCGCGTTCGCCGACATGATCGGCGGCAACGTGCGCCACGCCACACGGGGCCGCACCTACTCCGAGGTCACCGCGGAGCTGCACGCCGCCGGCGGCCAGGACGACTCCCTCGCCGCGCTGCGCCAGACCGCGTTCATGGGCGAGACGCTGCGCGCCTCGCTGATGACGGCCTACCAGGCCTGGCAGATCACCTCCCTGACCGTCGGCCTGGGCGCGGTCCTGATGGGCGCGGGCGCCGCCTTCGTCACGGTGGGCGCCGTGATGTCCTCCGGCGGATGACCGCCACGCCCCGTTCCAGACACCGACGACCGGGAGGTCCCGTCTTGCCGCTCGACACCGCGTTTCCCACGATCATCCAGGGCGGTATGGGGGTCGGCGTGTCCGGATGGCGGCTGGCGCGGGCCGTCTCCACCACCGGGCAGCTCGGTGTCGTGTCCGGCGTCGCCCTGGACGTCGTGCTGGCCCGCCGGTTGCAACAGGGCGATCCGGGCGGTGACCTGCGCCGCGCCCTGGACGCCTTCCCCTTCCCCGAGGTCGCGGAACGGATCTGGAGGCGCTACCACGTGCCCGGCGGCATCCTGCCCGGCGAGCCGTACCGGCCGGTGCCCAGGCTCGGGCTGCGCCCGCACTCCGGCCGGACCGAACTGACCGTGGCCGCCAACTTCGCCGAGGTGTTCCTGGCCCGCGAAGGTCACGACGGCCCGGTCGGCGTCAACTACCTGGAGAAGATCCAGCTGGCCACGCCCGCGGCGGTCTACGGCGCCATGCTCGCCGGTGTCGACTACGTGCTCATGGGCGCGGGCATCCCCTCGGAGATCCCCGGCCTGCTCGACGCCCTCGCCACCCACCGGCCCGCCGAGATCTCGGTCACCGTCGCCGGGGCCGAGTCCGGGCGGCGGCACACCGTCGGCGTCGACCCCGCCGCCCTGTACGGCCCCCTCAGGCCGCCCCCGCTCAAACGCCCCCGCCTCCTAGCCGTCGTCTCCTCCGACGTGCTGGCCGTCTATCTGGCCAGGAGGCCCGAGACACGGCCCGACGGGTTCGTGGTCGAGGGTCCCGTCGCCGGTGGCCACAGCGCCCCGCCCCGGGGCAGGCTCCGTCTCGACGAGGAGGGCGAACCTCTCTACGGTCCCCGCGACCGGGTGGACACCGGGAGGATCACCGCACTCGGGCTGCCGTTCTGGCTGGCCGGTGGCCAGGCAGGGCGGCGAGGGCTGGCGCGGGCGCTGCGGGCGGGCGCCACCGGCGTCCAGGTGGGTACGGCCTTCGCCCTGTGCAGGGAGTCCGGCCTTGAGGAGACGCTCCGGCGCCGTCTGCTGGACGCCGCCTCCGGCGGCACCCTGCCGGTCCGCAACGACCCCGGCGCCTCACCGGCCGGGTTCCCCTTCAAGGTCGCCTCCCTGCCCGGCACCGTGGCCGACCCCGACGTCTACGCCGCCCGGCCGCGTCTGTGCGACATGGGGCACCTGCGCGCGCCGTACCTCAAGGCCGACGGTGAGGTCGGTTACCGCTGCCCGGCGGAGCCGGTCGAGACCTACGTCCGCAAGAACCGGCCGGAGAGCGACACGGCCGGCCGCAGGTGCCTGTGCAACGGGCTCGTCAGCGCGATCGGGCTCGGGCAGCGCCGCCTCGACGGCTACGCCGAGCCCGCCCTGCTCACCCTCGGCCAGGACCTCGGGTTCCTGCGTGACCTGCCCGGCGACTACACGGCCGCGGACGTCGTCGCCCACCTTCTTCACGAGTCCGAGGGCGGCCTGGGCTGACATCCCGGACATCCCGGACGCCGGGGTGATCGGGGCGGGTGAGGGTCGCCTCACCCGCCCCGGCACGATCAGGTCATCTGGACGCAGGCGTTGTAGGTGGCGCTCGCCCGCTCGGCGGCGGCGAGCTCGCCCATGCCGGTGGAGCGCCAGAGCTGGTAGGCGTAGTTGGCCGCCTGCACGCAGTCGGTGCCGGCGCCGGCCGGTGCGGCGGAGATCGCGAGCGTGGCCGTGGTGGACACGGTGACCAGGGCCGCCGCGATCAGGGGGCGGATACGCATGGTGCGGGTTCCTTTCCGGGGTGGGGGGTCACAGGCGGCACGGCGCTCCGGCGGACCCGGGCGAGGGGCCCGTGCCCCGGCTGAGCCGTGCCTGACCTGTGTGTGAGGAACGGACCGGCCGGGCTACTTGGGGTCGACGCCGGGCGCGTGGCAGGCGGGGCCGTTCGGGCCGGTGGTGCAGGGCTGCGGAGGCTGGGCCTGCGCCTGGGCCGGGAAGGACAGCGCCCCCACGAAGGCCACGGCCGACAGCGTGACGGCGACGACGGTGAACGCGGGACGAAGACGGGTCACGTGGACTCCTGTGCTGGATACGCGAAGAACGCGGCGTGCGGATTCTGTGGCTGCGGTCACCGGACGCCCCGATGATCTCCGGTGCCGCACTGCTGATTCTCGGCCGGTGATCGCGCTCCCGGTTCCTCCCGCCGGATGATCTCCCGTCTACCCTCCTGGGCGGAGGTCCTACGGCCCTCGTCTGACACGGCCGCGCCGCGCGGGTGCCGATCGACCGCATTCGAAGCGGGGCGACCGCCGCCGTGAGCGGCCGGTGGGCGGCCACCGCGGCGACGGCGGCCTCGACGGTCCTGGGCACCACGACGCCGATGGGGACCTGCCGGTGGTTCGGGGCGTCCGTCGAGTAGGCGCCGCGGGATCCGGCGTCGAAGCGGACCTCGCCGTCCACCTCCGCCGACAGGTCGCCTTCGAGTGCCGCGACGTCGACGGCGAGGGCCGGAACGCGTGTCACGGGGCCGGGCAGGACCACCTGGGCGGTCATGACCTGAGCTCGCTGATCTTGTCGCGGGCGACGGTGGCGAGGGTGGCCACCTTGTGCGGCTGACCGCGCAGGAAGGCCTCGGTGAAGTGCTTGGCCTGCTCGTAGCTCACCTTCCCCGGCATCGGCGGCTCGTTCGGGTTGACGTCCACGTCCACCAGGGCGGGGCCGGGGTGGGCGAGTGCCTCGCGCACGGCGCCTGCCACCTCACCGGGGGCGGTGACCTTCGCGCCGTAGGCGCCGCAGCCCCGGGCCCAGGAGGAGAAGTCCGCCTCGGGCTGCCGGTGCCGTACCGCGTACTCCGGGTAGCCCAGGACGATCTGCTCCCAGAGGATCTGCCCGTAGGAGTTGTTGTTGTTGACGACCACCTTGATCGGCAGCTCGTGCCGTACGGCGGTGAGGAACTCGGCCATCAGCATCGCGAACCCGCCGTCCCCGACGAAGGCGATCACCTGCCGCCCGGGGAAGGCGTGCTGCATGGCGATCGCGTACGGCAGGCCGGGCGCCATCGTGGCCAGGTTGCCCGACAGGTAGAAGCGCCGGTCGCCGCGGATCGTCCAGTGCCTGGCCGCCCAGGTGGCGATCGTGCCGGAGTCGCAGGTGAGGATCGCGTCCTCGGCCGCCAGTTCGTCGAGGCATCCCATGAGGTACTGCGGGGCGATCGGGTCCCGGCTCGCGTCGCACAACGCGGCCATCCTCGCCCGCCAGGAGTCCATCTCACCCCGGTACCTGGCCAGGAACGAGCCGTCCGTCCCGGTCAGCAGCGGCAGCAGCGCCCGCAGCGCCAGTTTGGCGTCGGCGGCGACCGGCGCCTCGACGGGCAGCCGCAGCCCGATCAGCGCGGGGTCGACGTCGATCTGCGCCACCCGCGCCTTGCCGGGTTCGGGGAGGTACTTGCCGTAGGGGAAGGACGTGCCGACCATGAGCAGCGTGTCGCACTCCTCCATGGCCTCCTCGCTGGGTTTCGTCCCCAGCAGCCCGATGCCCCCGGTGGTCACCGGGTGGTCGTCGGGGACCACCGCCTTGCCCGGGAGGGTCTTCACCACCGGCGCGCCGAGCCTCTCGGCGACCGCGATCACCTCGTCGCGGGCGTGCAGGGCCCCGGCGCCCACCAGGATCACCGGTTTGCTCGCGGCGTTGAGCACCTGTGCCGCCGCGCGCAGCGCCTCCTCCTCGGGGGGCGGCGGCGGGCGGTCGAGTGTGGGCAGGCTCGACGGCGGCGCGCCCGGCGCGGGGTGCCGGTAGGGGTCCTGCTCGACCGGCGCGATCTGGATGTCGTTGGGGAACGTCAGGTGCGACACGGTCCGCCCGGCCAGTGCCTCGCGGATCGCCAGGTCGACCACGCCCGGCATCTGCTGCGGGTTGGTGATCATCAGGTTGTATCCGGCGACGTCCTGGTACAGCCGGTCCAGGTGCACCTCCTGCTGGTAGTGGCTGCCCAGCAGGGAGGTCTCCTGCATTCCGGTGATCGCCAGCACCGGCACGTGGTCCAGCTTGGCGTCGTAGAGGCCGTTGAGCAGGTGGATGCCTCCCGGCCCCGACGTGGCCACGCAGACCCCCAGCCTGCCGGTCGCCTTGGCGTATCCGGTGGCCATGAAGGCCGCCGCCTCCTCGTGGTGCACCAGGAGGAACCTCAGCTTGTCCTGGTGGCGCCGGAAGCCTTCCATCAGGCCGTTGATGCCGTCCCCAGGAAGTCCGAAGACGGTGTCGACGCCCCAGTCGATGAGCCGTTCGGCGAGGCTCTCTCCCACGATCTCGCGCATGGCGTCCCCCGATCCGCAGGTCAGGGCCCGCCCTACCCCCACCCCGGCACACCAAACGACAAAGCATGACAACTCGGACATAGGGTTGCGCGCGCCCACCGGGAACACCGGCGGGCGTCCGGACTCCCCCACCGGCCGGACCCACGATCGGGCCGGAACCGGCGGAGAGGAGGACGCCGTGACCACGGTCGAGGAGATCACCGCGGCCGTCTGCACCGTGCCCACCGACGCCGAACTGGCCGGGCAGCTCGGCGGCTGGGTCCACCGGGACGGCATCCCCAGGGTGAAGCTCAAGATAGGGCGGGGCAGGGACGTCCGTCCGGTACGGCGGGCACGTGAGGCGATCGGCGCGGAGGGCGGAGCTGTACGTCGACGCCAACGGCGCCTACACCGCCAAGGAGGCGATCCGGCTCGCCGCCGAGCCTGAGGAGTGGGACGTGCGCTGGTTCGAGGAGCCGGTCTCCTCCGACGACCTCTCCGGGCTGCGCCGGGTGCGCGAGGCCGTACGGGCCGACGTCGCCGCGGGCGAGTACGGCTACGACCTGCGCTACTTCCGGCGCATGGCCGGTGCCGTCAACTGCCTCCAGGCCGACGTCACCCGCTGCGGCGGCCTCCCGCGGCGGCGGTGCGCCGCGACGGTCGCCGCCGCCTGGAACCTGCAGGTCTCCGGCCACTGCGCGCCGCAGCTGCATCTGCACGTCGCGCTGTCCACACCGAACACGCGCCATCTGGATGAGAGCCGCTCCCGGGGTAGTGGGAACGGCATGCACGAACTGCGCCACAGCGACCCGGCCGAGCCCGGCATCACCCGCAGACGCCGCGGGCGTTCCTTCTCCTACGCCTACGCCGACGGGCGCCCGGTCAGGGACCGTGGGACGCTCGCCAGGATCAGGGCGCTCGCGCTGCCACCAGCCTGGCGGGAGGTGTGGATCTGCCGCGACGCGGAAGGCCACATCCAGGCCGTGGGCACCGACGCGGCCGGGCGGCGGCAGTACCGCTACCATGACGTCTGGCGTGAGGAGCAGGACCGGCTCAAGTTCGCCCGGGTCGCCGAGCTGGCGGAGAGGCTGCCGGACTTCCGCAAGAAGGTGCAGGCCGACCTCGACCAGCCGGGCCTGACGCGCGAGCGGGTGCTGGCCGCCGCGGCCCGCATGCTCGACATCGGGCTGTTCCGGGTGGGCGGCGAGGCGTACGAGTCCTTCGGGCTGGCGACGATGCGGATGGAGCACGTGACCTGCTCACGCGGACGGGTCTCCTTCCGCTACCCGGCGAAGGGCAACAGGCTGCGCGAGGTCGAACTGGACGATCCGGACGTGTGCGAGGTCGTCACCGCGTTGCGCGGAACCGGCGCCAAGGGTGAGCTGCTGCGCTACGAGGACGACGGCTCCTGGGTCGACGTCCGCAGCGACGACATCAACGCCTACCTGCGTGAACGCATGGAGACCGAGGTCAGCGCCAAGGACTTCCGTACCTGGCACGCCACGGTGTACGCCGCCGTCGGCCTGGCGGTCTCGCGGCGGGTCCGCAGCCGGGCCGGGCGCCGCAGGGCCGTCGCCCGTGTCATGCGGGAGGTCGCCGGGCACCTGGGCAACACCCCCGCGGTCGCCCGCGCCTCCTATGTCGACCCCCGCGTCGTCACCGCCTACGAACGGGGCAGGACCATCCACCGGGCGCTGACCGGCCTCGGCGAGGCCGACGGCCCGGCCACGCACGGCGCGGCGGAACGCGCGGTCATCGACCTTCTCAAACACCCCTGAACCGGCCGCTCCTGGGTAGCGATACAGGATGCGGACGACACAGCCTCCACGGATCACCCGGCCGGTGATGTACCACGGGTGGTCCCAGATGACCTTCATCCACTGGCGCTACTCCCCCGCCCAGGTCCAGGCGCTGCTTCCCGGCTGGCTCACGGCCGAGGAGTTCGACGGCTCGGCGTGGGTCGGCCTGACGCCCTTCCTCATGGAGGACGTACGGGTGCCCGGAACACCGGCCCTGCCATGGCTGTCGCGGTTCCCGGAGACGAACGTGCGCACCTACGTGCGGGACGCGCGGGGGCGCCGTGGCCTGTGGTTCCTGTCGCTGGACGCCGGGCGGCTCCTTCCCGCCCTGGGCGGCAGGGCCGGTTACGGGCTGCCCTACCACTGGTCCGACATGTCCGTGCGCGTCGAGGGGGAACGGCGGGCCTACCGCTGCCGGCGCCGGCTGATCGGCCCCGCGGGCGCCCGGTGCGACGCCGACGTGGAACTCGGCGCCCCGCTGCTCGACACCGAGCGGGACGAACTCACCGACTTCCTCACCGAGCGCTACCGGCTGTTCACCGTCGTCGGAGGCAGGCCGGCCCACGCCGAGGTCGAGCACCGGCCGTGGCCGTTGCGCCGCGCCCGCCTGGTCCGTCTCGACCAGGACCTCCTGCGGGCCGGGGGCCTTCCCTCCCCCGAGGGTGATCCGCTCCTGCACGCCTCCTCGGGGGTGCGGGTGCGGGTGGGGATGTGGAACCTGTCCTGACGGCCGCTCACGCGCGCTCACCGGTCAGCGCGGAACGCAGGCCCTCCGGCCCGTCGTACCGGCGGCCCTCCGTGCCGTGCCACTCGACGAGCAGGACGGTGGCGTCGTCCTGCAGACGGCCGCCGTGGTAGTCCAGCACGGCGTGGGTCAGGCGGCGCAGCGTCTCGGGCACCGGCAGGCCCGCGGCGTCGTGACGGACGACGAAGTCGACGAACCGTTGCAGCCCGAACTCCTGTGCGGTACGGCCCCTGGCCTCGGTGATGCCGTCGGTGTACAGCAGCACCCGGTCCCCGGGTTCCAGCTGTTCCCGGCACGAGGTGACCGGCAGGTTCAGGTTCAGCCCCATGGGGTGGGCCGGGACGCACCGCAGGGTGGTGACCCAGCGACCGTGGCGGATCACCACCGGCGGGTGGTGGCCGCGGTTGACCCAGCCGAACAGGCCGGTGGTCATGTCCAGGTCGGCCATGATCGCGGTGACGAACCGGGTGGTCCTGCCGAACTCGCCGATCAGCACACGTTCGATCGCCTCGCTGTTGTCCGCCAGTCCCATGCCCTGACGGCGGTGGTTCCGGCAGGCGGCCATCGCGAGGTTGGCGGTCAGCCCCGCCGAGGTGTCGTGTCCCATGGCGTCGAAGACGGCCAGATGCAGGGTCTCACCGGCGATGGCGTAGTCGAAGGCGTCCCCGCCGACCTCGTAGGCCGGTTCCATGACCGCGCTGACCGTGACCCGGCGGTTGGCGAAGGTGAGCGGCGGCATCAGGTTCCACTGCATCTCCGCGGCCACGTTCATCGGCCGGGTGCGCACCAACCGGGCGTAGGAGTCGCTGTGCTCGCGGTAACTGACCAGCAGCAACGCCACCATCGAGGCCAGATGCCGCATGGCGTCCCGATCCGCCTGGTCGTCCTCCGGCGGCCGGACGCGCAGCACGCCCAGCCGTCCCGTGCCGTCCAGCACCGGCACCCACCAGTGGTCCGCCCGCCCGTCGGCGCCGGCCTTGGCCAGCGGGCGCACCTCCTGGAAGGCGCGCCCGGCCAGGGTGGCGTCGATGCGCAGTTCCTCCGGTTCCCCACCGGCCTCCTCCGGCCCGGCCAGGGGCCGCAGCACCGTCTGCTGGAGGTCGGCCAGGTAGATCGCCACCTCCCGAAGTCCCGCGCGGGCGGCGTACTCGCTGACCAGGAACGGCAGGCGCTCCAGTTCCGCCAGATGACTGGCCTCCAGCAGGCCGGTCAGCATCCCCGTGACATCGCGTGAGGAGGACATCGGCCACCCCCTGTCCGCATCGTGGCCGGCCGCGTCAGCCTGTGGCGCCTCCCCACCCCGAGCGACTTGTCGTTAATCATCACTAAAGACGGGATTCCCGGATTCCGGGGAACGCAACGTCGCCCTCGAAGGTCGCACGCCTTGCCGGACGCGTCCGGCAAGGCCGGTGTAAGACCGGGTCACGAGAGCCGGGTCCGTTCCCCAAGGAAGGACACCGCCCGGTTGACATCTCATCGGGAGGGTATGGAGGGCGCGCCTCACACCCTACAGAGGAGGGACGAGATGTCCTTCAATCCGTTGCGGGAACGCGGCATTCCGTTGGACCGGCAGCTACGCAACTGGCGTGAACTGGACGTGACGCCGATCGACCCCGACCACACCGACCCGTACACCCGGTGCCGGATCATCACGATGAACGGCATCGAGGTCGAGGCGATCCTGTTCAGCCACCAGTTCTCCCGGCACTGCCCGGACCCGGCGGTCAAGCAGCAGCTGGCGCAGGTCCGCTACATCGAGGCCCAGCAGCAGAAGGCCGTCAACTGGCTGCTGCCGGGGCTCGCCTCGGTGCTGGAGACCACCATCGCCTACGAGCAGGTCGCGGTCGACCTGACCGCCTGGGTGGCCCGATCCGAACCCGACCCCTACCTCAAGCAGGCCTACCAGTTCGGCGTGCTTGAGGACTTCGATCACCTGTACCGCTACGCCAACCTGTACGAGATGATCGAGCACCGCAGGGCCGAGAAGATCGTCGACAACCTGACGGAGGTCATGCCGGGCAGACCGACCTACCTGCACCACCGGCACCCGATCGACAATCTGCGCGAGCCGTACGACAGGTCCGCCGCCGCGCCGATCTCCAAGCTGCACGCGCTGACCATCATGTCCGCCGAGCAGCAGACCATGAACTTCTACATGAACGTCGGGCCGACCTACATGGAGCCGATCGCCCGCCGGCTCTACCAGGAGATCGGGCTGGTCGAGGAGGAGCACGTCACCCACTACGAGTCACTGGTCGATCCCGGCGAGACCTGGTGGGAGATGCTGCTCAACCACGAGTACAACGAGTGCTACCTGTACCACTCGTTCATGGAGACCGAGTCCGACCCCAGGGTCAAGGCGATCTGGGAACTGCACCTGAACATGGAGCTCGAACACCTGCGCATCGCCGCCGAGCTGTTCGAGCGGCACGACGGCCGTGACCCCCAGGAGGTCGTCGCCCCCGCGCTGCCCGCGCCGGTGACCTTCGAGCCGAACAAGGCCTACCTGCGCGAACTGCTGGCCACCCAGATCGACTACACCACCCTCGGCACCGGTTACGTCCAGGAGGCGCACGAGCGTTTCGAGAGGTGGCAGGAGGAGATCATGGGCGGGGAGCGGCCGCCCAGCGAGATCGTCATGGACGACAACCGCGCCAAGTCCGGCGAGGAGTACCGGCTGGAGACCGAGGGACCGCACCCGGTGCCCAGTCTGCGCGCCGACCGCAGGCTCGGCTGAGCGGGACCTCCGCACCGGACGTCCGGGGCTCCGCCGCCACGGCCCGATGATCACGGGACCGTGGCGGCGGAGGGACCTTTCCGAACGGCGGCGCCGTTGCGTCAGCCCTTTCCACCCATGGCGTCACGGATGACGTCACGAACCCGGTCCATGATCGCGGTCGGGGTGCCGACCAGCAGGTTCTTGACCGCCGACTCCACGCCCGGATGCGGGTGGGTCGGCGCCATCGCCTCGGCCGCCTTCACTCCGGCCGCCATCGCGCGCCGTTCCGCCTCGGTGGTCTCCGCCCGCAGCCTGACGAACTCGTACCGCTCCTCGGCACGGGCGTGGGCGGTCACCGCCTCGCGCAGCGTGGCCAGGTTCGCCGGGAAGGCGGGATCGGTGGTCCCCGCCTTCTCCATCCGGGTGAGCAGCCGCTTGGCCTCGTTCTCCTCGGCCAGCCGGTCCTCGACCACCTCCTCACCGCCGTCGATCTTACGGCGGGCGTACGGGTGGACGACCTCCTCCTCCGCCGTCTCGTGTACGGCCAGCAGCCGCACCAGCCGCCGGAACGGCTCGTCCCGCTCCCCCTCGGCCGCCCGCTCGACCTCGTCGAAAAGGTCACGGATCAGGGCGTGCTGCCGCAGCAGCAGGTCGATCACGTCGTTCTCCCCCATGAGCTCGGGGATGGTCTGAGCCTGGCTCATAGAACTCTCCCTTCGGTACGGCTGGCCGTACCCCCACCCGCTCCCCTTATCTGCGGCACGCCCGCGCCGCGTGGAAAACCTCTCCATCCACGGCCTAACGGGCAGGAAAAGGGTCCGGGCGGAGGCTCATGAGGGGTGGCGGGCGTGTCCGGCGGACGACTTGGTGACTTACGGCATTTGTCAACCTTTGCCGCAAGGATCGACCGGAAGTGGTTAACCGCCCCCGGCGACCGGAAAGTAGTGCCGGTATCCATGGGGAGGAGAGACATCGATGGGCCACCCTCAGGAGATCACCGTTCGCGCGGCGCGGACCGGACACGTCCCCGGTGGCGGAGAACCGTCCGCGGGACGCCGGGCACCGCGGCGGGAACCAGGGGTATGAGGCGATCCGCCGGTTCGCGGGCCGGCCTTCCGGTCGTCCGGACGTTCCGCGAGCTGGTCGACCTGGTCGCCGAACGTCCGGGGTTGTTCGTCCGCTACTCTCACGGGCCCGAGCGTGACGCCGAGGAGAGCAGCCGCGACTACGAGGCCGACGTGGACCTGCCCGGCCTGTCGGTCACGACCATCGGCCCGGAGCCGTGGTGGACCAGGCCCGCCGAGGACTGGATCGCACGGCGGCTCTGCAAGTACGGCGACCTGGACGAGGGGCAGGAGGAGCGCCGTCGCCCGTGGCTGCTGGAGGGACGTGTCGTCGCCTCCGGCCCCGACCACGAACCTCTGGTCGTGGACACCGTACCGGTGGCGTGGATCGGCGAGAGCGCGATCGCCGAGGCGAAACGCCGCTACCGGCGGTGCTTCCAGGTCGGCCAGGACTCCACGTAGCGCCTGCGGCCGCTCAGGGAGCCTCCGGTGGCGCCGGCCAGACTCCGATGGCGAGTTCGGCCACCGGGCGCAGGTCGGCGGCGGTCGCGCCGTCGGCCGCCTGTTGTGACAGACCCTGGAGAGCGGCTCCGAAGTACCGGGCCAGGGCCCGGGTGTCGACGGAGTCCGGCAGCTCGCCCGCACGGACGGCCTCGTCGAGACGGGCCGTGAAGACGGCGACGTTGGCGTTGCGGATGTCGCGGAGGAAGGCCTCGATGTCGGCGTCCCTCGGGTTGACGTTGGTCGCCGAGCGAATAATCAGGCAGCCCGCCGGGTGGGACGGGTCGGTGTAGGCCTCGGCGGCCTCGCGCAGGATGCGCGCGAAGGCGCCGCGGGCGGTGCGCTCCTCACGCAGGGCGATCTTCGCGAAGGTGGCGGGCGCCGCCCTCTGGTAGGCGACGACGGCCTCCTTGAACAGGGACTTCTTGTCACCGAAGGCCGCGTAGAGGCTCGCGGGCCTGATGTTCATCGCCTCCGTCAGGTCACTGACCGAAGTGGCCTCGTAGCCGCGGTCCCAGAACAGGCGGACGGCCTTGGCCAGCGCCTCGTCACGGTCGAAGGTGCGGGGGCGGCCCCGGCGGCTCTCGGTCATGGCACAAATTCTAGAGCACTCACTCAATAATCCGTGCTACCGTATTTTTTGAGCAATCACTCAACAAAGGAGTTTCGTCATGGGACGTCTCACGGACAAGGTCGCGCTGGTCACCGGGGGCAGCCGGGGTATCGGCCGGGCCGTCGCGCGACGGCTGGCGGGCGACGGGGCCACCGTCGTGCTGACCTACGCCCAGGGCGGCGCGGCGGCGGCGGAGACCGTCGAGAGCATCGAGAAGGACGGCGGACGGGCCTTCGCCCTCCGCGCCGAACTGGGCGAGCACGGCGACGCCGAGGCCATGTGGGCGGCCTTCGACGCCGTGACCGGCGACGCCCGGGTCGACATCCTGGTCAACAACGCCGGCATCGGGCGCAGCGCTGGCATCGCCACCCTCACCGAGGAGGAGTTCGACAAGGTGTTCGCGGTGAACGTCCGCGCACCGTTCTTCGTCGTCCAGCACGCGCTGCCCCGGCTCAACGACGGCGGCCGGATCATCAACGTCTCCAGCGGCGCGGCCCGTATGGCGTTGCCCGAGATCATCGCCTACAGCTCGACCAAGGGCGCGCTGGACACCTTCACCCTCAACCTCGCCAAGGCGCTCGGCCCGCGCGGGATCACCGTCAACTCGGTCGCACCGGGGATCATCGACACCGACGTCAACGCGGGCTGGCTGCGCGCCGACCCCGAGGCCTGGGAGCGGGCCGCGGCCCTGTCGGCGCTCGGCCGGGTCGGCACCCCCGAGGACGTCGCGGACATCGTGGCCTTCCTCGCCTCCGACGACGCCCGCTGGGTGAGCGGCCGGGTCGTCGACGCCACGGGCGGCTCCGGCCTGTGAAGGGCATCGTTTGCTTGACCTGTTCGGGGGTAGAGCACGGCCCTGTCGCGGGGAGGTTCTCGTGCGAGTCCGTCCTCGGAGGTGCCGTTGACCGTCCCTCGCCCAGCCGCCGTCCTGTTCGACCGTGACGGCACACTGATCGTCGACGTCCCCTACAACGCCGATCCGCACCGGGTACGGCCGATGCCCGGGGCACGGCGGGCGCTCGCCCGGCTGCGCGGGGCGGGCGTGCCCGTCGGGGTGGTCACCAACCAGTCGGGGGTGGCCAGGGGACTCATCGGCGCGCGGGAACTGCGCGCGGTGAACGCCCGCGTCGAGGAGATCCTCGGCCCGTTCGACGTGTGGGCGGTCTGCCCCCACGGCGAGCACGACGGATGCGGCTGCCGCAAGCCCGCTCCCGGGCTCGTCCTTCGGGCGGCGGCCGTCCTCGGGGTGAACGTCCGCGACTGCGTGGTCATCGGGGACATCGGGCGCGACGTGGAGGCCGCCCGAGCCGCCGGGGCCCGCGGCATCCTCGTCCCCACCCCCGTCACCCTTGCCGAGGAGGTGGCCGCGGCGCCCGAGGTCGCCGCCGATCTCCCCGGCGCCGTCGAACGGGCGCTGCGCCCGCCTCCTGACACGTCCACCGACCCCGGGGAACCGACATGAGAATCCTGCTGTGGCACGTGCACGGTTCCTGGACCACCGCGTTCGTCCAGGGCGACCACGACTACCTGGTGCCGCTCGTGCCCGACCGCGGCCCCGACGGACGTGGCCGGGCACGGACCTACCCCTGGCCGGATCCGGTGCGCGAGGTCTCCTGGGACCGGCTGCGCGAGGAGGAGATCGACCTGGTCGTCCTGCAACGGCCGCACGAGCTCGAACTCGCCGAGGGCTGGCTGGGCCGCCGTCCCGGGCGGGACGTGCCCGCCGTCTACGTCGAGCACAACACCCCCGTGGGCGACGTCCCGCGCACCCGCCATCCCCTCGCCGGGCAGTCCGGCGTCCCCGTCGTCCACGTGACCCACTTCAACGACCTGTTCTGGGACTGCGGCCGGGCGCCGACACACGTGATCGAGCACGGCGTCGTGGACCCCGGCCACCGCTACACCGGCGAGCTACCGCGTGCGGGGGTCGTCGTCAACGAGCCCGTCAGGCGCGAGCGGGTCGCCGGGACCGACCTGCTCCCCCTGTTCGCCGCGACCGTACCGCTCGACGTCTTCGGCATGCGGACCACCGGCCTGCCGGAGGCACTGGGGGTGCCCGCCGGGACGTTCGAGGACCTTCCCCAGCGGGCGATGCACGCCGAACTGGCCCGGCGCCGCGTCTACCTGCACCCCTACCGGTGGACCTCGCTCGGCCTGTCCCTCATCGAGGCCATGCTGCTCGGCATGCCCGTCGTGGCGCTGGCCACCACGGAGGCCGTGGAGGCCGTCCCCGCCGGAGCGGGGGTGATCTCGACCCGCGTCGCCACCCTGACCGCCGCCCTGGAGTCCTTCGCCTCCGACGCCGCCCTGGCGAGGCGGACGGGCGAGGCCGCCAGACGTGCCGCCCTCGCCCGGTACGGCCTGGGCCGTTTCCTGTCCGACTGGGACCTCCTGCTCACGCGGACGGCCTGAGGGGCCCCGCGGGCGTGCGCGTGCGTGGGGCTCAGGCGTCCCCGGCCTTCCGTGGCCGGTCACGGCGCCGTTCGGGTCGTTCCAGTGAGTCACGGGCCGCCTCCACCCACGGCGGCAGTGTCCGGCGGCTCGCCAGCGCGGCGGGCAGCCTTCCCACGGCGTCCCGGATTCCCCGTCGCCCCGCGGGCCCGCCACGCGCGGCCGACGACACCGCACGCGCGACCACCGGCCACGGCCGCCGCATGACGGCGGTGAGGATGGCGTTGCGGGCGGCCAGCGCCCGCCTGCCCCCGGGGTCCCGCGCCGGGGAGGGATGGTGGTGGGCGACCACGGTCTCGACATAGGCCAGTCCCCATCCGGCCGCCGCCAGGTCCAGGGCCAGGCGTTCCTCCTCCCCGAAGAAGAACACCACCTTGTCGAAGCCTCCGGCGGCCAGGTAGGCCTCCCGCCGTACCACCGCCCCGCACGCCAGGAAACCCAGCACGCTCGGCCCCGGCAGGTCCGGCTCCGTACCCAGCGGACCGGCGGCCATCTCCGCGCAGACCGGGTCGGGCCGGCCCTCGGGGCCGACCAGGACGCGCCCGGCCAGCACCGCCAGCCGGGGATGGGCGTCCAGCACGTCGGCGGCCCGTTCCAGGGCGCCCTCTGCCCACCAGGAGTCGTCGTCGGCGAAGGCGACGTAGGGCGTCCCGGCGAGCCGTACCCCCAGATTCCTGGCGGGCGCGCCCAGGTTGCGTCCCAGCTCGACGACCCGCACGTGCGCGAGGCGCCGTCGTGCCATCTCCGCGCTGCCGTCGGCCGAGCCGTTGTCCAGCAGGATCACCGGCCCCTCGTGGCGAGGCAGGGAGCGCTCAAGCTCGGCGCGGCGGTCGCGGCTGGCGACCACGACCGTCACTCTCGGCCCGTCCGCCCCGCTCCTCTCCGGCGTCATGTCGCCCATCTCCGGCGGGTCCCCCCTCCCGGGTACGGCGGGGCCGTACCCACCGGTCAGTCCCGCTGCTCCCCACCGCCGAACCCGAGCGTTTCGGCGATCTCCTCGACGTTGGCGAAGGTCCGGTCGGGCAGCGCCCGCAGGGCGGAGAGCACCGGATCCGGCGCGGACTGCGCCTCGGCGCGGGCCAGCAGGGTCGCGCGGTCGGCGGGAAACGCGTGGGTGCCGCTGATCCAGCGGGCCAGGACGCTACGGCTGTCCACCTCCTGCGGGGTCATCTCCTCCGGGGAGCCCGGTTCGTGACCGGGTGGCCGGGGCCCCGGGGCCAGATCCCTCTCGCCGGGGGCATCGAGGGGCTCCGGCTCCTTCCACTCCTCGACGCTGCTGTCCTCTCCTCCCTGGACGATCCCCTGGACCTCGTGTTTCTGCTCGTCGTCCAGCCGCGGACCGTGCTTGGTGCTTCCCCGTTCCATCTCTGGTCCCCTTTCCGAGTTCATACTCCTGCCCCTGCCCCGTATGCCGGCGGCTACCCACCACCGGACCGTCGAGCGGCGTGGCCGGGACAGGCGCCGCCCCCGGAGACGAGTTTCCGGGGGCGGCCGTACGGTGCCTATCCCTGGATGAGCGGGAGGCGGCGCACCCCCGTCAGAGAGGGGGTGGGGATGAACAGCACGGGGTCGTCCGGGTCGGTCCGCAGGGTTTCGAAGCGGTCGAGCAGGATGTCCAGCGCGACCCGTCCCTCCAGCCTGGCCAGTGGCGCGCCCAGGCAGAAGTGGATGCCCCGGCCGAACCCGAGGTGCGGGTTGGGGTCACGGCCCGGGTTGAAGACGCCGGGATCGGGGAACTGGCGCGGGTCCCGGTTGGCCACCGCGAGCCAGACCATGACCATCTTGTCGGCCGGGATCGTCACGCCGCCCAGTTCGGCCTCCCGGGTGGTGGCGCGGCCGAGAAGGGCGAAGGGGGTCATGTACCGGATCGCCTCCTCGATGACGGCCGGGATCGAGGACCGGTCGGCGCGCACCTTGGCCTGCTGCTCGGGGAAGGCGTCCAGGCACAGCACCGTGTTGCCGAGCAGCATCGTCGTGGTGATGTGTCCCGCGAGCAGCAGGATGATCGCGAAGTTGACCACCTGGTCGTCGGGCAGGCGTTCGCCGTCCACCTCGGCCTGGACCAGCCTGGTGAGCAGGTCGGCGCGCGGCTGTCGCCTGCGTTCGGCCGCGTGGGCGGCGAGGTAGGCGGTCATCTCCCGCCACGGTTTCAACGTGGCCGCGACGTCCGCCTTGCGCTCCTCCTCCGAGCGGTTGAGCGAGATCTCGGCGTCACGCTGGAACAGCGCGTCGGCCCACTGCTTGAACAGGGCGCGGTCGCCGCTGGGCACGCCGAGCAGTTCGGCGATGACGATGACCGGCAGCGGATAGGCCAGGTCGCGCACGAGCTCGAAGCGGTCCTGCTCACGTGCCGCGTCGAGCAGTTCGTTGGTGAGGGCGGCGATCCTCGGTTCGAGGTCCGCCACGACCTTCCTGGTGAAGGCGTTGCTGACCAGCTTGCGCAGTTTGCCGTGCTCCGGCGGGTCGATCTGGGTGATGAAGCCGTCCAGCGAGAACTCCTCGCCGAACGACATCTCCTGGGGAATCACCCGCATGGTGTCGGAGGAGTACGTCGCGGGGTCGCTGAAGACCTCGTGCGTCTCCTGGTATCCGTAGACGTTCCACAGCCCGGTCCGGCTGTCGAACTCGACCGCCGGGCCCGATCGGGGCCCGTGCAGCCAGAAGTGCTGTTTGGGGATGTCGTACCGTTCGACGATGCCTGACATCGCCTCTCCTTGGTTGAGGATCCCTCTGCCTGATGCGGTACGTCAGGACGTCTTCTCGCGGTACTCCTTCCAGCGCTCGAGCATCCCGTCCGCGTCCTGCAGGACGAAGGCGTAGAAGTCCCGGGTCTCCTTCAGCCGGGCGCGCTGGTCCGGCCGGTCGTCGCCGACGATCGACAGTCCGAGGTCGAGCGTGTCGAGGCTCTGCCTGACGGCGGCCAGTTGGGCCCGCACGATCTCGGCCCACTCGCCGCTGGCCGTCCGGTAGCGGTGTTCACGGGTGGCGGTCGGAACGCGCTCCGCCATCCCGCTCAGCTCCAGCTGCCTGGCGACCGTGCTGACCGCGGTCTTGCTCACGCCCAGTTCGGCCGCCAGCTCGGTGAGGGACCTGTCGGGCGGGTCGCAGATCATGAGCCACGCGTGCAGGCGGCCCATCGTGCGCGTCCTGCCCATACGCTCCATGATCAGCCCCATGCGATCGACGAACTCGGTCTCCGAAGGGTCCACAAGCGCCAACTCCGCAATGAACGTCAAGTACGTACTTTACGAAGCGTACGCCTCTTTCCGGCGGGAGTGAAGGACCGCGCGTCCACCCTCCGCCGGAATCCGCCGGGCTCCATGAGTGACGTAGATCACACTTCATCCGCCGGGCGCGCGTCGGGCCGGGACATGATCCGCGAAACCCCAGGTCCCACCCGCGAACGGAGACATCCGTCACACACGGGACGAGCCGGACCGGCCGGACCCGTGGCGTCAATCGCCCGTTCACGGTTGACGCGCTTTCTTGACATGTCGCATGCTCTTGAAGTCGAACATATTCACTCGCACCGGGAGCCGTTTTTCAGCCAGGCGTGCGGGACAGTGCTTTCCTTATAGCGGAACGGTTCTCGGGAAGGGTTCCCTCCGCGTTTCCGGAAAGATGACAAACGGACGCGCGACCCTCATTTCCCGCCCGTCCGGAAACACTGCACAACCTCTTGAAATTCTATTGAGCGTACGAGAGGTGAAAGGCCGTGGACTGGTCCCGTAATCTTGTGGTCGTCGTGAGCCCCGATTCCTTCATTCGCGGGCTCGGGCGCCGAATCGTGGACGACGTGCTGAACGCCGGCTGCGAGGAGGTGGCGGCACGGGTCGTCCAGCCGGGAAGTCTCCTGCTCGACGTCATCTACGACGACCTGGCCCTCAGGAGGATCCACTTCGGGACCTACCGGTACCGCGCGATCGACGCGCTGTACCGGCTCGGGCCCTCACTGGCGCTCCTGCTGACCGGCGGGCCCGACATCCACCGGCGCTTCACCGAGATGAAGGGCTCCGGACCGCTCGAACGGGCCTCCCCCTCCTCCCTGCGGCTGCGCTACGGGGCGGTCAACACGATCCTCGGCCTGCTGCACGCCTCGGACAGCCCGCAGGAGGCCGAACTGGACTGGCGGACGTTCTTCGTCAGGGAGTGGGGCAACCTCGGCCGCGGCGAGCTGCCGGAGAGCCACGCCCAGCTCGCGACGCCGGGGGCCCGCACCCTCGCCTCCCTGCTCGACAGAGCGCCGGGAACCGGGGAGAACCGCGGCTTCCTGCAGGTGAGAGACCAGTTCAGGAGGGTCCTGATCGCCCACCTGTGGGAGCTCCTACCGGACTCCGAGGCCGCCTCCGTGGCCCACGACCTCGCCGGGACGCCGAAGACCCCGCTCGACGACGAGCTCGTCGCCCGTGTCGCGAAGAGCCTGGACGGCTCCGCCGACCTGCTCCTGCGCCGGGCCCTGGGCTCCACGTTCACCCCCGAGGGGCCACCGCTGGACACCGACCGGCTGTGGACCGCGCTCCAGGGTTACGGAATCAGGGTCGACCCCTGGTCCAGGGCCGTCCTGGCGACCTCGCAGTACTTCCCGCCGGTGGCCTATCCCGACCCGGTCGCGGGCGGTGACGCACGTGGGTGAGAGCGCCTCCGCACGGATGTGGACGAGCGCCCAGGAACCGCCGGAGGACTCCCCCGAATGGGTCTCCCGGGAACGGCGGCGAATCCGTGACACCCTGCTCTCCACCCATCCCTTTCCCTACCCCTGCCACTTCGGCGCCATCGGCGAAGCCGCGGGAAACAATTACTACACGTTCATGAACCTGCGCCGGGACTTCTCCGGCGAGGTGGCCGCCGTGGCCCGCGACCTCGCGCATTTCATCGGGATCCAGCGCGGTTCCCCCGAAGAACGGCTTTCGTTCCTCCTCATGGTCGGCCCGCCGTCCGGCGAACGCGACTTCGCAGGGTACCGCGCCCTTTTCTGGAAGGTCCTTTCCGGCCTGCATTCGTCTGACAGAGGACCACGCCCCCCTGACGTTCCCGACGACCCCGACGACCCGAAATGGGATTTCAACTTCGGCGGCGAACGGCTCTTCGGTTTCGGCATGTGCCCGGCCTACGGCCCCCGGCGCAGCCGGGCCCTGGGGCAGTGCCTCCTCATCGCGATGCAGTCCCGGAGCGTCTTCGGGAACATCGGCGGTTCGACGGCGGCGGGGCGCGCGGCCAAACGGCGCATCCGCCGGAGCCTGTCCCGGTACGAGGACGTTCCGCTGCTTTCGGACGCCGGGGACGGCCTGGGATCGACGGCCGAGAAGTGGAAGCAGTACTTCCCCGAGATCGACGGACGGCCGCTGACCGGCGGGTGTCCCATCCGATGGGAGCGGCGTTGAGGGCCGGGGACGGGGCGCGGCTCGTCGTCGACGAGGTCCTGCCGCCGCGCTGGCCCGACCTGACCTTCCTGACCTCGCCCGCGTGGCTGGAGATGATGGGGGACAGACCGCCGGGCCGGGGCCACTACTTCCGGCTCGTGCGCGACGGCGTCACCCTCGCCGCGACCACGGGATACCTGATCGAGGACCCGGACTGCTACGAGTCGTTCAACCTCCACGAGCTGATGTGGCGTGATCCACCCGTCTTCCCCGACCAGCGGCGCCCGCCCGGCGAGGCCCCGGAACGCTCGCTCTGTTTCCCGTTCCTGGCGATCGTGCAGCCCGGCTACGACGCCGGCGTGGTCGGCCCCGGCGGCCCCTCACCCGAGCGGGTCGGCGATCTGCTGGCCGCCGTCACGGCGTGGGCGCGGGAGGCCGGTGCGGTCTGCGCGGCGGTGCTGTACGCGGCGGGTCCCGCGCTGTGCTCGGCGCTTTCTGCCTCCCCCGCGTGGTCGCGGATCCCCGGCACGGTGCGGTCGGTCCTCGACGTGCCGCGGGGCGGGTTCGACGAGTACGTCGCCCGGCTCCCCAAGACCAGCCGCCAGAAGGTGCGGTGGGACCTTCGCGACCTCGCCCGCGCCGGAGTGCGCACCGCCCCGGCGCCCGCGGACGTCCCCGGCGCGGCGGAGATCCGCCTGCGGATGAACCTCGTCGGGAAGTACGGCGGGTACAGCACGCCGGAGACCGAGTGGTCCAGGCTGGAGCGGCTCACCTCGCTCTTCCCGCCGCAGCGCCTCCGGCTGTTCCACAGCCGCTCCGCCGGCGACGAACTGCTGGCGTTCAGCCTGTTCATCCGGTACGGCGAGCAGTGGCACGTGTTCTGGTGCGGTTTCGACTACGAGAACCCGGCCTGCCGCAGGACCTACTTCGACGTGATGTTCTACACCCCGGTCCGTGCCGCGCGGGAGGAGGGGGTACGGACGATCGACTACGGGCTGGGCTACGAGCGGAGCAAGAAGTGGCGGGGATGCCACGGGGCGAGGCGGGACATCTGGGTCACCGACCTCTGCGGAGGACTCACCCCGTGGATCGAACGTGCCGCACGCCGGGACGACCCGCCCTGAGAACCACCCGGCAGCACCCCCCGACAGCACAGCGAGTGCACGGCGAACTGGAGACGCAGACTTGGATGTCATTGCCGCGCGAGAAACCGAGCGAACTCCCGTGCTGGCCGAGGAGGTCTTCGCGGCCGGATACGACTTCATCACCGGCGTGCCCGACTCCCACCTCGCGGGTTTCCTGAGCGGGCTGGCGGAGCACCCCCGCGCCGCCGACCGCTACCTGCCCGGCACGCGGGAGGACAACTGCGTCGCGCTCGCGGCGGGCGCGTACCTGGCGGGCGCGACACCCCTGGTGTTCATGAAGAGCGCCGGGCTCGGGACGTGCGTCGACGCACTGACCAGCCTGGCGCTCGTCTACCGCGTCCCCCTGGTGCTGATGGTCTCCTGGGCCGGGCACGACGGCCGGGACGTCCCCCACCACAACGTCATCGGCGGGCCCGCCCCCGCCGTACTGGACGCGCTGGGCATCCCCGTACTGCGCTGCCGGCTGGCCGACCCGGCGCAGGTGGCGGAGCGGTTGCGCGCGGCCCTGCGCACCGCGCGCTCCTCCCGGATCCCCGTCGCCGTCCTGTGCGCGCCGGAAGGGGCGTGAGCGGCGGATGCTGACCAGAGGCGAGGCGCTCACCCGCGTCACACGGGCGGCCGACGCGGCGGACGCGGCGGTCTTCACCGGCAACGGGCTCATCCCCCGCGCGCTGTACGCGCTCTCCGACCGGGCGGAGAACTTCTACATGATGGGCAGCATGGGGCTCGCCCTTCCCATGGCCGTCGGGTTCTCGAAGCTGTCCGGGGCGGTGGCCTTCGCCGTCGAGGGCGACGGGAACACCCTCATGGGGCTGTCGGCGGCGCCGCTGGCCGCGGCCGCCACCGGCCCCCTGGTCCACGTGGTGCTGGACAACGGGATGTACGAGAGCACCGGCGGGCAGGGGTCACCGGCGCCCCGGTTCTCCTTCGTCAAGATGGCCGAGGCCTGCGGGTACTCGACGGCCGTCTCCGTGGCCGAGGGCGACGCGCTCTCCCTGGCGCTGTCCGCGGCGGTCGGCGGAGGGCACGTCGGCCTGGTCCACGTCCTCGTCGCGACGGACGGCGGCCCGCCTCCGCCCCGGGTCCCCTTCCACCCGGCCGAGATCACCGAGAGGTTCATCGCGCGGTTCCGTGAAGACGTTTCCCGGCAGGAGACAGCCCAATGAACGAGTTACGCATCGGCATAGGCGTGCACAGCCCCATCACCGCGTTGCTCGCGGAGGAGGCCGGGGCCGACGTCCTGTGGCTCGGCAGCCTTGAGATGTCCGCCAGCCGCGGTGTCCCGGACCGGGAGGTCCTGGAGGTCACCGAGGTGGCCGCCATCGTCCGCTCGGTGCGGGCCGTGACGTCCCTGCCGATCTACGTCGACGCTGACACCGGCAGGGGCAGCGACGAGGTCGCCGTGCTCGCGACCAAGCTCTACGAGGAGGCGGGCGCCACCGCCATCTGCGTCGAGGACAACGTCTTCCCCAAGCGGAACTCCCTCGACGACCGGTTCAGCGGCCGGGAGCTGCTGGGCGCCGAGGCGTTCGCCGAGCGGATCTCCGCCATGGTGGCCGCCCGCCGTTCCATCCAGGTCATCGCCAGGACCGAGGCCCTGGTCGCCGGGCACGGGGCCGACGTGGCGGTGCGGCGGCTGCGGCGCTACGCCGCGGCGGGCGCGGACGCCCTGTTCGCGCAGGCCAACCGGGCCAGCGCCGACCAGTTGCTCCCCGTCGTCGAGCGGATCGCCCCGCTGCGGCCCATGGTGCTCGCCCCCACCGTGCTGCCCGGCGTGGACGCCGAGGCCTTCGCCGCGCACGGCCCGGTGACCGTGATCTTCGCCAACGTCGTCATCCGCAACCTGGTGGCGCAGACCTCCCGGGTGCTGCGCGACCTGATGGCCTCGCGGCGTCTGGAGAACGTCCTTCCCGACCTCGCCGGGGTCGAGCGGCTGTTCGAGCTTGCCGAACACGGCCACGCGACCGACCCGCCGCCCGCGACCGGCGTCCCCGTTCCCGAGCCCCGGCCCCGGGTCGAGGAGCGCGCGGCCCGCCCCTCCGACGTCGAGACGGCCAGGGTCAGGATGACCGAGGCGGCCTTCGACTACTGCGCGGGCGGCGCCGGGGACGAGTCGGGGATGCGGCGCAACGTCGAGCGCCTGGACGCCCTGACGCTCACACCGCGTGTGCTGCGGGACGTCTCCGCCCGCAGCACCCTGACCGAGCTGCTGGGCACCCCGCTCTCCGCGCCGCTCCTGGTCACCCCGATGGGGTTGCAGGCCCTGTGCCACCCCCGGGCCGAGGTGGCCACGGCCGCCGCCGCGCACTCCCTGGGGCTCGGCTTCACCCTGTCCATGTTCAGCTCCCGCCCGGTCGAGGAGGTGGCCGAGGCCGCCCCGGACCGGCTGTGGCAGCAGGTGTACCTGCTGCGGGAACGCGAGGTGAGCTGGTCCCTGGTCGGCCGGGCCGAACAGGCGGGCGCCAGGGCGGTGGTGTGCACCGTGGACGTCCCGCTGGTCGGCCGCAGGAGCCGCGACGCCCGCAACGGGTTCCGGCGGTTCGACACGGCGCCGCCTGCGATCGTCCAGGACCCGTGCTTCGTCGACCTGCTCGCCCACCGGCGGCGCCGGGACCCCTCCCTGACCCCCGCCGGTCTGGTCGCCGAGCTGTTCCCCGATCCGGCCGTTTCCTGGGCGGACCTCGCGGAGCTGCGCTCCCGCACCCGGCTCCCGCTCGTCGTCAAGGGCGTCCTGCACCCCCAGGACGCCCGGCGGGCCGTGGACGCAGGCGCGGACGCGATCCAGGTGTCCACGCACGGCGGCCGTCAGTCCGACCGGCACGTGGCCGCGGCGGACGCGCTGCCCGCCGTCGTGGCGGCGGTCGGCGACCGGGTGCCCGTGCTGTTCGACTCCGGGGTGCGCACCGGGGCACACGTGGCGACCGTGCTGGCGCTCGGCGCGCGGGCCGTCCTGGTGGGCCGTCCCGTGCTGTGGGGGCTGGCGGCGCGCGGCCAGGAGGGGGTTGAGGGCGTCCTGCGTTCCCTCACCGAGGAACTCGACCACACGATGGCCCTCCTCGGCGCCCCCGCCGTCGACGGCCTCGACCGGGAACTGATCGGGGTGCGGGAGTGGGCGTGAACCAGGGACAGACGGGCGGCACCACGGCCAGCACCACGGCCCACCAGCACTGGGACCAGGTGTGGCGGACCGGCGACGGGCGCGCCGACTGGTCGACCGTCGACCCCTGGGTCGCCGGCACCGTAGGCCTGCTGCGTGAACGGCGGGCGCGGACGGTGCTCGACCTGGCCTGCGGGGTCGGCAGGCACGCGGTGTTCCTGGCCCGGTCCGGCTTCCGCTGCTGGGCCGTCGACGCCAGCCCGACCGCCGTCGAGCACACACGCGCGGCGGCCGAGCAGGCCGGGGTCGACGTGGACCTGCGGATCGGCCAGATGAACCGGCTCCCCTACCCCGACGGCCACTTCGACTACGTGCTGGCCTACAACGCGATCTACCACGGAGACCCGGAGGCGGTGCGGGCGACCGTCCAGGAGATCCACCGGGTGCTGCGGCCAGGCGGGCTCTACCAGGTGACGATGCTGTCGCGGCGCAACCGGGGCTACGGGCAGGGCGTCGAGGTCGCGGAGGGGACCTTCGTACGGCCCGACGCCGACGACGACAAGGTGCACCCGCACTTCTACTGCGACGCCGCCGGGCTGGTCACGCTGAACCGGCCCGCGGAACCCCTGTCGATCCACGACGCGGAGCACTCGGCGCCGGGGTCCTTCCACTGGCACTGCCTGTTCGAGACGCCCGCGGGGCCGGAGCGCGGATGACCCGGGAGCCCAGGACCACCCTGCTGTCGCGGATGGCGGACCGGCCGCAGCTGCGGCCCTTCCGGATCCGGGACTTCAGGTACCTGTGGGCCGGGTTCGCGGTCTCGCTGCTCGGGGACGGCATGATGTTCGTGGCGCTGCCGTGGCTGGTGCTCTCCATGAGCAACACCGCGACGGCGCTGGCGTCCATCGGGGTGGTGATGGCCCTGGCGGCACTGCCCGCCGCGCTGGTCGCCGGGGCGCTCGTGAACCGTTTCGGCGCCCGGCGGGTGATGCTGGCCGGTGACCTCTGCCGGGCGGTCACGCTGGCGGCCCTCGGCCTGCTGGGCATGGCCGGTCTCCTCAACGGCTGGTTGCTTCTGTGCGGGCTGGCCCTGTTCTCCGCCGCCGAGGCCGTCTTCGTCCCGGCCTTCGCGACGATGGTGCAGTCCCTGGTCCCTCCCGAGCACCTGGTGGGCGCCAACTCGGCCGACCAGGCCATCCGGCCCCTGATGTGGCGGCTGGTCGGCCCGGTGGCAGGCGGCGCCCTGGTGGCGAACTACAGCGCGGACTGGGTGCTCCTGCTGGACGCGGGCACCTTCGTCGTCTCGTTCCTGTTCCTGCTGCGGGTCGGCGCCGAGCGGGATCCCGGCCCCGGGGACGGCGCGAACCTGCTGGCCGACGGCCTCGGCGGCTGGCGTTACGCGTGGAGGCACCGCTGGCTGCTCTACGCCTTCTCCGCGGGCGCGGTCGCGGTCGTCTGCGTCATGGGGCCGTGGAACGTGCTCGTCCCCTACGTCCTGCGCAACGAGGTCGGCGGCGGCGCCGAGATGTACGGCCTCGTCCTGGCCGTCGGCGGGGTCGGCCAGGTCGCGGGCGCCCTCCTCGTCGGAGGCAGGCCACTCGACAGGCGGACGCTGCCGTTGCTCTACCTCGCGTGGGGGGTGATGGCGGGCGGCCTGGCGGGATTCGCCGTCCACTCGTCGCCGTGGCCCGCGCTGGCCGGCAGTTTCGTGATCAACGCGGCGCTCGCCGTCTCGACGGTCCTGTGGGGGGCGCTGTTGCAGAGCGCCGTGCCACGCGACCAGGTGGCGCGCGTGTTCGGCATCGACTGGGCCCTGTCCCAGGTGCTGGTGCCCATCTCGTACTCCGTCGCGGGGGCGCTCGCGGACACGACGTCCACGCGTACGGCCCTGCTGGTGGCCGCGGTGGGCGGCCTGGTCTGTGTCCCGGCGATGCTGATCGTCAAGTCGGCCCGGCGGATGCCGGAGGTGAGGGGTGTATGAGCGACACACTCGTTGAGGCGCTGGCACGGCGTTTCTCCTGGCCGGACGGCTGCGGCGTGGTGCTGGCCGGCTCCACGGCCGAGGGCGTGGCCATGCGCGGTTCCAACGTCAACGTGCTGGTGGTGGACGCGCCGTACGGCTGGGCGCCACCCGGTGACGGCACGCCGTGCGTGGTGCGGCCGATGAGCCTGTGCCTGAACCACATCTACTCCTGCGACCCGGTGATCAGCCTTGAGGTGCTGCGTCCGCTGGACGGCCTGGCCGAGCTCGCGGCCGGGATGTCCCGCGTCGGGGACCCGGGCACCCCGGATCTGGAGCTGCCCGTCCTCGACGTGCTGGAGATCAGGCTCCTGTCCCGGCTTCGGGGCGGCCTGGTCCTGCACGGGGACGAGACGGTCGAACGCTGGCGGAAACGGATGGAGCTGGGGTGGCTGCCCGCGTTCCACTGCGCCACCACCTACCTGACCGCGCTCCACTTCCATCGCAAGGCCGCGACCGCCCAGGCCGACGGGCTGCCGCTCGACGCCTCGGTCCAGTTGCGCCTGGCGGTCGAGCACCTGCTCGTCAGCGCCCTGGCCGCCGACGACCGTGTGCTGCACGAGGTCAAGAACCTCGGCAGGCACCTCACCGCGGACCTGTCGGCCGCCGTGGACAGGCCCCGGCTGCTCGTGGAGGCCGGCGCCCTGCTGCGCCGGGACATGACGGCCGTACCCGAGCTCTTCGCACGGATCGAGGAGCTGGCGGCGGGCCTGCTGGACTGGCTGCCCGGCACGGAGCACGGCGCGACCGCGGCCCGCTACCTGCGCGGTCAGGGGCTCGGGGGGCGGCCGTGACCACGCCGGCCTCCCACGTCCCCGCGCTTCCGCCCGTCGTCCGCCAGGTCGTGGACGGCCTCGCCGGCTCGCCCGTCGTCCGCTCCGTCCGGATCGCGGGCTCACGGGCCCGCGGCAGGCCGACCAGCCCGGACAGTGACTGGGACATCCTCGTCTACGTCGAGGAGGTGCCCTCCGAGGCGGAGCTGCGCCGCCTGCTGCCCGCTCTCCCCTCGGGGAGCGAGCCGGTCGAGATCGTCACCGCCAACCTCGGCCACCCGTTCCAGGAGTCGGAGTTCTCGGTGCCGGTCTCCCCCAGGATCGACGTCTGCCTGCGCCCGCTGGCGAACCTGGAGGCCGAGCGGGAACGGGCGGACAGGGGGGCCTTCCTCGTCCACTCCTACCCCAAGATCCACAGCGGTGTGCCGTCCTACATCCTGCTGAGCGAGGCCGCGCTCTCGGTCTCCGTGCACGGTGAGGTCGGGCGGCCCCCCTGCCCCGTCGCGCTGCGGGACAACGCCGCCGCCTGGTGGCGCGGGCGCGCGGCGTGCTGCCTGCTGCTGGCGACCGACCACGTCAGGGCGGGAGAGACGATCGGCGCCCTGGGGCACGTGCTCGCCGCCGCCACCTCCCTCGCGCACGCGCGGCTCATCGGCCGGGGGTACTGGTACCCCATCACGAAACGCCTGCTCGACGAACCGGGCGCGCTGCCCGACGGCGCCCGCCGCGGCCTTGAGGACCTGTCCGCCGGCCTGATGACCACGGCCTCGGTCGACCGGATCGCCGGGGACATGGCCCTCGACCCGGAGGACGGGCTCGAATGGCTGGCCCAGGGCCGGCACATGGGAGTCGAGTGATGCCCGCGAAAAGCACATCGACGACCCGCGACCACAGAAGCTGGAGATCTCGTGCCCGACGCCGGACTGTACGACTGTGACACGCACTTCACCGACCACCTTCCCGAGATCTGGGAGGACATCGGGTTCACCGCCGCCGAACGCCCCGAGGTGGTCGTCGAGGCGGGGGTGACACGGCTCCGGCTCGGAGACCGTGTCTTCCCCAAGCCGAGCGGCCCCGGGCACGGCAACCCCAAGGGCCTGGGCCACCTCATCGGGCCGGGCCAGGACGAGGACAGGGCCGCCTTCACCGGCAAACACGGCATCGCCGCGGCCGTCCTCCAGCCCGGGTTCGTCGGCCTGTCGGTACAGGCCGTCGAGGACGAGCAGACGCGCCTGCGCCTGCTCGACGGGTACAACCGGCTGGCCTCGCGGGCCTGCGCCCGGTCCCGCCTGACCCTGAAGTGGGCCTTCCTCGCCTCCGCCGAGGACCCGAAGTGGAGCGAGGAGACGCTGCGGGGGTACGCCGACGACCCGCACCTGGTCGCCGTCGTGGTACGGCCGACCGCCCGCACCGCCACGGCGCGGCTGAACTCCCCGGACCTCGCCCCGCTGCTCGGCACGGCGGCGCGGCTGCGGCTCCCGCTGGCCGTGCACGGCGGAACCGGCTGCCACCAGTGGTCGCCGCTGGCGGACGCCTACGACGACTACGCGATGACCCACGCCTTCGGGCACATGGGCGAGCAGATGATCGCGCTGGCCGACCTGGTCACCCGCCCCGACGGGCTGCCCGACGGCCTGCGGGTGGTCATGCTGGAGTCCGGCATCGCCTGGATTCCCAGCGTGCTCGGACGGCTCGCGAGCCACACCAGGCGGCTGGCGGGGGACGTGCCGGACCCGGTCGAGACCTTCCGCGAGCACTTCGCCGTGGTGCCCGACCCCGGGGAGGAGCACGTGCTGTGGGCCGCTCGTCAGCTCGGCGCGGAGAGCATCCTGTTCGGCTCGGACTACCCCCACTGGGACACCGTGGAGTCCGGTGGCTGGCTGGCGAAGTTCTCGGGCCTCTGCCCCCCTGACCTGCTGGCCGCCAACACCTCGCGGTTCGTCCCGCGCCTGGTCGGGCGGGCGGCGGGTGATCCGCGATGACGCCCCCGCCCCTCGTCCCCGCCGGGGACCGCCCCGTCCGTGTCCTGGTGGCCGGTTGCGGCGACCTCGCCGTACGGGTGCTGCACGGGCTGGCGAACGCGCCGTCCCCCCGCCGTCTCGCGATCCTCGGACGCGACGGGGAGGCGGTCGTCCGCACGGCCAACATGGTGGCGCTCTCGGCCGCCCAGCTGGGCAGGTACTGGCCGGTCGAGCCCCTGGTGGCGGACCTGGACGACACCGCGCGCACGGCGGAGGCCCTCGCAGGGTTCGCCCCGGACATCGTGTTCGCCGCGGCCAGCCTGCAGTCCTGGCACGTGCTCTCCGAACTGCCCCGGGACCGTTTCGCACGTGTCGGCGCCGCCCGTTTCGGGCCGTGGCTCCCGATGCACCTGTCCCCGGTGCTCGGCCTCATGAGAGCCGTACGGCTCGCCGGCAGTCCGGCGGTCGTGGTCAACGCGGCCTACCCCGACGCCGTGCACCCGGCGCTCGCCGGGGTGGGGCTGAGCCCCCACCTGGGCATCGGCAACGTGGCCAACTCGGTCCCCGCGCTGCGGGCCATCGCGGCCCGGCACCTCGGCTGCCCGCCGGAGGAGATACGGCCGCGTTTCGTGGCGCACCACTTCGTCGGGCACCGGCTCTCCCGGACCGGGGACGGCGGCGGCGCCGCCTACCACCTGACGTTCTGGCGGGACGGCGCCGACGTCACGGCGGCGCTGCCTCCCGAGGACGTCATGTTCGCCCTGATGCGTACGCAGTACCGCCGTACCGGCGGCCGGGAGGGGCAGGTCATGACCGCGGCGTCGGCCCTGAGCGTGCTGGAACCCCTGGCCACCGGCACCGGCGCCGAGGTGCACGCCCCCGGCTGGGCGGGCCTGCCCGGCGGCTACCCGGTCAGGATCACCCCGGACGGCACGGAGCTCGACCTGCCGCCCCGGCTGTCGGAGAAGGAGGCCGTGGAGATCAACCTCGACGGCCAGCGTCACGACGGAATCGCCCGGATAGGGGCCGACGGCCTGGTGGAGTTCACCGAGGAGTCGACGGAGATCATGCGGGCGGAGCTCGGATACCACTGCAAGCAGCTCGCGCTCGACGACGCCGGGCAGGCCGCGGCGGAACTCGCCGCCCGATACGCGGAGTACAGCCGACGATGAGCGATGAGCCGGTACAGACCCTCGTCCTCGACCACATCGGTTACCGGTACTACCGGGACACCGACGGCCGTGCCTTCCTGCCCGCCTCCCGCAACCGCGTCCGGCTCGTCACCGACATCCGCAAGCTGGACCAGGCCCGCGGTGACGAACTCGCGGGCGTCGTCGGCGTCCCGCGCGGTGACGAGACCCTCCTTGAGGCCGCCGCGCACTTCCTGGACGGCGTCTCGGAACGCCCGACCCAGCGGATCGTCGCCATCAGCGAGGGCCTGCTGCTGACCGCCGCCAGGATGCGGGACCGGCTGGGCGTGCCCGGCCCGACGGAGCACCAGGTCCTGGGGTACCGGGACAAGGTGGTCATGAAGGAGCGGCTTCGGGAGCGCGGCGTGCGCGTCCCCGACTTCGCTCCCTTCACCGAGGCGAACGCCCTGGAGCTGCTGCGCAGGCACGGCGCCGTGGTGGCCAAACCGCGGCGTGGGGAGAGCTCCGCCGGCATCGTCTTCCTCGACGACGCCGAGGACGTCCGCCGGTTCGCCGCCACGACCTCCAAGGACGAGCTGGCCCGCTACGAGGTGGAGGAACGTGTCGACGGGCGGCTGTTCCACATCGACAGCGTCGTCCGTGACGGGGTGCCGCTCGCCGCGGTGGCCGGGCGGAGCGTGGAGGAGACGACGTCCTACCGCCGCCTGGAGGCGTTCCGCGACGTGGCCGTGGGGCCGGGCGCGACCCTCGACCGGCTGCTCGCCTTCAACCGCCGGGTCCTCGCCTGCTACCCCGACTTCAGCGGCGTCACCCACCATGAGGTCTTCCTCACTCAGGGCTCCGGGGGCTCCGGGGACGAGGTCTGTTTCTGTGAGATCGGCGGCCGCGCGGGCGGCGGCGGCATCATCCCGGGTTTCCTGTCCCGGACCGGTGTCAACCTCGACGAGGTCGTCATCCGCTCCCAGCTGGGGCTGGAGGTTCCCCGGCCCCCTGAACCGGCCCCGCACCTGACCGGTTACGCGCTGGTCTACGCCCCCGCAGGACGGCTCGACACGGACCTGACGCCCCCGGCCGAGGACTGGATCATCGACACCCAGCTGCGCTTCCAGGTCGGCGACGTCATGCCGCGGCCCGCGGCCTGGAACCAGGCGGCCGTGACGGTGACCGTACGCGGTGAGACGGAGGCGCAGGTCCAGGCCCGGCTCGACGAGGTGATCGAGCTGACGCTGCGGCGGCTGCGCGGCCGGGAGCGGGGGTGAGACGGCGTTGGACACCGAGTCGGACACCGGGTTGGACATCGAAAGGCTCGCTCTCGTCGTGGCCCGGCGCGCGGCGGCGGAGATCGAGGACACCGCGCGGGAGACCTACCGGGTCACGCGCAAGAGCACCGAGCAGGACCTGCTGACCGAGGCGGACCTGAGGTCGGAGTCGGTCATCATGGACCTGCTGCGCACGGCCAGGCCGGACGACGCGGTCCTGGCCGAGGAGTCCGGCTACCAGGCCGGGCGTTCCGGGGTCACCTGGATCGTCGATCCGCTCGACGGCACCGCCAACTTCGTGCGGGCCTCGCCCCACTACGCGGTGAGCGTCGCGGCGGTCTCCGGCGAGCGCTGGCTGGCCTCCGTCATCGTCCGGCCCGCCGACGGGCAGTGGATGGCGACGCTCGACGGTTCGCTCGACGGCAGCTTCACCCGGTCGCCGGGCCCCGCGGAGCGGCACGTCCGGGTCGCCGTGGCGCTGCCGTACGGGGCCGAGGAGCTCAAGGAGGCCCACGGCATCCTCCGGCTCGTCGGCAGGCGCTACCAGGTGGTGCGGACCGGTTCGGCGGCCTGTGACCTGCTGAGGGTGGCGGCCAGGACCCTCGACGCCCACATCGCGGTCGCCCTCCCGTGGTGGGACACGGCGGCGGGACACGGCCTGGTCCGCGCGGGCGGCGGCACCGTGACACGCGGCCGCTCCCTGCGGCGCACCCGGATCGACATCGCCGGGGAACCGGCCGTGGTGCGCGCGCTGCTCGGCCTCCTGACCGAGCACCGCCACGTGGTGGGGTGACGGGAATGGCCCACACCCGCGCCGGGCGGCCCGTGCTGCTGCTCGTGACGAGCCGCAGGCGGCGTTTCACCCGTCACCTGCTGGAGCGGCCGGACATCGGCACGGTGCTGCTGTGCACAGGGGCCACGGCGGGTACGGTGCCGGACGGCGTGCCCTGTTTCGTGATCGACGAGGACCGGCCGCTGGCCGGGGAGGTGACCCGTTACAAGAAGTGGGCCGCCGGGCTCGGGGCCGTCCCCACCCACTTCTGCAACCCCGACGAGACGCTCCAGCCGCTGACGCACCGCTTCGCCGCGTTCGCCGGGCTGCCGCACATGACCCGGGACCAGGTCCGCCTGGTCACGGACAAGGTGGCGATGAAGGAGCTGTTCGCCGCCGCCGGGCTGCCCGCGGCGCGCTGGCGCGCCGTCACCTCGGCGCAGGAGGTACGGGCGTTCGCCGACCGGCACGGATGGCCCGTCGTGGTGAAACCGGCCGTCTCCGGCTCCAGCGTGGACGTCTGGAGGTTCCACTCCCACGAGATGACCTCGGCCGCCCGGATCATGGCGGTACGGCCCCGGCGGCGGTGGATCGTCGAGGAACACGTGGCGGGCACCGAGCACCAGCTGTGCGCCCTCGTGCACCGCGGCGAGGTCCAGGACGCCTTCGTCGCCGTCAACCCGGCCCCCATGCTGGAGACGCTTGAGGGCGCGATGAACGCCGACATCACCCTGGCGCCGTCGGAGCCCAAGCCCCTCGACCCGAGGAAGGTGGCGCAGCGGATCTCCGACGCGCTGGGTTATCGCGACGGTTATCTCCACGCGGAGTTCTTTCTCCGGCCGGACGGTTCCCACGTCATGGGTGAGATCGCGGCGCGGCTGAGCGGGGCCTGGTTGCCGGAGAACCACGGCCTTTCCCACGGGTTCGACATGCTGGCCGCCGTCGCGGACGTCTATGTGGGACGGCGTCCGAAACTGGCGTACACCCTCGACAGGTCGGTCGGGGATCTTCTCCTTCCCGCCCGCCGTGGCCGCGTGCTGGACATCTCCCCCATAGAAGACCTTCTTTCCCTTCCCGGGGTCATCTCCGGCGAGGTCACGGCCTCGGTCGGCGACCGTCTCGAACCGGCGCGCGCCTCGAACGCCTGCACCGGATATCTGCACATAGCGGGAAGGGATTCGAAAGAGGTCAGGGAGCGCATGGAAAACGCGCTGTCCGAATATCGTCTGGTGACAACAGAATGATTCCACCGATAAATCATCGTCACATGTGTCGTTCAGGGCTTTTTCCGGCCGGTCGGCCGGTCCGCTGGCGACCGGCCGCGGCGGCCGTGTAGAAAAGCACCTGAGACCCGTACCCGACGCGGCCAGAAAGGACATTCGATGGTGGCAAGTGTCGCTGTTCTGTCCGATATTCACGGGGTGTTGCCCGCGCTTGAGGCCGTGCTCGCCGAACCCGAGGTGATGGCCGCCGACAGGATCGTCGTCACCGGCGACCACGCCGCGGGCCCCCAGCCCGTCGAGGTGCTCGACCGGCTCCGCGAGCTGGGCGACAGGGCGGTCCTGGTGCGCGGCAACGCCGACCGCGACCTGGTCGCGTTCGCGCGGGGAGAGGGCGTCGAGGACGCCTGGGAGATCGACCTGTGGGCCGCGCGGCAGCTCCGCGACGAGGACGTCAAGCTCCTGGCCGACCTGCCCCACCCGGTCACCATGGAGGTCGAGGGCTTCGGCAAGGTCGTCTTCTGCCACGGGACCCCGCGCGACGACAACGAGGTCGTGCTGGTCGACACCCGGCTTGAGCGCTGGGCGGAGGTCTTCGCCGACCTGCCCGGCGACGTGCGCACCGTGGTGTGCGGGCACACGCACATGCCGTACATGCGGCTCGTGGACGAGCGTCTCGTGGTGAACGCCGGAAGCATCGGCATGCCCTACGGCCGCACCGGCGGTCACTGGCTGCTGCTGCGCGACGGCCAGGTCCAGATCCGCCGCACCCCGTTCGACCTCGACGACGCCGTGGAGTCCGTGGTGCGCAGGTCGGGCTACCACGACTGCCGCTCGTGGGCCGAGCACTACATCCACGCCGTCACGACGGACGCCGAGGCCGTCACCGCCTTCGGCCCGCGCGACGGCCGTACGGCCTGCTGAACGCCACCAGCCGGTCGCCGAGGGGACTTCTGCGGTACAGGACGTGCCGCCCGTCACGGACCCGGGTGACCAGGCCGGTGCCGTACGGCACGCGCAGGTGCTGGGAGACGGCGTTCGGGGTCACCCTCAGGCGGCGGGCGAGTTCGACCGTCGGCGACGGCTCCTCAAGCAGGCCGAGCAACGTGGCCCTGGGCGCGCCCAGCAGCGCCCCGCCAGGGCGGTGGCGTCTGGGGGCGGAGCCGATTTCATTAAGCCCCACCCTGCGTTGCTTGGCCGTTCGCGCCGGGTGGCGTGGACTTCTCACGTGGGCTCCTCCGGGGCGGGGAGCGCCGGACCGAGCGAGAGGAAGAGGACATGGAGGGGTTCGATCCGCGCACGAGCTTCGGCCGTGAGGTGTCCATGCGCTACGACGCCGAGGACACCCGTGGTGACGAGGAGCGGACGGTCGCGTTCCTGGCCGGGCTCGCTGCCGGGCGTGACGCACTGGAGTTCGCGGTGGGCACCGGCCGCGTCGCCCTGCCGCTGGCCGGAAGCGGGATACGGGTCGACGGCGTCGAGCTCTCACCGGACATGGTGGACCGGATGCGCGAGAAGCCGGGCGGCGACCTGATCGAGGTGACCATGGGCGACATGTCCACCGTCACCACCGGACGCCGCTACGGCCTGGTCTACCTGGTGTACAACACGATCGGCAACCTCCTCACCCAGGACGACCAGGTCCGCTGCTTCGAGAACGCGGCCCGGCACCTGGCCGAGGACGGGGTGTTCGTCGTGGAGTGCCGGATACCGACCGCCCCGGCGCGCCCTCGTCACCAGTACGTCGACGCCGAGCACGTCGGGGTCGACCACGTCGGCCTGGACGTGTGCCGCTACGACCCGGTGACGCAGATCCTCGACGAGAACCACGTCAGGATCAGCGCCGAGGGCATCGTCCTCAGTCCCATCAGGCTCCGCCTGGCCCATCCGCCGGAGTTCGACCTCATGGCCAGGATCGCGGGTCTCCGGCTGCGCGAGCGCTGGGGAGGCTGGGAACACGAGCCGTACACGGCCACGAGCCGGCGGCACGTCAGCGTCTACGAACACGCCGGGTGAGCCGGGGCGGTCCGGTCACGCCGGCGTCCGGTCCGTGAGGAGGGCGGCGAGGGCGGCCAGGGCCTTGTCCGGGTCGGCGGGCCTGCGGCCCTGGGCCGTCTCGGCGTTGCCGCCGCCCCGGCCCTCGGGCAGCGCTCTGACCAGGTCCGCGGCGGCCAGTCCCCGGGTACGGCCCGCGGCGTTCACGGTGACCACGAGGGCCGTTCCTGACAGCACCGCGGCGACGCCCGGCCGGTCCTCGGGCAGCGCCGTGCCGACGCGCTCCGCCAGGAGACGGGCGTCGGTCTCCGTGGTGCCGGTGGCCAGCAGGACGTCGCCGTGGACGGTCGCGGTCGCGGCGACCTGACCGGCCTCGACGGTCAGGAGCCGGTCGCGGAGCCTGGCCGTCTCACGTTCGCTCTCCCTGAGGCGTTCGGCGAGGGCGGCGACCCGGTCGGCGACCTCCGCGCGGGGGGCGTTGAACTGCTCGGCGATCCGGGAGACGAGGTCGCGCTCGCGGGCGAGGTAGCGGAAGGACTCGATGCCGGTGACGGCCTCGATGCGGCGCTGCCCCGAGCCGACCGACGACTCGGTGGTGACGGCGACGCCGCCGATCTGGGAGGAGCGGTCGACGTGGGTGCCGCCGCACAGCTCCCGTGACCAGGCGCCGCCGATCTCGACGACCCGGACCGTCTCGTCGTAGGTCTCGCCGAACAGCGCCAGCGCCCCGATCTCACGGGCCTCCCGAAGGGGCATGTGGCGCACCTCGACCGGCAGGTCCCCGCGGATCGCGACGTTGGCGGCGTCCTCGATCTCCCCGCGGGCTCCGGCGGGCAGGGCGCCGCGCCAGGAGAAGTCCAGGCGCAGGTGGCCGGGCCGGTTGTAGGAGCCGGACTGCAGGGCGGCCGGGCCGAGCGTGGCGCGCAGCGCGGCGTGCACGACGTGGGTCGCCGAGTGGGCCTGGCGGGCGCCCGCGCGCCACTCGGGGTCGACCTGGGCGCGTACGGGCTGTCCCGGCGCCAGTTCCCCGTCCAGGACGCGCACCTGGTGCACGACCAGCCCGGGGACGGGGCGTTGCACGTCCAGCACCTCGGCGGACAGGCTCGGGCCGTGCAGGGTTCCCGCGTCGCTCTCCTGGCCGCCGGACTCGGCGTAGAACGGGGTGCGGTCGAGGACGACGCCGACGATCTGGCCCGCGACGGCCGTGGCCACGGGCGCCCCGTCGCGGAGCACGGCCAGGACCGTCGAGTCGGTGGTCAGCGTCGTGTACGCCTGCCAGTCGGTGGGGCCGTGCTCGTCGAGGAGGGCGCGGTGCAGTCCGGTGTCGGCGTGGCCGGTCTTCCTGGCGCGGGTGTCCTCACGGGCGCGGCGCCGCTGCTCGGCCATCAGCTCCCTGAACCCGGTGACGTCCACGTCGAGGCCGTGTTCGGCGGCGATCTCGACGGTCAGGTCGATCGGGAAGCCGTAGGTGTCGTGCAGCTTGAAGGCCGTGGCCGCGGGCAGCCGTTCCCCGGTCCGGGTGATGGCCCGGTCGAGCAGCGCGCTGCCCTGGCGCAGCGTCGAACGGAAGGTCTCCTCCTCGCCGTAGGCGTAGGCCGAGATCCGGTCGAAGTCGGCGGCCAGCTCCGGGTAGGAGGGCGCCATGCAGTCGCGGGCCACCGGCAGCAGTTCGGGCAGGACCGGGTCCTCGTAACCGAGCAGCCGGACGGCGCGGATCGCCCGGCGCAGGATCCGGCGCAACACGTAGCCACGTCCCTCGTTGGAGGGGGTGACGCCGTCGCCGATCAGCATGAGCGCGGTGCGGACGTGGTCGGCGACGACCCGGAGCCGGACGTCGTCGGGGTGGCTCTCGGCCGCGGACGGCCCGGAGCGCACGCCGTACCTGGTTCCGGTCAGCGCCGCCGCGGCGTCCAGGACGGGCCGGGTCTCGTCGGTCTCGTAGAGGTTGTCGACGCCCTGGAGCAGCGCCGCCATGCGTTCCAGGCCCATGCCGGTGTCGATGTTGCGGGAGGGCAGCTCGCCGAGGATCGGGTAGTCCTCCTTGCCGACGCCCTCGCCCCGCTCGTACTGCATGAAGACCAGGTTCCAGAATTCGAGGTAACGGTCCTCGTCGACCTCGGGCCCGCCCTCTCGCCCGTAGGCCGGGCCACGGTCGTAGTAGAGCTCGGAGCAGGGCCCGCACGGCCCGGGGACGCCCATGGACCAGAAGTTGTCGGCCTTGCCGCGCCGTACGATGCGGGCCTCCGGCAGGCCGATCACGTCCCGCCACAGGGCGTGGGCCTCGTCGTCGTCCAGGTAGACGGTGGCCCAGATCCGGTCGGGGTCGAGGCCGTAGCCTCCCTCGGCCCGCGGTTTGACCGTCAGGTCCCAGGCGAGCCTGATCGCCTCCTCCTTGAAGTAGTCGCCGAAGGAGAAGTTGCCGCTCATCTGGAAGAACGTGCCGTGCCTGGTGGTCTTGCCGACCTCGTCGATGTCGAGGGTGCGGATGCACTTCTGCACGCTGGCCGCCCGGGGGGACGGCGGTGTCCGCTGCCCGAGGAGGTAGGGCTTGAACGGCACCATGCCCGCGTTGACGAACAGCAGTGTCGGGTCGTCGGCGGGCAGCGGCGCGCTGGCGGCCACGGTGTGCCCCGCCGCCGCGAAGTGCTCAAGGAACCGCCGTTTGACCTCCGCCGTCCGCACTTGCCCTCCCGAATACCGCCAGACTTTGCAATTGCAAATTTGTTGCAACAAGGCATCGTACAGCCGCCGCCGGAACCGGAGGCCATCTTCAGCGCATCAACGGCTTCGTGCAATGATGACCGGCGAAGGCGAGCGCGGACGAGGAAGCCGGTGCGAATCCGGCGCGGTCCCGCCACTGTGATCGGCGAGCGGACCCCCACGAGGTCACCGCCCCCTGCGGGGTGGGAAGACGGGGGCGAGCATCGACCCGAGAGCCAGGAGACTCACGCGGTCGCCTCCTCGACGAACTGGGGCGGATCTCCCCGGAGAGGAGCGGGTCGGCCGATGGATGACCTCGCGTGGCGACGACCGCACGAGCCCTCCGCGCCGACGTGTGCCCGGAGACGACCTCCTGGCCGGTTCCGTGACCTTCCGGCAGGGCCGTCCCATGGTGCAGATCCCGTGAGAGGAACCGTCCGTGACGGTCAGACGTCCCCTGTCCCTGTTGTTCGCCCTGTCCTGCGCCGTGCTCCTGGCCGGTTGCGGCACCTCCTCCGGAGCCCCGGCTGAAGCCCCTGCCGGGGCCGTCGCGGGCTTCCCGGTCACCCTCGACGACTGCGGCGTCAGGACGACCTACGACCGCCCGCCGCGGCGGGCGGTCTCGCTCAACCAGCACGCGACCGAGGTGATGCTGGCGCTGGGACTGCAGGGGTCGATGGCCGGCACCGGATATCTCGACGACAAGGTCCTGCCCGAGTACCAGGCCGCCTACGACGGGGTGAAGGTGCTCTCCAGGCAGTACCCCTCCTACGAGGCGCTGCTGGCCGAGGAGCCCGACTTCGTCTACGGCGGTTTCTCCAGCGCCTTCGACGAGAAGGAGGGCCGCGGCCGCGACGCGCTGGGCAAGGCCGGGATCGACACCTACCTCAACGTCGAGCAGTGCCCATCAGGCCCGGTGGACATGGACCTGATGGACCGGGAGATCCGCAACGTCGCCACGATCTTCGGCGTGCGCGAACGGGCCGAGGCGCTCATCACCCGGCTGCACGAGCCCCTGGCGCGGGTGAGGGAGAGGCTCGCCGACGTCGAGCCGGTCAGGTTGTTCGTCTACGACAGCGGCGACAAGACCGCCTTCACCGCCGGGGGCAAGGGCGTCGGCGACGAGATCATCACGCTGGCGGGCGCGCGGAACGTCTTCACCGACGTGGACAAGACGTGGGCCGACGTGTCGTTCGAGCAGGTCGCCGAGCGCGCGCCCGACTGGATCGTCGTCTACGACTACGGCGAGGAGAAGGTCGAGGACAAGAAGAGGTTCCTGCTGTCGAACCCGGCGCTCGCCGATGTTCCGGCGATCAGGCACAGGCGGTTCGCGGTGCTGCCGCTGTCGTCGGTCGTGCTCGGGGTCCGGGCGCCGTCGGCGGTCGAGTCGCTGGCCCGGCAGATCCACCCCGACCGGTTCGAGTGAGCGGCCTGACCGGGCTCTCCCGGACGACGCCCGTCACCCGGCGCCCCGGCCTGCCGTACCCGCTGACGCTCGCGCTGTGCGCGCTGCTGCTCGGCGGGGCGGTCACGGCGGGGGTCGCGGCCGGTTCGATCAGCCTGCCCGCCGAACAGGTGTGGGGCATCCTGCTGCACCGCCTCCACCCCGCGCTGGCCGAACCGGTCTGGTCCCCGGTCAGGGAGACCGTCGTCATGGACGTACGGCTGCCGCGGGTGATCCTGGGCGGGGTCATCGGCGCCGGTCTTTCGGTCTGCGGGATGGCGTTGCAGGCGCTGGTGCGCAACCCGCTGGCCGATCCGATGCTGCTTGGCGTCTCCTCCGGCGCCAGTGTGGGCGCGGTGAGCGTGACGGTGTTCGGCCTGACCTTCCTCGGACCGTTCTCACTGCCGGTCGCCGCGTTCGCGGGGGCGCTGGCGGCGCTGGTCACGGTCTATTTCCTGGCCCGGTCCGGCGGGCGGATGACCACGGTACGGCTGGTGCTGGCCGGGGTGGCGACGGCCGAGGTGCTCTCGGCGGCGGCCAGCTTCCTGGTGGTGACCTCCGACGACCCGCACCGGGCCCAGTCGGCCGTCCGCTGGATGCTCGGCGGCGTCGCCGGGACGACGTGGACGACGGTGTGGGTGCCCGCGGCGGCCGTGACGGCGGGCACCGTCGTCCTGCTGGGCGTCTCACGCCCGCTGAACCTGCTGCTGGCCGGGGAGGAGGCAGCCGCCTCCCTGGGGCTGGACGTGCACCGCTTCAGGGCGGCGCTGTTCGTGCTGGTGGCCATGGTGATCGGCACCGTCGTCGCGGTCAGCGGGGCCATCGGGTTCGTCGGGCTGATCATGCCCCATGTGGTACGGCTGCTCGTCGGGGCCGACCACCGGCGGGCGCTTCCGGCCACGGCGCTGCTCGGGGCGGCGTTCCTCATCACGGCCGACCTGGTCGCCAGGACGCTGATCACCCCCGAGGAGATCCCGGTGGGGATCATCACGGCGCTGGTCGGCGGGCCGTTCTTCCTGTGGCTGATGCGCAGGAGGACCTGATGGGCGCTCTGGCCGTACGGGAGGTCTCGGTGCGGATCGGCGGCAGGGACCTGGTGCGCGCGGTGACGTTCGAGGTGGCCCCCGGTGAGGTGCTCGGCCTGGCCGGGCCCAACGGCGCGGGCAAGTCGACCCTGCTGAGGACCCTCTACCGGGTGCTGCGCCCCACCGCCGGGCAGGTGCTCCTCGACGGGCACGACGTGTGGCGGATGCCGGGCAGATGGCTGGCCCGCCGGCTGGCCGCGGTGCTTCAGGATGGCGGCGGCGACTTCGGGCTGAGCGTCCACGACGTGGTGTCCATGGGACGTACCCCGCACAAACGGGCCTTCGACGGCGACTCCCCCGCCGACCGGGCGATCGTCGCCGAGGCGCTGGAGCGGCTGGACGTGGCCGATCTGGCCCACGCGCCCTTCGACCGGCTCTCCGGCGGGGAGCGGCAGCGGGTGCTGATCGCCCGGGCGCTGGCGCAGCGGCCGGAGGTGATGGTGCTGGACGAGCCGACCAACCACCTCGACCTGCGCCACCAGCTCGACGCGCTGCGCCTGGTGCGCGGGCTCGGGATCACCGCGGTGATCGCGCTGCACGACCTCAACCTGGCCGCCGCGTTCTGCGACCGCCTGTGCGTCATGGACGGCGGCGCGATCGTGGCGCTCGGGACCCCGCGCGAGGTGCTGACGCCTGAGCTGCTGCGGGACGTCTACCGGGTGGACGCCGAGGTCGGCGCGCATCCGAGGACGGGCGTCCCCCAGGTGACGCTGATCACCGAGGGGGACGCGCCGTGAGGGGCTCCGCGCCTCAGTAGCCCGGTGAGACGGTGTGGCCGACGGTCTCGGGGACGGCCAGCGTGGCGAGGAGGTCGAGGCGTTCTTCGCCCTCACCTTCCTCGAACAGCTCACCACGTGACAGGGGCGCCCGTACGGAGAACGACGCCGCCTTTCAATTTCGGGATAAGGGGTCCACCATGGCGTCGCCGTACGCCGATTCCGTGTGGGCGTCCCGCTGAGCGGGACGTTTCCATGGGCGGTTCCCCTCCGGCCGGCGGATCATCTCGGCAGGGCGGAAACGGCTCCCGCGTGGGACCCCCGGCCACGCGCCGGGGGTCCCACGCGGGACGAGTCAAGGAGATCCCCATGCCACGTCCCCTGCTGGTCCTGCTGGTCTGCGCGGCCGTCGTCGCGGCGCTGCCGCCGCTGTGGCGCCTGCTCACCAGGCGGGTCAACACCCAGGTCCGCCGGATCAACCGGTGAACGCGCCCGACGGGCTCGCCGGACTCGCCGGGGACCGGCGCGACCTGGTCGCCGCGACCTGGCGGCACGTCACCGGTGACCGGCTGCGGGAGCTGTTGCGCGGCCTGGTGGACGTCCCCAGCCCCACCGGCGGCGAGCGCCCCCTGGCCGAGCACATCGCCGCCACCCTGACCGCCGCCGGTGTCACGGCGGCCGTCCAGCCGCTCGACGACCGGCAGGCCAACGCGTGGGGCCGGTTGCGCGGCGACGGCGGCGGCCCCGACCTCATGCTGTACGCGCCGATCGACACGCTGACCACCGGCCGCGAGGACAAGGACGTCCCGTGGATCGGCCCCGCGCTGCGCCCCGACATGCGCCCCGCCGCCCGCGTCGAGGGCGACCTGGTGACCGGGCTCGGCGCGGGCAACCCGAAGGGGCACGCCGCCTGCGTGCTGATGGCCGCCGAGGCCGTCCACCGGGCCGGGCTGCCGCTGGCCGGGGACCTGCTGGTCGCCTTCGGGTCGGGCGGCATGCCCGCCAACGCGGCGCCCGGCGCCGGACGGCGCAATGTCGGGCAGGGGGTCGGCTGTTCCTACCTGCTCGAACAGGGGTTCTGGGCGGACTTCGCGGTGATCGCCAAGCCGGGGTGGACGGTCTCCTGGGAGGAGGTCGGGCTGGCCTGGTTCGAGGTCGTCGTCCACGGCGTCCACACCTACGCCGGCTCACGGCACCGCCTGCCGTACGAGAACGCGGTCGCCAGGGCGGGCGAGGTGGCCGTACGGCTTGAGCGGTGGTTCGCCGGGTACGCCGAGCGGCACACCGAGGGGACGGTCGCCCCGCAGGGTGTCGTCGCCGCGATCGAGGGGGGCTGGCCGTACCGGGCCGCGGTGACCCCGGCCGCGTGCCGGCTGCTCGTCGACCTGCGGCTGAGCCCGCGCACGACCCCCATGGAGGCCAAGCGGGAGTTCGGCGCCGCGATCGAGGAGATCCGCGCCGAACTGCCCGGCGCCCCGGTGACGTTCGAGATGGTGCTCGCCGTACCCGGCACCGCCTCCGACCCCGGGGGCTGGGTGGCCCGTGAGGCCGTCGCCGCCTGGGAGGCCGCCGAGGGGCGTCCGCACGAGGTGGCCCTCGGCAACAGCGGCGCCACCGACGCCAACATCCTGCGGGGGCGGGGGGTGCCGACCGTGCGGATCGGCATGCCCAAGATCGCCGGGCTCGACTTCTCCCTGGGGATGAACACCGCCGACGTCAGGGAGATGGAGCGGCTCACCCGGCTGCTGGTCCGCGTCGCCGTCAACACGGTCACCAGGTCCCGCACGGAGGTGGGCATATGACCATATCGGTCACAGAGGGTAGCTATTTCGAATGGAACGCACCAAACTACTCCTCACAGGTCTCCGAACCACCTGGGAGGTCCCTGCGATGACGGTGCTCCCGTTCGCCCGCGCCGGATCGACGCCGGGCAACGCCGAGGCGATGAACTCCGTCCTGGGCAAGGCCCGTCTGATCATCGAGGCCTTCACGGCCGAGGACGACGCCCTGTCCCTGTCCGAGCTGGTCAGGCGCACCGGGGTGGCCAAGGCGAGTGTGCACCGGCTCGCCCAGGAGCTGCTCGGCTGGGGAGTGCTCGAACGGGCGGGCAGCCACTACCGCCTGGGGCTGCGGCTCTTCGAGATCGGCCAGCGGGTGCCCAGGCAGCGGATCCTGCGGGAGGCGGCCCTGCCGTACATGGAGGATCTGCTGCTCGCCACGCACGAGACCGTCCACTTCGCCATCCACGACGGCCTCGACGTGCTGTACGTCGAGAAGCTCATGGTGCACCGGGGCCTGCGCAAGCAGTCCCGGGTCGCCGGGCGGCTCCCCCTGTTCTGCACCGCGACCGGGAAGGTGATCCTCGCCTTCTCCCCTCCGGCCCTCTTCCACGAGGTCGTACGGCGCGGCCTCACCCCCATGACGCACCGGACGATCACCCAGCCGGGGCTGCTCCAGGCCCAGATCGCCAGGGTCAGGGCGGAGCACCTCGCGGTCGAGGCCGAGGAGACCAGGCTCGGTTACACGAGCCTGGCCGTGCCCGTCTTCGGGGACACCGGCGCGCTCGCGGGCGCGTTGTCGATCACGGCGCCCACCTTCAGGATGAACCACGGCCGGTTCACGGCCGCGCTGCGCACCGCGGCGCTCGGTGTCTCCAGGACGCTCCAGGCGACGGGCTGACGCCTACGCGGAGATCGGGTGCCCGGCGAGGAAGGCCAGGCTCAGCCCGTTGTAGCGCGCGGCCTGCTCGTGCTGGGGCCAGTGGCCGCACTCGTCGAACAGCACCAGCTCCGAGCCCGCGATGGCCCTGTGCATGGCGGCCGCCTCCGGCACCTCGCCGAAGGGGTTGTCACGGCCCCACACGATCAGGGTCGGCACGTCGAGCCTGGCGAGGTCCTCCGGGCGCAGGATGTTCCGCAGCCGGGTCTCCATGTCCTGCAGGCACAGCAGGTTGCCGATGTTGGCGGCGAAGCCCGGCCGGTGGTAGACGGCGTGCCTGACCGCGACCAGTTCCTCGGTCGCGTCCTTCGCGTCGGCCATCAGCAGCCGCAGCCGCCGCCTGGTCAGGTCGATGTCGTCGCCGGTGACCGCCTGCCTGGTCGAGGTGCGGATGCGCTCCATGACCTTCGGGTTGGCCACGGTGCCCCCGGCGCAGAGCAGTTGCAGGGAGGCCACCCTCCCGGGCGCGTCGATCGCGGTGCGCGCCCCGACCCAGCCGCCGAGGGACTCTCCGACGATGTGGGCGCTCTCGATCCCGGCCGCGTCCATGTAGGCGAGCAGGTGGTCGCGGTAGCGGGGGATCTCGTAGGGGTAGTCCGGCATGCCGGTGTATCCGTGGCCGAGCATGTCGATCGCGTGACAGGCGTAGCGGTCCGCGTGGGCGCCGAGGTTGCGGGCGAAGGCCTCCAGGTGGCCGCTGGTTCCGTGCAGGAAGATCACCGGCTCACCGGTCCCCGCCTGCAGGGAGCGGGTGGGGACGCCCCCGGCGTCGACGGTGGTGACCCGGAAGTCGAGACCGGTCAGTTCGGTCCAGATGGTGGTGGTCATGGGGTTCTCCTCCATGGTCGTTCAGGGGTGGTCGACGGATCGCAGGAAGCCGTCCACGACGGCGTGGTAGGCGGCGGGCCGTTCCTCCTGCAGGTGGTGCGAGACGTGGTCCATGACGTGCAGGTTTCCGCGCCTGAGCATCCGCGACAGCATGAGCGGGTAGTCGGGGGTGAGGAAGGCGTCCTCACGTCCCCAGATGAACAGCGCCGGCGCCTCGACCAGCCCGAGCTCGGCGGTGAGGTCCTGCCAGTCGCCCCGGGGCGAGTCCGTCATCGCGGCGAGTTCGCGCTCCCCGGGGTCGAGGCTCTGCCGCCAGCGCATGTCCACGGTCTCCTCGGGCAGGCGCGCGGCGTCGTACCACTCCAGCCGGGTGATCAGCTCGCGCATCTTCTCCCGGGTCGGTCCCCGCCCGCCGTAGTAGACGTCGCGGGCGGCGCGGCCCCGGTGCCCGCGCTCCGGCAGGGGCGCCAGGGGACCGTAGAAGACGGGCATGCTGCCGGTCACCACGAGGGAGCGGACACGGTCGGGGTATCGGGCCGCGAGGCACAGCGCGATGGTGCCGCCCCAGGAGTTGCAGACGAAGTCGGCCCTCTCGACGCCGAGGACGTCCATGAACGCGACGGTCTTCGCGGCATGGAAATCCCACATCGGCCCACTGATTCGGCATTTTTCGGATTTGCCGTACTGGAGGATGTCCACGATCAGGCACCTCCGGCCGGCCGAGAAGTACGGCGCGACGGGCCCGAAGTCGCTCCAGCCGGTGCACCCGGGGCCACCGCCGTGCAGGAAGATCGTGTCCGGCCCCTCCCCCAGCTCGTGGAAGTGGTACCTGACGCCGTCCGCGTCGGCGAAGCGGCTCTCGGGCGGGACGCCCGCCGCCGGTGAGGGCGTGCCGGTCATCGGTGACCTCCCGCGGGGTCGAGTACGGCCACGCCCATCCCGGTGAGCCACTCGGGCATGGGCGCGTAGACCAGCGGCGTGCCCGGCACGAAACCGAGCGCGGCGGCCATCACCAGCCAGCTCCGCAGCTCCTGGCCGCCGTTGCCCGCCGCCTCCTCCACCTCGGCGGTCGTCAGGGAGGCGTAACGGCGCAGACGGCCGCCCGCGAGGTCGTCGAGGAAGGCCCGGTCGAACTCGGGGAAGATCGTCGGGCGGGCGGCCACGATGATCTCCCTGCGCCGTCTGTCGTAGCGTTCCCACTCGCCCCGCCCGTTGGTCCAGGCGTCGACCAGGAAGGCCTCGTCGTCGTCCTGGGGGTCCGCCCAGTCACTCGGCCACGGCAGCCGGTGGGACAGCCCGCCCGATGCGACCACCACCACGCGCCGGTCCCCCGTGATCCGTCCCACGGCCCCGGCGAGGTTCTCCCCCAGCCGGACGCAGCGCGCCAGTGTGGGCAGCGGCCGGGCGAAGACGTTGACGACCAGCGGGACGACCGGCACCTCCAGGTCGCCGAGCAGGTACTGGATCGCGTGCGACTGCCCGTGGTCGATCTGCAGCCGGGCCGAGATCGCCACCTCGGTGCCCGCCTCGACCAGGTCGGCCGCCAGCGCCCGCGCGAAGGCGGGGTCGGTCCGCTGGGGCCCCTCGGGGGTGCCCGCCTCCCCCGTGGCGACGACCTCGCCGACGCCCACGGTGAAGGCCGGGACCAGGTCCAGCCAGAGGCCGCGGAAGTGGTTCGACCCGACGATCACCACCACGTCGGGGCGCGCCAGCGCCACCCGGTGTCTGGCGGTCTCCAGCGCGTCGCGGAAGGCCTCGGCCCGGTCGGTGTGCACGACCCGGTCCCAGTGCGTGTTCATCAGGGTCGAGTGGGACGCCCCGACCCCGAGCACGATGTCGGACATATCCGGCCCTCAGTCCGTGTTCCCTGCGCGCAGCCGTTCGAGGCGTTCCTCGGTGGTGTCCTCGGCGAGTTTGCGCCACCGCAGGAGGGAGTCGTCGGGACGGTAGAGCTTCTCCGGCGGCGCGTCGGTGACCTCGACCATCCACTTGTCCTGGCCGGAGAACTGGCCGTGGAAGAGCCAGCGCACCGCGCCGAGATACTTGGCGTAGAACGGCAGCGCCCGGACACCCCTGCTGAAGTCGGCCAGCATGCCGACGTACAGGTGGTTCTCCGCGTCGACCGGCACGTAGAACTCGTAGTGGATGAAGGTCGGGTAGACGATCCGCAGGACGCCCGGCATGCCGACCGAGGCGAACCCGGGGAACTCCTGGGCCGCGATCGTCGGGTTGACCCGGCGGTGCGAGGCGGTGTTGCCGATGTTCTGGACCGTCCTCGGGGGGCGGGCCTTGTACCACGCCGTCCCCGACCACCTGCCGAGGCCGGGGAAGTCCGCCTCCCAGAACTGTTCCCGCTGCACCCGGTAGATCCAGCGTCCGCGCCTGACGATGCTCGTGGTGTTCCAGACCGGCATCGGTTTGAACAGCCGCCACAGCGCGGTGCGGTGGAGATACTTGGCGTGCCCCTCGTCGTAGCCGTTCTCGCAGGCGAACCGCCAGTTGCCCGCGCGCGCCTGGATCCGCTGGCCCACGACCGCCGGGTTGCCGACCAGTTCCTCCGGCAGCTGCTCGTCGATCGGGTGCGGCCTCTCGCCGTCGCCGACGTACACCCAGACCAGGCCCAGGCGCTCCTCGACGTCGTAGGTCGGCTGGGTGACCTTGCCACAGATCGGCGACCCCGGGCCGTCGGTGATCGCGGCCTTCAGGACGCCCGTCTCCAGGTCGAAGGTCCATCCGTGGTAGACGCAGGAGATCGTCCCGGGGAACTGCTTGTCGCCGTGGCTCAGCGGAACCCCCCGGTGGGGGCACCGGTCCCGCATGCCGTACACCCTGCCCCGGTCGCGGATGACGAACAGGCGCTCGCCGAGCAGGGTGACGGGGCGCGGCTTCTCACCGACCTGCGAGGAGAAGCAGACCGGGTACCAGTAGCCGCGGAAGCCCGCCGCCGCGGCCTGGTAGTGCGGCCAGCTCGACCAGTCCTGACGGCCCGGCAGCCTGCCCGCGCGGTGCCCCCTCACCGGACTCACGGTCGGATTCACGGTTGGATCAACGGTTTCGGTCATGTCTGCTCCAGTCGCCTCACGCCGGTGCCGGGAGCAGACCATCCGGCCCGGGGCCCGGGGAAGGAACCCGGTTCACCCAGCGGACCGCGCGGCCAAGCGCACGGCGGTCCGGTGAGCGGTCCCCGCCACGGGACCTGACCGGGGTGCCCGGCCTACGTTCTGCTGCGAGAACGCACCGACCCCCAGGGAGCCCGTGGTGAGCACCCCCACACCCGTCTCGGCCGACGTCCTCGTCGTCGGCGCGGGACCTGCGGGACTGTACGGCGCCTACTGCGCCGGATTCCGCGGCCTGTCCACCGTCGTCGTCGACGCCCTGCCGCAGGCGGGCGGCCAGGTGACGGCCCTGTATCCGGAGAAGGAGATCCGCGACGTCGCCGCCCTCCCCGCGGTCAGGGGCAGGGACTTCGTCGCCGCCCTGGTGGAACAGGCCTCGGCCTTCGGCGCGACCCGCCTCATGGGCAGGCGGGCCGTACGGCTCGAACACCGCGACGGCGAGCCGGTCGTGACGCTGGACGACGGCACGGTCGTCAACGCCCGCGCCGTCGTGCTGACCTCCGGGATCGGCACACCGACCCCGCGCCCGCTGGAGTGCGGCCAGGAGTGGCTCGGCACGGGCCTGTCGTACTTCGTGACCGACCCCCGGGCGCACACCGGCCGGGACGTGGTGGTCGTCGGCGGCGGCGACAGCGCCCTGGACTGGGCGGACACGCTCGGCCCGATCGCGCGTTCGGTGACCCTCGTGCACCGGGGGGCCGTCTTCCGCGGGCACGCGGCGACCCTCGACCGCGTCAGGGCCGGGCGGGCGCGCGTCCACACCGAGACACGCGTGACCGCGCTCGAAGGGGACCTCACCGCGGGCCGCCTGGCGAAGGTACGGCTGCGGGCCCGCTCCGGCGAGGAGACGGTCGTCGCGGCCGACCACGTGATCGCCGCGCTCGGCTTCGTCAGCGACCTGGGTCCGCTGCGGGACTGGGGGCTCACCCTGCGGGGGCACACGGTCGCCGTCGACCGGTCGATGCGGACCAACCTGCCCAGGGTGTACGCCGCGGGCGACCTGGCCGGTTACGAGGGCAAGGTGCGGCTGATGTCCGTCGGCTTCGGCGAGGCCGCCACCGCCGTGAACCACGTGGCCGTCGACCTCGACCCCGGCCTGTCCCTGTTCCCCGGCCACTCCACCGACGGCCCCTGACCCCCGAAAGGACACCACCGTGACCTATGTGATCGGCCCCGGCTGCATCGACGTCCTCGACCGTTCCTGCGTCGACGTCTGCCCCGTCGACTGCATATATGTCGGCGAACGCAAGAGCTACATCAACGCGAGCGCGTGCATCGACTGCGGCGCGTGCGAGGTCGAGTGCCCCGTCTCCGCGATCGTCGTGGATCGGCGCGCCCGAGGGGACGAGACGCTGAACGCCCACCTTGAGGACTCCCGCGCCTTCTTCCTTGAGGTGCTGCCCGGCCGTGACCGGCCCCTCGGCGACCCCGGCGGCGCGCTGCCGACCGGCGAGATCGGCGTGGACACCCCCCTGGTCACCGCGCACCCGAAGCGAAACGGCGGCCTTCCGTGACCCGCCCGGGCCCGCCGAGCCGGTGGCCGGGGCCGGACGAGCAGTTCCTCAGCCGAGGCTAGGACCTCGTCCAGACCCATCCCCTGCTGTCCTCGTCGTGGGAGGGGCTGCCACCGACCGCGAACACCTGGTCTCCCCCGGGGACCTTGGCCATGTCGAACACCTCGGGTGCGTTGTTGGCTTTGGGCGCCTTCTCGCGGGTCCAGGACCGGCCGTCGAAGTGGAGCAGAATGCGATGCTCGTCGTAGGCGTAGTTGGAAGCGCCCAGCCATACCCCGCCATGGCCGTCCGGCGCCACGGATCCGAACGAGATCGCCTCCTCCGGGACGCCGCCGGGCAGGTCCCATCGGCTGCCGTCCCAGCGCATCAGCAGTGCGGCCTGGCGGCGGCCCGGCCGCATGATCGTGCCCGCGACCCAGACCTCCCGCGCCGACACCGCCGCGACGTCGCGGAACGAGGCCTTCGCACCGCTGAGCGACGGCGGTGCGGGCACGGCTCTCCAACGGCGGCCGTCCCAGTGCTCGATCGCGGAGACCTCCCCCAGATCATCGCGGGTGAGCGCCCACAGGTCGTCCGGGGCCGCCGCGCTCAATCTCTTCACGGACGAGGCCGAGGAAACAGGGACCTCGGCCCAGCCCGACGGGGACCAGTGCGCGAGAGGGAGGGGGCGCCAGCGCGGATTCTGCCGTGTCCCGGTGATCTGGCCGCCGGCGATCCACACGTCCTCGGGACCGGCGACGACGGCGTCGTTCAGGCGGGCCGAGCGCGGCCAGGGCGGTCTTCCCCGGCTTGTCCACCGGCGGCCGTCCCAGCGCCACATGTCCGCGTCCTGGTCGAAGATCCAGACATTGGTCGCGGCCGTTCCGGAAACGACCGTGGGATACCGCAGGCTCCCCGGCGGGCGGGTGGACCGCCATTCGTGTCCGTCCCAGCGCCACAGGCTGCCGCCGTACGGGCCGACGGGCTCACCGTCGGTACCCACCGCCCACGCCTCTCCGGGCGCGACCGCGACGACCCTGGTCATCTCGGAGCCTCCATGGACCGTCTCGGTCCACACTCCCGCGGACAGGGGCGGGTCTCCCTCGGCCGGAGTGCCGTGCCCCGATGCTCTCCCCGAGGCGCCCCGCGAGTCCGCGGCGCCGTCGCCCGAACATCCCGCCGCGGCGACGCCCAGCACCGCGAGCACGGCCAGCGGCCCGATCATGAGCGAATCGCGCGGGAACCGTGCCATGGAGCAGAAGCCTACGCATCCCGATCGGATGCTGTTCGTCCGATGAGGCGGCGGTGGCGGTGGCCGGCGCGAAGCACCACATAAAAATTACGGACGGCGATGATTCCAGAACGTTCTCCTGGATAGCTGTCCTTTCTCGCGTTTTGTGAAGCAAGGGGGGCGGCGATGACGACACATCACTCCGGCAGCGGCGACACGGCCACCATGCCGACGGACGTGAACGCCCGCCTGTCGTTCTTCGACCGCTTCGCCACCAAGGCCGCCGCCTTCGTCTCCGGCGCCTGGTTCTTTGCGATGTGCGTGCTGCTGGTCCTGGTCTGGGCTCCGTCGTACTTCGTCTTCGGTGACGTCGACACCTGGCAGCTGATCATCAACACGGCCACCACCATCGTGACGTTCCTGCTGGTGGCCCTGCTGCAGAACACGCAAAGGCGGGCCGATGAGGCCCTGCAGCACAAGCTGAACGCGATCGCCGACGCGCTGGCCGACCTGATGAAGCAGGTCGCCGCCGACCGGCAGCTGAAGCAGCTGCACGAGGACATGCGCGAGCTGCGTGCCGCCGTCGGCCTGGAGAACAAGGAAGGCACCTGATCCCGGCCCGCGGTTCTCACGCACCGTGGCGAGCGCCGACACCGGCCGATCACGACGACGCCCGCCGGCGTCGTGGCGTAACCGATCTCCCGCAGGCACCTCTTCGGATCGTGGCGACTGAGCGATCGGGCCGGCCGAGCGATCGCGGCGGCCGATCAGGAGAGCGGCCTCTCCTGTTTTCGGCCGTGGATCATCGACATCAGCAGCCCGTGGGCCTCGGCGTCGGCGGCCACCACAAGCCCGCGGCCCGCCCGCCCGATCGGGGCGCCGTCGATCCCGGTGACCACACAACCGGCGGCCCGGCACACGGCGATCCCGGCGGCGAAGTGCACGCTCCCGGACAGGTCACCGCCGTCGGTGACGTACGCGGCGCGTTTGCCGGCCGCGACCCAGGCCAACGCCAGCGTCGTGGACACGACCCTCGGCCGGAACCGCTCGGCGAACCCGGCGTGGGCCAGCAGGTCAACGGCCCGGAACCCGGGCGCGCTCGGGAACGGCGGGTCCAGGTTGACGTCCACCAACCGGCTGGCGGAAGTGGGCACCAGCCGTGCGTCGGCTCCGTCGTGCCGCGTCCAGGCGGACTCGCCGTCGGTGAAGAGGACCTCGCCGCCGAACGGGTCGGCCACCGCCGCCGCCCCGTCGCGCAACGCCACGTTGACCGCCACCGGCATGCCGCCGACGGCGTAGTTCAGCGTGCCGCACAAGGGGTCGACCAACCACTGGCGCTCGGCGCCGGCCGCGCCCTGCCGCCCGCCTTCCTCGCCGAGCACCGCGTCATCGGGCCGGGCGGTACGGAGGACGCGGAGGATCGCCTTCTCGGCCTCCACATCGGCGGTCGTGGCGAAGTCTCCGGCGCCCTTGTCGATGCGGGCGAGCCGCCGGCCGTACAGGCCGCGCACCACGTCGGCGCCGGCACACGCCGCGGCTATCGCGACCTCGGCGTCGTCGGGACCCGCGTTGGAGTCGATCACGCCGTGCAGGGTACCGGGAGCCGGTCTCCGTCGGCCGGATCGGACGTCACCCCTGCGGCCGGCACCGGACAAGGCCGTGGACGGTCGACGGCAGGTGGCTCTTCCGGGCCAAGGACGGTGTTCGATCGCCGAGCGCCCGCAGCGTGGACGCCCCGTCCTTCAGTCGGGGGAGGATGTCACAGGAACGCGCCGACGAGTGCGGCGAACTCCTCCGGTGAGGCGATCCGTACGCCCAGGCCCTCGGCCTTGGCCTTCTTGGACCCGGCCTTGTCTCCGGCGACCAGCAGCGACGTCTTGGCCGAGACCGCGGACGACGCCTTGCCTCCCGCCCGTTCGACGAGCTCGTTCACCTGGTTGCGCGACAGGTCCTGCAGGGGACCGCTCATCGCGCCGGTGACCACGACCGTCATCCCGGCCAGCGGCAACGCGGAGTCCTCGCCCTTCTCGTCCTCCTGGCCGTCGACCGCCCCGTCGACCGCCACAGCCGGTGTGACGCCGGGCTCGACCATGTTCACCCCGGCCTGGATGAGTTTGTCGATCAGCGGACGCAACCCGGCCAGCTCGGCGACCACGTCCGGGGCCTTCTTCGGGCCGATGCCCTCCACCGCCTGCAGGTCCTCGGCGGACGCGGCGAGAACGGCCTCCATGGTGGCGAAGTGCCGGGCGATCCGGCGGCTCATCGACCGGCCCGTGCCGCGAACGCCCAGTGCGCAGAAGACACGGCTCAACGGCCGGGTTTTGGCGGTCTCGATGGCGGCCAGCAGCTTGTCGGTGCTGGTGTCCCCCATCCGCTCCAGGGTGAGGACCTGGTCGCGGGTCAGGAGGAACAGGTCGGCGAAGTCGGCGATGAACCCGGCGTCCAGCAGCTGGACGATGCGGGACTCGGCCAGGGTCTCGATGTCGAGGCAGTCGCGGCCGACCGCGTAGGCGATGGGGGCCAGCGCCCGGCAGGCCCGGCCCCGCACGCATCGCCACCGTTCCTGACCGGTGTCGATGACGTCTCCGCAGTTCGGGCACGTCTCGGGGAAGACGATCGGCTGCTCGTCGCCGGTGCGCAGGTGCACCACCGGCGCCTCCACCCGCGGAATGACGTCTCCGGCCTTGTAGACGGTCACCGAGTCGCCCAGCATGAGACCACGCCGGGTGATGTCGCTGGGGTTGTGCAGCGTGGCGTAGGTGACGATCGACCCGTCGAGCTCGACCGGCTCCAGCACCGCGCGCGGGGCGATGATGCCCGTACGGCCGGTGTTCCACTCCACCGCGACCAGCTTGGTGATCTTCTCGACGGCGGGCAGCTTGTAGGCGACCGCCCACCGGGGAGCGCGCGAGCTGAACCCGGCCTGCGCCTGGTCCTCCGCGAGGTCGCACTTGATCACGATGCCGTCGATGCCGAAGGCCAGATCCGCTCGCTGGGCGGCGATCTGCTCGACGCGGGCCTGGATCTCCTCGACGCCGGTGGCCGTGACGCCGGCGACCGGCGTGGCGGCGGTGGTCTGCACGCCCCACGCGGCGACCAGGCCCATGATCCGGCTGTGCGGCAGCTCGCGCAGCCGTACGGCCACCTCGGAGCCGTCACCGGGCGGCAACGGCAGGGCGCCGTAGCCGAAGAAGGTCAGCTCGCACACATACGGCCGGTCCTGTGCCCGCAGCGTGCCGGCGGCCGCGCTGCGCGGGTTGGCGAACGTGGTGCCGTCGTGGGCCTGACGTTTGGCGCACGCCGCCTCGAACTGGGCGGCGGTCATCATGACCTCGCCGCGGATCTCGACCGTGACCGGCTCGGTGAGCGCGCCCGGCAGACCGACGACCGTCCCGATCGCGTGACTGACGTCCTCCCCGGCCGTGCCGTCGCCGCGCGTGATGAGCTGGACCAGGCGGCCGTTGCGGTAACGGGCCGAGATCGCCAGGCCGTCAAGCTTGGGCTCCACGCTCCAGGCGGTGACCGGACGGCCCAGGCGGCGCTCCAGCCCGGCGGCCCACTTGGCCAGGCCGTCGGCGGAGAACACGTTGTCCAGGCTCAGCATCGGGGTGCTGTGCGGGACGTCGCCGACGACGGCGCCTCCGGCGACCTTTCCCGTGGGCGAATCCGGCGACACGTCGCCCGGGTGCTCGGCCTCGTAGGCCTCGATGCCGCGGACCAGCCGGTCGTAGTCGTCGTCGTCGAGGGAGGAGGTGCCGTCGCCGTAGTAGGCGGCGGCGGCGTCGACCGCCAGCTGGACCGCCGCGGCGTAGGCGGCCCGGTCAGCGGGGACGGTGAGAGGAGGCGTGTCGCTCATGAGGACATCCTGTCGAACGGAACCGACATTCTCCGGACCGCGAGCGTGCGGTGAACAGGGGTGGTCAACCGGCCGTGCGCGTCGTCCGAACGATCACGCGGAGCCCACGTGCTCCTCGCGGAAGGCCGGACGGCCCAAGCCGGGCCGGTTCCCTGCGCGCGCACGTCAGGCCCTGCCCCGTCGATTCACGGCCGGGGCCACGAGGACCCTCGGGACCGGAACGTGTTTTCCGGTCCCTGGCCCGTGCGCCCGCTGGGAGCGCTATGCACGCCATACGCCCGAAATATAAGGATTTGTAGGGTTCTCCGCCCCCCATGTCGATGGCACCGTTGGGGCAGCCCTGGCCGGCCACGGCTCCTTGCGCCTGCGGACAAGGAGTCATCGCGTATGAACCTCAAAACCACGCTGGGAGCGTTCGCTCTCATGACGGTCGTCACCATGGGCACGACGGCGCCGGCGAACGGCGCGGAGACCACGAGCACGGCGCCCCGGCTCGCCACGGTGCACAGCGGTGCGGGAACGGCCGGCCGGGCGCTCCTGGGCTCGGGCAACAGTCACTTCAACGGCAACCCGGTGGCCGTCCAGACCACGTACTCCGGGGGCCTGTACTCCCTGAACGACCCCACCCGCCCCGGTCTGAGCTGCGGCCGTCTCAACGGCCCCGTCCTCACCAAGCCGACCGACGCCTGGGGCGACGGAACCGGCACCAGTCTGGAGACCGCCTGCGTCGACGTCATGTTCGCCGCGCAGAAGCACTGGGACATGCTGCGTGACTGGCTGGGGCGCAACGGCGTCGACGGAGCCGGCCACTCCTACCCGGCCTCCGTCGGCCTGAACGACGTCAACGCCTACTGGGACGGCGCCCGTGCCGTCTTCGGCCACAACAGCGCCCGCACCGACCAGCTCACCTCACTCGACCTGGTCGGCTACCACTACGGCCTGGCCGTCTACGCCAAAACCGGTTACGACGACGGCAACGGCCCGGAGGCGCAGTCCCTCCGCCTGTCTGCCGCCGACATCTTCGGCACCCTGACCGAGCACTACGCCAACCACCCCCCTGCCCTGGACGAACCGGACTACCTGATCGGCGAGGAGGTGAACATCGTGGGCGGTGGGCCGCTCAGGAACATGTACGACCCCTCACTGACGGGTAACCGGAACTGCTACCCCCTCTCCATGATCCCGCCCGCCGACGGCGGACCGCAGGACCACTGGTTCTACCTGCTCGCCGAGGGCACCAACCCGCCGGGCAAACCCGCCAGCCCGGTCTGCGCGGGCCCGTCCACGCTGACCGGCGTCGGCATCCAGAAGGCCGCCCGGATCTTCTATCAGGGGATCCAGCGCAAGTCCCTCGGCTGGTCGTACGGCAGGGCACGCGTGGCCACCATGCTGGCCGCGAAGAACCTCTACGGCTGCCCCGAGATGAACGCGACCAAGGCCGCGTGGACCGCCGTCCGCGTCCCCGCCCAGGCCGGCGAGCCGACCTGTTCGATGCCCACTCCCCCGCCCTCTCCCTATCCCAGCGGGATCACGGTCGACCCGCCCTCGGCCACGGTCAGCCCCGGCGGGTCCACCACCGTCCAGATCAGGCTGTCTCCCGACATGGCCCAGCCGGTGACCCTGTCGGCCACCGGCACCCCCGCGGGAACGACCGTCAACATCGTCCAGGCCGGTCAAACCATCACGGCGACCATCAACGTCTCGGCCGGCGCCCCCCTGGGTACCCACACCATCACCTTCGTCGCCACCTCCGGCGGCTCCGCCAAGACGGCCCATTTCACCCTCACGGTCATGGGAGAGGGCGATCAGGCGACGCCTTGACGAACGACCGCCACGGGTGCGGCCGGAGGAGGGGCGGACGCGGAGACCGTCCGCCCCTCCGGCCGCCGGGACACTCCGGTGGTGTCGCACGGGTGCCTCAGGCGACGGCGGTTCCCTCAAGTTCGACCATCAGGTCGGGGATCGCCAGCCGTGTCACCCCGAGCATCGTGGTCGACGGCGCCACCCCGGCGGCACCCAGCCGCGACGCCAGCACGCCGTAGTGCTCGAAGAGCCGGTCCACGTCGGTGGTGTAGACGTTGAGCCGGACGAGGTCGGCGAGGGACATGCCCGCCTCGCCGAGCACGGCCTCCAGGTTGTCCAGGCTCAGCGCCAGCTGCGCCGCCATGTCACCGGCGTGCCGGGGCCTGCCGTCGCCACCCATCGCGGTCTGCCCGGCGCAGTACAGGGTCCGGGTCTGCCCGGAGACGAGTTCCCCCTGGTTGTATCCCAGCTCCGTCGACCACGCCCACGGGTTGACCGCCGTTCGCTCCACTGCCATGTCAGCTCCATTCGGTTACATTCATCGGCCCGATGGCCATGTCACCAAGCCTCCTGGCAAATCACGACATCTTGTGTCGTGTATTCCAGTAGTGTTTTTGCGTGCGTGCCGATCGGCTGGTCTCGCTGGTGCTGCTGTTGCGGCGGCACGGCCGGCTGTCCGCGGTCGCGCTGGCCCGCGAGCTTGAGGTGTCCACCCGCACCGTGCTGCGCGACATCGAGGCGCTGTCGGCGGCCGGAGTCCCGGTCTACGCCGAACGCGGAAGGCACGGCGGGTTCTCGTTGCTGCCCGGTTTCCGGACCGAGCTGACCGGGCTGAACCACGACGAGGCCCTCGCCCTGCTGATCGCCGGGTCCCGGCGCGGCGCGCAGGCGTTCGGCCTCGGCTCCGCACTCGCCTCGGCGATGCTCAAGGTGATCGACGCGCTGCCGGAAAGTCATCAGGGCATCGCGGCCGAGGCGGCCGAGCGGCTGCTCATCGACCCGGAGACCGACCTCCTCTCGCGCCGGTCGGTCGCCGAGGAGGTGCCGGACGCCGTGGTCGCCGAGATCCGGCGCGCGGTGCTCGCCGGGCACAGACTGCGCATCCACTACGCGGCCGTCGGCCAGGCCCCGAGGTGGCGCACCGTCGATCCGATCGGCCTGGTCACCGTACGCGACCAGGGCTACCTGCTGGCCACGCGGTCCGGCGCCGACCGCACCTACCGGCTGTCCCGGGTCCTGGCCGCCGAGAGGCTCGCCGAGCCCGCGCGGCGGCCGGACCGGGTCGATCTGGACCGGGCCTGGCAGGAGCGCGGCACGCGGTTCCGCGCCGGCGGCGACCAGGTCGCCGTACTGGTACGGCTGGCCCCGGCCAGGCGGGAGGAGCTGGTGGGCACCGCGCTGGCCGTCCTCGCCGAGGATGCCGACCCGGACGGCCTGCTGCGGATGGAGGTGACCTTCCAGGACGCGAGACACGCCAAGTGGGCACTGTGGCAGCTCGCCCTGGACGCCGAGGCCCTGGCCCCGCGGTGGTTGCGCGCCTGGCTGCGCGAGCGCGCCACCGCGATCGCCACCCGCTACGAGGACCACCCCGAGGACTGACGGGTGCCGGGCCGTACGGCGGGCTCAGCGCAGCAGGCGGTCGAGCAGTTCCGCGCGCGTGTGCACGCCGAGCTTGGCGTAGATCGACTTGAGGTGGTGCTTGACCGTGTGCGGGCTGATGAACAGCTCGGCCGCGATCTCACCGTCCCTGCGGCCGGTGAGGGCGCGGGTGGCGATCTCGGCCTCGCGCGGGGTGAGGGACGCCAGCCGGTACGGGGCGACCAGGCGCGCCGTACCGTCCCGTACGGTGATGACCGAGACGATCACGTCCGGCTGGCCGGGCAGCCGCTGCGAGGTGACGGTGAGGTGCGGCCCGGCCTCCAGGGCGCCGTCCGCACTCCAGGAGACGACCGTCCTGTCCCCGTCGCAGTCGAGCAGCCGCTCCACCTCCGGGCGGTCGTCGCCGAGCCTGGCGAACAGGGACAGGGCGGGCGCGTTGAGGTGGCGCCGCGCCAGCGCCAGGTCGGTCAGCACGACCGGCGTGCCGCACCGGTCGAGCGCCTCGGCCAGCTGGTGGCGTTCACGCTCGATCGAGGACCGCTCCCGCACCGCGGACACCGCGATGCCCAGCACCATGGCCGCCACGTGGGCGGCGTCGCGGTCGGCCTCGGTGAACTCGGGCTGCCCGTCCCGCCGGGCCAGGTTCAGCGTGCCCGCCACCTCGGCGCCGACGACGAACGGGGCGCACAGCACCCGCGCCATGGCGTGCGGGGCGAACACATCGTGCACGATGGGCAGCTTCAGCCACTCCTCCCTCGGCATCAGCGAGTCGCTGTCGCACACCCGGCGTTCGCGCAGGGCTCGCTGGACGACGGGGTCCCGGTCGCGGCCGTGGCGCTCGTAGCTGCGCACGTAGTAGTCGCCCAGTCCCCGCACCCTGGCCGCGGCGGGGCGCCCGGTCACGTTGTCGTGCACGTAGACGCCCGCGGCGAAGGAGCCGAACCTGCCCGGCGCCTCCTCAAGGAAGTCGAGGAAGCGGTCGAGCAGCCGTTCGAGGGAGGGCGAGGCGACCAGCTCGGCGACGAGCGCGGGCGGCAGCGATCGGACCGGATCGGCGGCGGGACTGCCCATCAGATTCTCCCGAGGGGACTGTCGCCTTTAGGTGACGGGGGAATCGGGAGAGGGAGGGCCGCCAAGGCCCGAGCGTGCAGTGACCCGCCTGGTCCGCGCATCGCGGATGTCCTTCCTGGTTTTGTCGGTGCCGGCCGATACCGTGACGGTTTAGTTACCGAACGTGATGGGGGTGGGGTGTGCGCAGATCGTTCAAATTCCTGTTGCGTCCCACCCACCACCAGGAGATCGCGCTGGCGGCGTGCCTGGGCGATCACCGGGTCCTGTACAACGCCGCTCTGGAGCATCGCCGCACCGCCTATGCCAAGGCGGGCGTGAGCATCCGCTACGGCGAGCAGTCGGCCGAACTGAAGCACATCCGCGCCGACGACCCGGACGGGCAGGGGCGCTGGTCCTTCTCCTCCCAGCAGGCCACCCTTCGACGGCTCGACAAGGCGTTCCGTGCGTTCTTCGACCGCGTCAAAGCAGGCCGCACGCCCGGTTTCCCGCGGTTCAAGGGGCGGGGCCGGTTCGACACCGTTGAGTGGCCCAGGGACGGTGACGGCTGCCGGTGGGACTTCCAGCCCGAACACCCCAGCGCCACCTATGTCCGCCTTCAGGGTGTCGGGCCTGTCCGGGCGCACCGGCACCGGCCGGTCAAGGGCCGCGTGAAGACGATCGGCGTCAAACGGGAGGGGCCCCGCTGGTACGTGGTGCTGTCGTGCGACGACGTGCCCGCCGAACCACTTCCCGCCACGGGCACGGCGGTCGGCATCGACATGGGCGTCGCCTCGCTGGTGACCACCTCCGGCGGCGAGCACGTCGCCAACCCGCGCCACCTGGCCGCGACCGCCGATCGTCTCGCGCAGGCTCAACGAGCCCTGGCCCGTAAGAAGAGAGGCTCCACGCGGCGCCGTAAGGCGGTCGCCCGTGTCGCCGCCCTGCACGGCAAGGTCCGCCGTCAGCGCCTCGACCACGGGCACAAGGCCGTGCTCGCCCTGGTCCGCACTTACGACGTGATCGTGCACGAGGACCTGCGGATCGCGAACATGACCCGCTCGGCTGCGGGCACGGTCGAGCGGCCCGGCCGGAACATCGCCGCCAAGTCCGGGTTGAACCGGAGCATTCTGGATGCGGGGCGGGGGGTGTTCCTGACGATTCTGTCGTACAAGGCTGAGGGCGCCGGTCGAGAGCTGATCGCGGTGAACCCCGCCCACACCTCCCGCACCTGCGCCGCCTGCGGGCACCGCGCTGCGGAGAACCGCCTCACCCAAGCCGAGTTCCGATGCCGGGAGTGCGGGCATGCCGCGCACGCCGATGTGAACGCGGCGGTCAACGTCTTGAGGGCAGGGCTTGCCCTTCGCCAGGCCGCGGAAGCGGCTTAGCGAGAAGCCGCTTCCTTCAGGGAACGGAGGAGTCACGACGTGCTCCACTCTCGACACGCTCGGCCGGGCGGCCCACCGAGGCGTCCCGCCCGGACCGGCTTCCTCCCACCTTCCAGGAGGACGGCCGTGGCCGCCAAGCGCCGGGTCCGCTCAGCGGACCCGCGCCCCGCGGGCCGTCACCCGGCCGGGCCTGGCGAGCCGTTGTCCGGCCGGGGCCGCCGGGTCGCTGTCCGGCCGGGTCCGCCGGGGCCGTCATCCGGCCAGACGGCCGTGGAGGAAGAGCAACGGCTCACGCTCGGGTTCGGCGGCCAGTGAGACCACCCGCCCGATGAGCATCCAGTGTGAGTTGTTGCGCAGCGTCCCCGCCAGGCGGCACTCGAAGCTCGCCGTGGTCCCGGCGAGCAGCGGCGCGCCGACCGCGCCGGGGACGTGGTCCACGTGCTCGAACTTGTCGGAGTCCTTCGAGGCGAACAGCCGGGCCGTGGCCGCCTGCCCCGAGGAGAGCACGTTCACCGCGAACACCCCGGAGCGTTCGATCGCCGACCAGGTGCGGGAGGTCGCCGCCAGGCAGACCAGCACCTGGGGCGGGTGCAGGGTGAGGGAGGTGAAGGCGTTGACGGTGCTGCCGTACGGCGTGCCGTCCAGGGTCGTCGTGACGACCACGACCCCGGTGGGGAACTGGGCGCACGCCGATCTGAAGGCCTCGGGAGTCGGCTCGGTCGACGGCTCGCACGAGGTGGCCCCGTTCATGACGCCGTGCGCAGGGCCGGTGCCTGGCCCGGGTCGAGCCCCATCGAGATCAGACCGGCCATCTCCGCGCACGCCAGCGCGTTCGGCGGCATGATCGGGCCGGTCATGGCGTCCCGCAGCATCAGCTCGTAGCCCTTGGCCCGCATCAGCGAGTTGAGGCCGCCCGCCGTCGTGCCGAGCGTGGAGATCGTGTGGATCGCCGTGCCGACCATCAGCTTCGCCCGCAGGAACGCGGCGCAGGTGTTCAGGCTCGGCCCGCTGTTCTCGTCGGCCTCCCAGGCCGCGTGGTACATCATCAGCCTGGCCGCCTCGATCTGGGCCGCGATGTGCCCCATCGCGGTGCTGATCGTCGGGTGGTAGCCCATCGGCTGGGCGTGGCCCTTGGCCGTGCGCGTCCCGAGGGCGTTCCGCAGCCACTCCGCCATCGCCTCGGCGACACCGAGGTAGACGCCGGTGTAGCCGCCCCACGCGATGTGGGCCTGGGCCACGATCCAGTTGCCGAGGAAGTCGCCGAACTCGCACAGGACGAGGTCGTCCGGCACGAACGCCCCGTCGATGCGGACCTGGTTGCTGCGGGTCGAGCGCATGCCCAGGGTGTCCCAGTCGTCGGTGACCGTGATCGCGCCGTCCTGGCGGGTCGGCATCAGGAAGCCGACCACGTGGGTCGGGTCGTCCGCCCACTCCGGGTGGGCGAACATGAAGGCGTAGTCGCTGGCCTCCCACAGGGAGGCGAACATCTTCGTGCCGCTGACCTCCAGGCCGCCGGGCACCCGGCGCGCGGAGAGGGTGGGCATGTAGGTGGCGGGCAGCAGGCTCGACGCGGACGGCTCGGACAGCGGCGCGCAGATCAGCGCGCCGTCCCGGACCACCAGGTCGGCCACCCGCTTCCTGGCGTCGGCCGGTACGGCGTCGAGTGTGGCGATGATGCGGGTGGCCACGTAGTGCATGTTGAAGCCGAGCGCGGTCGAGGCGTCGCCCTTGGCGAGCGCCTCGACGGTGGCCAGCCACTGGGTCGTCCTGGCCCCGAGGCCGCCGAGGTCGCGCGGGAGCGCGACGCCGTACAGGCCCGCCTCGCGCAGTTTGGCGAGGTTCTCCGTCGCGGTGCTGCGGTCGCGGTCGTGCTCCCCGGCGTGGGGGGCGAACCCGGCGGCGAGTCTCGCGCCGAGCTCGGCCAGTTGCGCGCTGTGTTCGTCGAGGTCGAAGCGCATGGTGGTGCCTGTCTTCCTGGTCGATCTGTTCTGAAGGGTCTCAGGTCCACATCGGTGGACGGGCGGTGTCGAGGCTGGCGTGGACGACCTTGGTCAAGGTGTACTCCAGGAGGGTCGAGGTGGCCCCCTCCCTGCCGAAGCCGCTGGCCTTGACGCCGCCCTGCGGCTGGCCGAGCGGTGTCGCGAACCAGGTGTTGATCCAGACCATCCCGGAGTCGAGGCGGTCCGCCAGCCGGTAGGCCTGGGCGAGGTCGGTGCTCCACACCCCGTTGGCCAGCCCGAAGGCGACCCTGTTGGCCCGTTCGACGACCTCCTCCTCCGAGGTCCAGGACTCCACGGTGAGCACGGGGCCGAAGAACTCCTCGCACGAGGCGCTGGTCGTGCCGTCCGGGGAGGCCAGGACGGTCGGCCGGTAGTAGCTGCCCCCGGCCAGCTCGCCGGGCATCTCCGGGACGTGCCCGCCCGCCCTGAGCCCCGCTCCCTCGGAGAGCGCGGCCCGCACCCTGGCGGCGACCAGGTCGCGGTGCCCGGCCGTCACCAGCGGGCCGAGCTGGGTGGCCGGGTCGAGGGCGTCGCCGACGACGATCGACTCGGCGCGGGCGACGACCCTTTCGAGGAGTTCGTCGTGGCGGTCCCGGTGCACCATGAGCCGTGAGGAGGCGAAGCACACCTCGCCGTTGGCGGCGAAGACGCCGGTGAGCACGTCCTCGGTGACGGTGTCGAGGTCGGCGTCCGGGCAGACCACCATGGCCCCCTTCCCGCCCAGTTCCATCAGCGCCGGGACCAGCCGCTCCGAGACGCCCCCGAGGATGCGGCGCCCGGTCTCGGTGCCGCCGGTGAAGCTGACCTTGGCGACGTCGGGGTGGGAGACGAGCGCGTGCCCGGCCTCGGGGCCGAACCCGGTGACGACGTTGACGACGCCGGGCGGGAACAGGTCCTGCACGAGCCGGACGAACTCCACCGTGCTGACCGAGGCCAGTTCCGACGGCTTCACCACGACGGTGTTGCCCGCGGCCAGGGCGGGCGCCAGCTTGTGCGCGACCGAGATCAGCGGCGAGTTCCACGGGACGATCGCGGCGACGACGCCGAGCGGGCGCGGGGTGGTGGAGACGTGGGCGCCGGGGCCGCAGGGCACGGTCCGCCCGTGCAGGTCGCGGACGACGCCGGAGAAGAACCGGAAGATCTCCGCGGCCGTCGGCACGTCGATCAGGCCGCCCTCGCGGATGGCTCTGCCGTTCTCGGTCGCGAGCAGGGCGGGCCAGCGTCCGGCATCCTGGGTCAGCCGCTCGGCGACGGCCCACAGCAGGGCCTGCCGGGTGTCGAGCGAGGTCCGCCGCCAGGTGTCGAAGGCGCTCCTGGCCGCGGCGACCGCGCGGTCCACGTCGCCCGCCGTACCCTCGGCGACCTGCGCCCAGACGCGGCCGGTGCTGGGGTCGACGGCGGGGAAGGTCCGGGCGGCCCCGACCTCCTCGCCGCCGATCAGCAGGGGTTGCGGGGCGGCCAGCGAGAGCCGTCCCCCCGTGGTGGCTTCGGTCGTGGTCATGTCAGAAGCCGATGTGCTGGGAGTGGAAGGGGTTGTCGATGCGGATGCGCCAGGTGCCGTCGGCCTGGCGGCAGAAGACGTTGCTGTCCACGGCGCCCATCTCGATCGGCTCCCCGTCGGGGCCGGTCCCGGTCAGGTGCCACCTGAGCGCGACCAGGGCGACGTCCCCCGCCTCGACCCGGTGCAGTTCCTCGATCGTCAGGTGGGGCTTGGTGTCGATGAACCGCTGGAGCGCCTCCCGCAGGGCGGGCAGCCCTCGGACGGGCTCCGTCCCCGGCGCGGTCTGGAAGACGGTGTTCTCGTCCCAGCAGGACACGGCCAGGTCGAGGTCCCCGGCGTTCATTGCCTCGACGAACAACTCGTTGAGCTCGGTGACGCTGTTGTGCGAACCCACGGTTACTCCTTGGTGAGGGGGGTGCGTTTCCCTCAACGTAGGTTCGGCCGCGGGCGGCCACATCCCGCCGGGACGGGGTTCGCGGGCATCCCCTGTTCGGGGGATGCCCGTCAGTTCGCGGGGAAGGAGCCCGCGCGCAGGCTGGCGATGCCCATGTCGAGGGCGGCCTCCAGGTGGGTGGTCTCGCCGGTGGACATCTGGATCAGCACTCCGCCCTGGACGCACGCGAGCAGGGCCGCCGCGGCGCGGTCGGGGTCGACTGCGGGGTCGATCTCGCCGACGCCCTGCATGTGCCGTACTCCGGCGGCGAGCTCGGCCTGCCAGCGGCCCATCAGCCCGGTGACCACGGCGCGGGCGCCGGGGGTGCCCTCGCCCAGGTGCGAGGTGACGGCGTTGAGCGGGCACAGGCCGCCCTGCCTGCGGTAACGCTCGACGACGGTGTCGCGCCACGACCACCAGGCGGGCCAGGAGGTGAGGTCGCCGAGCTGGGGCCGCTGGTCCTCAAGCACCCGGTCGGCCTCCAGGCGCGCCACGGCCAGCAGCAGCTCCTCCCTGCCGCCGGGGAAGTAGTGGAACAGCTGGCTCTTGCTGGTGGCGGTCCTGGCCAGCACGTCGTCGAGGGTCGTCGCGGCCACGCCGAACTCGCGGATGTGCGCGGCGGCGCCGTCCAGGATGCGCCGCCGGGTCGCGGCCCCCTTGCGGGTGAGCGTGGGCATGACCACCTCCAGATTGGACTTTTCAGTCCATATTATCGCGCCAGTTTTGGACTTGACAGTCCATTTTATGCCGCGCAAGGTGGGTCGCGAAACCACCCACCCATCTCAGAACGGGAAGGACCCCCATGTCTCTCGACCAGTACTACCTGCTCGGACGTTCCGGGCTGCGGGTCAGCAGGCTCGCGCTCGGCACGATGAACTTCGGCACCGGCGGCTTCCACGCCGCGTACGGCAAGGCCCGGGACGAGATCCGCCCCGTCTTCCGCCGCTACCTGGAGGCGGGCGGGAACCTCATCGACACGGCCGACTTCTACACCGCCGGAGAGAGCGAGACCATCCTCGGCGACCTCATCGCCGAGGCCGGGGTGCGCGACAGGGTGGTGCTCACCACCAAGTTCACCAACAGCGTCGAGCCCGGAGACCCGAACGCGGGCGGCAACGGCCGCAAGCACATGATCAGGGCGGTCGAGGCGTCGCTGCGCCGCCTGCGCACCGACCACGTCGACCTGTTCCTGCTGCACACCTGGGACCGGATCACCCCCGTCGAGGAGGTCATGCGGACCTTCGACGACCTCACCAGGGCCGGGAAGATCCGTTACGCGGGCCTGTCCGACGTGCCCGCCTGGTACGCGGCCCGCGCCCAGACCCTCGCCGAGACCGGCGCCTTCCCTCCGGTGCTCTGCGTGCAGCTGCCCTACTCCCTCATCGACCGGGCGATCGAGTTCGAACACGTCCCGATGGGACGCGACCTGGGAGTCGGCATCACGGCGTGGAGCCCCCTCGGCGGCGGCTTCCTGACCGGCAAGTACCGGCGTGACGGACAGGGTCTGACCGGGCCGGGCAGGCTCGACCGCTCGGGCTCGGCCTGGCGGTCGTGGACGGACCGGGAGTGGCGGATCCTGACGGCGGCCGAGAAGGTCGCCGCCGAGCTCGGGGTGACGACGGCCCAGGTCGCCGTCAACTGGGTCGCCACCCAGCCCGGGATCGCCTCGGCGATCGTCGGGGCGAGCGACGTGCGGCAGCTCGACGGCACCATGGCCGCCCTCGGCTTCGAGATCCCGCCGGAGCTGCGCGCCGTCCTCGACGAGGCGAGCGCCGTGACGCCCCCGCTGGTCTACGGCATGTTCACCCCGGAGTACCAGGGCAATCTGGTCAGCCCGGGGGTCAAGGTCGGGGACAAGCCCGCCGGATACGCCCCCGCCGTACGGAACTGGGTGGCCTGACGCCCGTCAGGGTGGGAGTGGCACGGCCCCCTTCAGGGCTTCTGCCTCCCCGGCGCCGGGCCTGGCCTCGAAGGCATGGACCCTGAGACCACGGGCGCGGCCACGGCCCGGGACAACCCGCTCGGCCGGTTCCTGCGCGCCCGCCGCGAGCGCCTGAGCCCCGAGGACGCGGGCATACCGTACGGCACTCGCCGCCGGGTCGCGGGCCTGGCTGAGCGAGGTCTCGGCCGTGGTGTTGCAGCAGGCGCTGGCGGACCTGAACGCCGCCTACCGCAACTTCTTCTCCTCGGTCACAGGCAGGCGCAAGGGGCGAAAGATCGCACCGCCCCGGTTCCGGTCGAGGAAGGACAGCCGACAGACGGTTCGTTTCACGGACGAACTGGTCGGGCCCCTCCATGCGTCAGTCCGGCGTCCACATCGACGACTACGCGGAGACGGCGGGCGCGCGACGGGCCTCGACCCTCGCCACGTACGGCAGGCAGCCCGGCGACCCGGTCCGCGCGAGCGAGGCGATCATCACCGCCGTCGGGTCGGAGCGGCCACCGCTGCGCCTGCTGCTGGGCAGGGCCTCCTACGACGTGGCCTCCGCCCGCCTCGGCACCCTCAGGACCGCCTTCGACACCTGGCGCGACCTCACCCTCAGCGCCGACCACCCCGCCTCCTGACAAGGGGTCCGTGGATCTGGCCGCCCGCTACCCGACAGGCGTCACCCTGGCATCTGTCATGCTCTGGCTCCGCGACTTCGAATTGCCAGACAGGTCCTAGGTTCGCTCCCGCTCGCGCAGGAGGGCCGCGTCTTCGACGTATCTGAGCAGCAGCCTGGCGAACTGGAGCCGTTCCCTCCTCGGCCAGCCCTCCGTGATCTGCTCGAACGCCTCGCGCTGCCCCTTGGCGAAGCACTCGCGCAGGTCGGCGCCCTGCTGGGTGAGTTTGAGCACGGTCCGTCTGCCGTCCTCCTGTGAGGCGGCGCGCAGCAGGTATCCGGAGGAGATGCAGTCGGAGACCATGCGGCTGGCGACCGACTGGTCGACCCCGAGCTCCTCGGCGACGCCGCCGACGGTCATCTCGTCGCGGCTGTCGGCGACGATGTTGAGCACCAGGTTGCGGGAGGCGTCCCTGCGTGAGGCGGGCACGCGCCGCCGCAGCCGGGCGAAGATGGGCCCGATGCCGTCGAGGAGGGCCTCCTCCTCCGGGGTCATGTCGTCACCGCTGGTCATGGAGACATCCTAACCTTCACGACAAACAAACATACATATGCTTTATGACACGCACATGCATGTCATTAGTCATGTATTTTCTTGGGCATGGGCGGCACCCGGACCGCCCGTACCGTCCGCACCGCCCAGGGAGGCACAGTGCCCATGACCGCCGTGACCAACGCCCGCGTCTTCGACGGCGAACACGTTCTGCGGGAGACCACCGTCGTGATCGACGGCGGGGTCGTCACCGCCGTCGGAGGCGACGTGCCCGCAGGGGCGAACGTCGTCGACGCGGGCGGCGGCACGCTGCTGCCCGGCCTGATCGACGCCCATGTCCACACCTCCGAGCAGGCGCTGGCGTTCGCGCTGAGGTTCGGGGTCACGACCGAACTGGAGATGCAGGGGCTGTGGACCAAGCCCAACAGGGCCCGCCTCGACGGCGACGACGCCCTCGCCGACGTGCGCTCCGCGGGGTTCGCCATCACCCCGCCCGGCGGCCACCCCAGCGAGCTGTTCCCACCGGGCACGCACTTCGGCGACAGTGGCCCCGCCGGCGGGCCGACCGGCGGCCAGGCCCCGGTGAAGCCGCTCTCGACCACCCCTCAGGAGGCGAGGGACTTCGTGCCGAAGCTCGTCGAGACGGGTTCCGACTACATCAAGTTCATGGTCGACGACGGCACGGTCGAGGGCCACCCCGGCCTGCCCATGCTCGACCAGGCGACCCTGAACGCCGGGGTCGCCGAGGCCCACCGGCACGGGATGCTCACCCTCGCCCACGTCCTCACCGTCGAGGCGACGCGCATGGCCGTCGAGGCGGGCGTCGACGGCCTGGCCCACCTGTTCATGGACCGGCCGCACGACGACGAGATCATCGATCTCGTCGCCCGCTCCGGCGCGTTCGTCGTCCCCTGCGTGGTCCTCAACGCCTCCATGACGGGGATCACCGGCGCCGACCTCGCCGAGGACCCGCGCGTCGGCTCCCGCCTGGACGAGGCCTGGCTCACCACGCTGCGCCGCTGCTACGGCCACTACCCCCAGGGCAGGCTGGAGGACGTCCTGGACACGGTCGGCGCCCTGCGCGCCGCGGGCGTGGACATCCTCGCCGGGACCGACGCCGCCTTCCCGCTGCCCTTCCTCGGCGGTGTCGCCCACGGCGCCAGCCTCCACCGTGAGCTGCGCTACCTCGTCCAGGCCGGACTGACGCCCGTCGAGGCGCTGCGTGCCGCGACCAGCGTCACGGCACGCCGCTTCGGCCTCACCGACCGGGGCAGGATCGCCGTGGACGCCCGCGCCGACCTGCTCCTCGTGGACGGCGACCCCACGACCGACATCTCCGCGACCCTGGACATCCGCGCCGTCTGGCGCCGCGGCACCCTGCTGGCCGCCTGAGCGCCCCCGCCGGACCGGGTCACCCCGGCAGCGCCGCCGCCTTGCGCAGCAGTACCGACCGTTCGCGGACGTTGCCGCACAGGCGGGCGGCCAGTTCGAACTCCGCGCGTGCCTCGGCGGCCCTGCCGAGTCTGGCCAGCAGTTCGCCGCGCACCCCCGGCAGCAGGTGCGAACCCGGCAGGCGACCGGCGACGGCCAGGTCGTCCACGATGCCCAGCGCCTGCCCCGGCCCGTCCGCCATCGCGACGGCGACCGCGCGGTTGAGCTCCACGACGGGTGAGGGCGCCACCCGGCCGAGCGCCTCGTAGAGGATCACGATCCGTCTCCAGTCGGTCTCCGCCACCGAGGGGGCCGACGCGTGGCAGGCGGCGATCGCCGCCTGGAGCCCGTACGGCCCGAGCCCTCGCCCGGCCCCCGCCGCGCGGGTGAGGGCGGCCAGTCCCCGGCGGATCGCCGAACGGTCCCACAGCCGTCGGTCCTGGTCCTCCAGGAGCACCGCCTCCCCGTCGGGACCGGTGCGCGCGGGGAAACGCGCGGCTGTGAGCTCGAACAGGGCGAGCAGCCCGTGCGCCTCCGGCTCGGCGGGCAGCAGCGCGGTCAGCGTCCTGGCCAGGCGGATCGCCTCGTAGGCGAGGTCGGTGCGCAGCAGGTGGTCACCGGCCGTCGCCGTCGAGCCCTCCGTGAAGATCACGTAGAGCACGCCCAGGACGCCGCCGAGCCGCTCGCGCCGATCCTCCGGCGGCGGCAGCTCGAACGGCACCGCCGCCGCGGCGATCGTCTTCTTCGCCCGGGTGATCCGCGCCTGGACCGTCGGCACGGGCACCAGGAACGCCCTGGCGATCTCCTCGCTCGACAGGCCGCCGACCACGCGCAGGGTCAGGGCCACCCGTGCCTCCGGGGAGAGCACCGGGTGGCAGGCCACGAACATCAGCGCCAGGACGTCGTCGTCGATCCGTTCTGGATCCCACGGCAGGTCGTCCCGGTCCGGCGGGACCCGCGCGCCCGAGGTGGCCTCCCCCTCGGTGAGCTGCCCGGCGAGCATGGCGTAGCGCTCGCCCAGCGCCGCCCCGCGGCGGAAGCCGTCGATGGCGCGCCGCCGCGCGGTCGTCAGCAGCCAGCCCACCGGGTTGTCCGGCGTGCCGTCGCGCGACCAGGCGACGAGCGCCTCGGCGACCGCCTCCTGCGCGACGTCCTCGGCCAGCGCGAAGTCACCGGTGTAGCGGGCCAGCGCGCCGACGATCCTGGCCGACTCGATCCGCCAGACGGCCTCGACGGCCCGCCGTACCGGCTCACCCACTGTTTCCGCTGTTTCCGCGCTCATCCTCTGTGCTCGTCTTCCGTGCTCGCCTGCCGCGCTCGTCTTCTGGGCCCGTCCCGGCGGTCAGAGCTGGCCGGTCCGCTCGCGCCACTCCCGCTCCTTGGCGACCCACTCGTTGTCCTGGGGGAACTCGTCGATGCCGGGCACCCGGCGGATCTCACACTTGGCGCCGGACATCATGGGGATCCGCCTGGCCCACTCGACCGCCTCCTCCTTGGAGGCCACGTCGATCAGGTAGAAGCCGCCGAACAGCTCCTTCGTCTCGCCGTACGGGCCGTCGGTGACCACCGGCGTCTGTCCGCTGAAGTCGACGACCACGCCCTGGGCCGGGTCGTCCAGGCCCTCGGCGGCGACGAGCACGCCCGCCTTGATCAACTCGTCGTTGAAACGCCCGACCGTTTCGAGCATCTCCTCGAAGGGCGTCTTCATCATCTCGGCGAGGCTCTCGTCCGTGCCCCTCATGATCAGCATGTACTTCGCCATCTCCGGTCTCCTCCGCTGTCGGGGCCGTCCTTCGGCCCTCTCACCCACAGGTCGAACAGCGTGACGGCGGATCGACACGGCGGGCGAACTTTTTTCTCAGGCGTCCCAGCCCTGGCGGCTGAGGGAGACGGTGAGCAGGACGACGGCTTCCTCGACCGCCTCAAGGTCGTGCCGGGCGTCGGGCACGATCAGCAGGTCACCGGCCGAACCGTCCCAGGAGTCGTCGCCCGCGCTCAGCCGGACCCGCCCGCGCAGGACGTGCACGGTGGCCTCACCGGGGTTCTCGTGCTCGCCGAGCCGCTGTCCGGCGTCGAGCGCGATCAGCGTCTGGCGGAGGGAGTGCTCGTGCCCGCCGTACACGGTGTGCGCGCTGCGCCCGCTCGACGCGGCGCGGGCGAGGTCGAGCTGCTGGGAGGCCAGTGCGGTCAATGACAGCTTGTTCATTCGTTCCCCTGAACGGTACGGACGAGGCGATGGGCGTCCGATCTCCCACGCAGACGGTACTTCCCCCCTTCCTCGGCCACATATCCGGGCGCTCCGGAACCGCGGTTCTTTTCCCTGCCATTCATATGGCGCCGGGAAGCGTGTTCACGGAAAAGGGGAAACCGCTTGGCGGCGGGAACTCTTCTCGTTTCCGGCGCCGAAGGATCAGGCGGTATGGTACATGCTCGTTGAAAATCACTGCTGGCCCGAGTGTCTGGATTACCCGGTCGGAGGATCGTGAGCGGCGAGGACCGGCCGTGGGCGGGGGATTCTCCGGCGGGCACCTGGGGCACCGTCCGCACCCGCCGCAGCGTCCTGGCCGTGGCCAGGAACATGACCTCGGCGGGCCGGCTGCTCGACGTGCTGCCCATGTTCGGCTCCGACCTGCGCGTCCGGACGCTGTTCACGACCGTCGAGGGGTCGGCCTTCGACGACGGGCTCGACGTCTACCTGCGGGCGGCGGGGGCGAGGACCATCCCGTGGGCGCAGGCGGTGGCGACGCGGTTCGACCTGGCGCTGTCCGCCAGTGCCAACGGGGACCTGCACCGGATCGACGCCCCGCTGCTGCTGATGCCCCACGGCGCCGGTCACAACCGCCTGCTGCGCACCGGGAACGGCTACGGCCCCGAGGTCTCGGGCCTGGCGCGCAGCCAGCTGGTCCGCGACGGCCGGGTGGTGCCCGCCGCGATCGCCCTGTCCCACCAGGAGCAGCTGGGACGCCTGGCGCGCTACTGCCCCGAGGCCGTGACCGTCGCCACGGTCACCGGGGACCCGTCCTTCGACCGGCTGGTCGCGCACCTGCCGCGCAGGAGGCGCTACCGGCGCGCGCTCGGCGTTCCCGACGGTCTCAGGCTGGTGCTGGTCAGCTCGACCTGGGGTGAGCACTCCCTGTACGGGGCCAACGGCGACGTGTTGCCCCGTCTGCTGGCCGAGCTTCCCCTCGACGAGTACCGCGTGGCGCTTGTGACGCATCCGAACATCCCGCTCCACCACGGCGAGCTGCAGTTACGGCTGTGGCTGGCGCGTGAGCGGAGCGCGGGCCTGACGGTGATCCCCCCGGAACGGGGGTGGCAGGCGGCGCTGATCGCCTCGGACGTGGTCGTCGGCGACCACGGGTCGGTCACCTTCTACGGGGCGGCGCTCGGGCGGCCGGTGCTGCTGGCCTCCTCGGGGCGGGAGGCGCAGGAGCTCGACCCGTCCTCCCCGACCGCCGAGCTGTGCGGGGTCCTGCCCCGGCTCGACCGGCGCCGTGGTCTGCTCGAACAGGTGGAGGAGGCCCTCTCCGCGCACGTGCCCGGGGCCTACGACCGCGTGACGGGCCGTACGCTGGGCAACCTCGGCCGCGCGGGCGAGTCGCTGCGCGAGGTGGCCTACCGGCTCATGGACCTCGCCCATCCGCCCGGTTCCGCGCCGGGGGTGCCGTTCGCCGAGCCGTACGGGGCGGAACCGGCTCCGGCCTCGTTCCTGGTGGAGACGTGGGCCGGCGAGGACGGGGCCGTGGCGATGCGGCGTTTCCCGGCGGCCGTCACCCGCCCCCTCGACGGGGAGCCACGCGAGACGCACCTCACCGTGGACGCCGAGGAGCTGAACCGGCGGCTGCTGGAGAGCGCGGCCGTCATCGTGCACCGCGACGGCTCACCGGAGTGGGCGCGGGAGGCCGTACGGCGCCACCCGGGCTGCGCGCTGGCCGCCGCGGTCGTCGACGGGCGCCGGGTCCACGTCGTCCTGCGGCGTGACGGGCGGGAGTTCGTCCTCGGCCTGCCGGAGACCTCCCAGGTGACGGACGTCTCGTGCCTGCCCTCCGCGCTGTACGGCTGGCTGGTCTCCGAGCGCCGCGCCGGGGAGCCGCCGTCCGTGTTGCGGCTACGGCTCGGAGCCGTCGAGGGTCGCGTCGACGTCACCCCCGTCCGGCCGTGAGTCAGGAGTCCTCCGGGGCCGGAGGGGGCAGGCGTCCGCCCAGCTCGTCGGCCTTCGCCGTCTTCCCCAGGTCGAGGTAGACGGCGATCGCCCGGCGCAGGTGCTCCTCCGAGCCCCGCTCGTCTCCCAGGTCGGCGGTGAGGCCGGCCAGGATCTCCCAGGCCCTGGCCTCCTTGAGGGGGACTCCCCTGGCCCGCATGGTGCGCGCCGCCTCCGTCACCCTCCCCACGATCTCCTGCGGCCTGCCGAGCATCCGGTGGACGAGTCCCAGCTCGATGTCGATCTTCGCCCGGCTGGTCTCGTCCTCGGCCCCGATCAGCCCCCTGGCCCGCTCGAACGCCTCCAACGCCTCCCGGGGGCGGCCCGCCGCGGTGTGGGTCAGGCCGAGATGGTAGGACTGCAGCCCCGCGCCCCGGGTCCTGCCCAGCGCCTCGTTGACGGCCAGGGCCTCGGTGAAGTGCCCGATCGCGGCGTCGAAGGCCCCTCGGGCCAGCTCGACCTGGCCGAGTGACTCGAGCACCGCCGCCTCAAGCCGCCGGTCGCCGGACTCCACGGCCAGGGACCTGGCCAGGCGCAGTTCCTCGTCCGCGGGCCCGAGCTCGCCGAGCTCGACGAACGCCCTGGCCGTCTGGTTGCGCATGCGGGCCTCCGCGGCCCGGTTCCCGAGGCGGCCCGCGGCCAGGGTGCCCAGCCTGCCCGCCTCGATCCAGTCGGCGTAGTGCTTGCGGCTGTGGTGCAGCACCCACAGCGCCTCGACCGTCTGCCAGACGACGTCGTCCCATCCGGCCCGCTCCGCGAGGCGGAGGACGGCGAGCATGTTGCCGCGCTCACCGTCCAGCCAGTCCAGGGCCTGCCGCGCCGAGGAGAACGTCACCTCGGGCTCGACCGGCTCGGGGGCGGGGGCCAGACGCAGCCGGGACCTCGTGACCGCCCGGTCGGCCGCCATGGCGCACGCCCGGTACCAGCGGGCCATCCGGCCGAGCGCCGCCTCCCGCTCCCCGGGGGCCTCCTCCCGCTCGGCGAGCCGGGCCGCGTGCAACCTGACCAGGTCGTGGAACCGGTAACGCTCCTGCGCGGTCTCCTCAAGGAGATTGGCCTCAAGGAGCAGTTCCAGCGACTCCTCCGTCTCCCGCTCCCCCGTTCCCGCCACGACCTGCACGGCCTGGACCGAGAGGTCGGCGACCGGGACCGCGCCAAGCAGCCGGTAGAGCCGTCCCGCCCCGGGCGGCAGCGCCCGGCACGCCGTCTCGAACACCGCCTCCACGATCGTCTTCCCCCCGACCGCCAGGCGTTCCAGCCTGCGGCGCTCGTCGGTCAGCTCCGTCACCAGCCTGGCGATCGGCCGTCCGCGCCGCTGCGCCAGGCGGGCGGCGGCCACCCGCAGCGCGACCGGCAGCCCTCCGCACAGCCGCGCCAGCTCCCCGGCGGCCTCCGGTTCCGCGTGGACGCGCTCCTCACCGAGCACGCCCGCGAGCAGCCGTACCCCCTGCTCCTCGTCGAGTGGTGCGAGCGGGACCGGGACCGCGCCGGTGACGACCAGCTCGCCGAGTCTGCTGTGGCTGGTCACCACCACGACGCCGCTCGCGGACGCCGGAAGCACCGGCGTCACCTGGGCGGCGTGTTCGACGTCGTCGAGCAGGATGAGAAGCCGCAGGTCGGCGGTCCTGGAGCGGAACAGGGCCGCCCGCTCGGACGGGTCGGCGGGGATGCCCGCCTCGCGGACGCCCAGGGCCCGCAGGAAACCGCCGAGCACGTCGCTCACCGCGACCCCGCCCCCGTGACGCAGGTCGCCCAGGCTGGCGTAGAGCTGACCGTCGGTGAACCGCTCACGCACCCGGTGCGCCCAGCGGCGGCTCAGCGCGCTCTTGCCCACCCCGCCGAGGCCGTTCACGACGGCCACCAGGGGTGCGGAACCGTCACCGCCCTCGTCGAGGAGCCGGTCCAGCTCGTCCAGTTCCCTGACCCTGTTGACGAAGTCGCGCGGCTCGGGAGGCAGCTGCCGGGGAATCTCGGCGACGGGCGGCTCCTGGGCCGCGAACGTGAGGTGCTGGATGACTCCGGCCTGCACGACGTTGCCCGCGACCTGGCCGGAAAGCTCGTTGCGCGTCCCGCCCGCCCCTGACCGCTCGTCATCGGATTCGATCACCATGCTCAAGCAACCGCCTCAGGTCTGGTCACACTTCGGACGGCGGCCCGCCACCGGGAACACGCCTGGGGTAAATGATCGCAACCACGACGCCACTTCACGAGTGGCTCAGGGCCTCGAAGCCTGCCGTGCGTCTCCCGCTTCTCGAAGACCGGCCCGGTCCGCCGGAATCCGGCGGTGAACGTCTCTGCACATGTTCCGCATCGCCACGTGGAAGACCTCGGCCTGGTGGGCGCCGATGAACGTGGTGTGCCCGAACACCTCCAGGGCCACGAGACCGTGCATGCGCCCCCACGCGTCCAGGAAGAGGGACACCGCGGGGGGCGGCAGGGCTCCGAGGCCGTCCGGGGGCAGGTGTTCCAGGTGCGCCCTGAACGAAGGTGAGAGTTCCGGGGTGTCGGCCGCGGCCAGTTGCTCCGTGGAGAACTCACCGAACAGTTCACGCATGAATATGGCGCTCATCCGACGGACGGCCTGGGTGGTCGGCCCCTCGGCAGGCGCCTCGTAGTGCCGCAGCGGCGTTCCGTAGATGAGCTGGAACCGCTCGGGATTGACCATGGCCCAGCGTCGGTAGCCCTCGGCGGCCAGCACCGCACGCGGCACCGTCGTCCTGTCCGGGGCGGCGTCGACGGCACCCTGCACGGCGTCGGCGAGGTCGTCGTACGCCTTGGCGATGAGTGTCGTGACGAGGTGGTCCCGGCTCGGGAAGTAGTGGTAGAGCGCCTGCACGGTCATTCCGAGACTTCGGGCGACCGCTCGCAGGGACATCGCGGCGGGCCCGTGTTCGGTGAGGTGGCGCTCGGCGGCGGTCACGATCTCCTGGACGGCGACGGCCCGGCGCCGCCGGCGCAGTGGCGGTACGTCGGTAGCCGCTTCGTCGGATGTCATGCGGTGACCGTACGGCATCCCCTTCACGGCTCCAAGGAAACCGCGCCCTGTTCGGAAAATCTAACACTGCCAAATTCTCTTTCCGCTCACTAGCGTGATGAACGCCCACGGGAAACGGCCCAGCCCACAGGAGGGGTGGTGACCGGCACCGACCCGGGACGCCGGGATCCGCCGCCCCTGCGGTGCCGGACATGTGGTGGAGCGCTCCGCCGAAGAGGCATCCGGGCGGCGGCGCCGTCCTCAACGCGATATCCGTCCGGCCGGACCCGAACCCCGTCGGCAGGCCCACTCGTCCACCGGTATTGGAGTACCCCTATGACCGCCTCGCCCGCCCTCAGGACCAGCCGCCGCCGGTGGTGGGCACTGTGGGGGCTGATGGCCGTGTCCGCGATCGGCATCACCGCCTACGCGGTGCCCCCTTACCTGTCGGGGAACCCGGCCGACAGCAACGTGCCGATCGACCCGAACGTGGCGCTGCACTACCTATCCCTCGCCGTGCACGCCGTTCCCGGCGGTCTTGCTCTGATCATCGGCCCCTTGCAGTTCATGACCTGGCCGCGCGTCCGCAGGCCCGGGCTGCACCGGGTGATGGGCCGGGTCTACATGATCTCCGTCCTGATCGCCTCCGGCGCGGCGGCGTTCGCCGCGACGTTCTCACTCAGCGGCTTCTCGATCCAGGTCGCGTTCTACCTGCTCGTCGTGGCCTGGCTGTACACGCTGGCCGAGGCGTACCGGAGCATTCGCCGCGGCGACGTACAACTGCATCGGATCTGGATGATCCGTAACTACGCCCTGACCTTCGCCGCCGTCTCCCTGCGCGTCTATCTGGCCGTCGGCCTGCAGCTGAAGCAGTCGTTCGTCTCGTTGCCGTTCGACGAGATCTACGACGCCAGTGGCTGGGCGTCCATCCTGGTCAACGTGGTCGTGGCCGAGTACTTCATCATCCAGCGCACACTGGCGTCGCCGGCCCGCCGGGCAGCGTCGGCAGGCCTCCCCGACCGCGACCCGCTGCGGCGGTGAACAGGGCGGTCCGGGGCGTAAGGTACATCGTGACCTCCATCCTGCTCGTCGAGGACGACGACGTGATCCGCAGAGGCGTCTCGATGGCCCTTGAGCGGTACGGCTACCGCATGGCCACCGCCTCGGACGGCCTGGGCGGCCTGGAGTCCTTCCTGGCCGGTGACCACGACCTGCTGGTGCTCGACGTGATGCTCCCCGGGCTCGACGGCATCGGCCTGTGCCGCAGGGTCAGGGAGACCAGCCAGGTGCCGATCCTGATGATGTCGGCGCGCGGCGACTCCCCCGACGTGGTCTCCGGGCTGGAGGCCGGGGCCGACGACTACGTGGTCAAACCGGTCGACATCCCGGTGCTGGTGGCCAGGATCAGATCGCTGCTGCGCCGTACCACCGTCCCGGTCTCCCAGCCCGGCGTGCTGAGGTTCGGCGAGCTGACCGTCGATCCGGCCGCCCTTGAGGTACGGCTCGGCGGGCGTCCGGTGGCGCTGGCGCCGACCGAGTTGCGGCTGCTGCTGGAGTTCGCGGCCAACCCGGGGATCGTGCTCGAACGCGCCACCCTGCTGCGCGACGTGTGGGACTACGGCTGGGACGGCGACAGCCGGGTCGTCGACCTGTGCGTGCAGCGGCTGCGCAAGAAGATCGGCGCTGACCGGATCGAGACCGTGCGCGGGTTCGGTTACAAGCTGCGCAAGGCATGAAGCCCTCGCTGCGCTGGAAGGTGGCGGCGCTGATCACGCTGGCCTGCTGCGCGGTGACCGCCGTGGTCGGGGTGCTGGTCCACCGGACGACCCTCGACCGCACGATGGGGCAGGCCAAGGAGCGGGCGGTGGAGTCGGTCCACAAGGCCGTCGAGGGTTACCGTGCGAACGCTCCCGCCGAGGATCCCGCCGCCTGGATCGGGCGGATCGGGCGGCTCGGCGAGCTGCCCGACTCCCTGCGGGCTCTGCTGACCGGCGACGAGGCCGTCGCCTGGTATGACGACGGCAGGCCGACGCGGCCGTGGATGTGGGCCGCGCAGCGGATCGACGGGGATTTGGTGGCCTTCTCCCGGCTGGAGATGGGCTCGGAGAGGGTGAGGTTGCACGCCCTGGACCGTGCCATGGTCCAGGCCGCGCTGATCGCGCTCGCGGTCGTGGTCCCGGTCTCGGTCGGCCTGGCCGAGCTGACCAACCGGCGGCTGAGACGGGTCGCCGCCACCGCCCGCAGGATCGCCGACGGCGACCTGGACGCCCGTGTCTCCGCCCCGGGGCGCGGGCTCGGGCGTGACGAGATCGCCGACATCTCCGTGGCCGTCGACTCCATGGCGGCGAGTCTGCAGTACCGGCTGCTGGCCGAGCAGCGCTTCACCGCCGACGTCGCCCACGACCTGCGCACCCCGCTGATGGGTCTGGTCACCGTGGCCGGGCTGCTCGACGAGGGGGAGGCGGCCGACCTGGTGCGTGACCGGGTCGGGGTGCTGCGCTCGCTGGTCGAGGACCTGCTGGAGGTCTCCAGGCTGGACGCGGGCGCCGAGGTGGCCGAGCGGGTCCGGGTGCCGCTGGCCGAGCTGGCGCGACGGTCGGCGGCCCGCGTCGGGGTCGAGGTGGCGGTGACCGTCTTGGGGGATCCGGTGGCCGAGACCGACCCGCGCCGCCTGGACCGCATCCTGGCCAACCTCGTCCTCAACGCCCACCGTCACGGCGGCCCGCCGGTCGAGATCACCGTTGGGGACAACGTGGTCGAGGTCCGCGACCACGGGCCGGGTTTCCCGCCCGAGCTCCTGGCCGACGGGCCGAAGCGCTTTCGCACCGGTGCCGCAGAACGCGGCCGGGGCCATGGTCTGGGGCTCACGATCGCGCTCGGCCAGGCACACGTCATCGGCGCCGGCCTGACCCTGGCCAACGCCCCCGAGGGCGGCGCCGTCGCCACCCTCAGGCTCCCTGCCTGATACACGGCTGATACACGATTAAGCCACGGCGAAGACACGACGGCGACGGGCCGGAGATATCAGCGGCGCACCGTTTCACGTATGCGATATGTCCTGGCTTATCTCCTGGCGTTCGTCCTGCTGAGCGGCTGCGGCGCCGTACCGGCCGTCTCCGGAGCCACGGTGCCCGGCGTGCCGCTGCCGTGGCCCGCCGAGGGGCAGGCCACGGTCGAGGTCGAGGGGGTGGGCAACCTGGGTCTCAGCGGCGGGCGGCGGCCGGTGCCCATCGCCAGCGTGACGAAGGTGATGACCGCCTACGTGATCCTGCGCCGCCACCCGCTGCGGCCCGGCGAGAACGGCCCGCTGGTCACGGTCGACCACACCGCCGCCAACGAGTCCTACCTGCCGCAGGAGTCGACCGTCCCGCTGCGGGAGGGCCGCAGGGTACGGCTGCGCCGCATGCTTGAGCTGATGCTGGTGCCCTCGGGCAACAACGTGGCCCGTCTCCTGGCCCGCTGGGACTCCGGCTCCCAGGAGCGCTTCGTCGCGCGGATGAACGCCGAGGCCCGCCGCCTGGGCATGAAGGCCACCACGTACACCGGCGCCAGCGGCAACGAGGACAGCACCGTCAGCACCGCCTCCGACCAGCTCAGGCTGGCCAGGCAGGCGATGCGTGACCCGGTCTTCCGTGAGGTGGTCTCCCGGGCCGAGACCGTCGTCCCCGGGGACGCGCTCAGGCTGGCCAACACGAACACGCTGCTGAACAGGCACGGCGTCATCGGCGTCAAGACCGGCTCGGGCACCGCCGCAGGAGGCAACCTGGTCTGGGCCTCCCGGGTGCGGGGACGCCTGGTGCTCGGGGTGATCCTCTCCCAGGCCGCGGGCACCAACCCGGTGGCCGCCAAGGCCGCGGCGCTCGACGTGGGCGGGCGGATGAGCGAGGCGGTCGAGCGATGGCTGACCGGCCCGGACTCCCCGCTGCCCGCCCGGTGAGAACCGGGCCGGTCAGTGCCGCCCGAGCCGTGCGCAGACCGTCTCCAGCACACCGAGCGCGGCGGTGAGGGCCGGCCGCCGCCCGGTCGCGGTCCGCCACACACCGTAGACGCGGCGCAGCGGGGCCGAGCTGACGGGCAGCGCGCGGACGGTCGCGGGCAGCGGCCCCCGGCCCATCCTGGGGACCAGGGCCACGCCGAGTCCCGCGCCGACCATCTCGATCTGGCTGGCGTACTCGCTGACCATGTGGGTGAAGCGGGCCGTACCCGGCGCGTCGCGGTAGGCGTTGAGCAGGAAGTCGTGGGCCACGGACCCCGGCTCGTAGAGCCAGCTCTCCTCCCGCAGGTCGTCGAACTCGACCGAGGCCCGGCGGGCCAGCGGGTGGGTGTGGGAGACGAGCACGTCGGAGACGTCGTCGCCCAGGTGGCGGGAGTGCAGCCCCTCGGGCAGTTCGAGTGGCATCGCGGCCCAGTCGTGGGCCACGGCGAGATCGACGGTGCCCTTGGCCACGAGTTCCACCGCCCGGTGGGAGTCGACCTCGACGAGCTGCGGTTCCAGCGACGGCCAGGTCTGCCCGAGCTCCCGCATCGCCGCCGGGATCACCCCCCGCGCCGCGGTGGGGAAGGCCGCGACGCGCAACGGGCCGGTGACCGTCTCCGTCTGCGCCTGCAGCTCGGCGTTCATGCTCTCCAGCTCGATCACGATGCGACCGGCGGCCTCGGCGAGGATGCGACCGGCGACCGTCAGGGTCATCCGCCGTCCCTGGCGGTCGATGAGGACCTGGCGCACGTCGCGTTCGAGCCGGGCGATCTGCTGGGAGATGGCCGAGGGGGTGTAGCCGAGGGCGCCCGCGGCGGCGGTCACCGACCCGTGGGTCGCCAGGGCGTCGATGGCGCGAAGGCCGGCGAGGCTCAGGTTGGTCACGGATGTCACCTCGTTCCCGCCGTGGTTCCCGCCGTGGTTCCCGCCGTGGTCCGCGGGACGCGACCGGCAGGACACGCCGTCGGCCTACGGCTCGTGCTCGTCCGGCAGCTTACAGCGATGGCCTCCGGGGGGTCGAGCGTCGCCCTCCGCGGGCGGGGCGGGCAGGTGGAGGACCGCGTCCACCTCGACCTTCACCTCGCGCAGCCCCGCGACCACCGTGGTGCGGGCCGGGCGGTGGCCGCCGAAACACTCGGCGTAGGCCGCGTTGAACTCGCCGAAGTACTCGGGCCGCGCCAGGTAGGCGGTGACCTTCACCACGTCCCCGAGGCCGCCGCCCGCCGCGTGGGAGATCTCGGCCAGGTTGCGCAGGGTCAGCAGTGTCTCGGCGCGCACGTCGGCGGGCGTGTAACCGCCGTCCGGCGCGCGTGGTACCTGGCCGGAGACGTACACGAAGTCGCCCGCCCGTACGGCCTGGGCGTAGTGCCCGGCCGGGGAGGGCGCCCGTTCGGTGTGGACGGGTACGGTGCCGTGCGCCGGCGGCGAGGCGGTCCGGTGTTCCTCCCGGGTGATCGCGTCCTTGGACGTCTGGTCGCTCGGCTCCATGGCGGCTCCTCACTGTGGGCGACGTGCCCCGGCCCCGTCCCGAACCCTGCCGGGGCGGACGGCGGCCACGGGAAGAGGTCCCGTCGCCGACCGCAGAGTCTGCCAAAAAGCCCGGAGACCGGACAAGAAACGTTTTCGAAATCGGTGTTTTAACGTCCGCTAAAAAAGCGGGCCGGGCGGCGACCGCGCCGGGGCCCGTTAGCAAAGCTAAAAGAGACGGTGCAGATTCCCGCGCTTGCCCGTTTCCCGGGGGTTCCCGTTCACTTGATTGACCGCGGCGGTTCCGAGACGACCCACCGGCCACCGCCTCGACACGACGGGACGCGTCGGCGACTTCAACGGAGCGAACCACATGAGAGCGACGGGGCATTCCATGGAACAGAACCCGGAACCGCAGCCGCGATCACAGCCGGGGTCACGGCTGGAGTCACGGCTGGAGTCACGGCGCCTGCGGGCGACCCACCTGCCGGAACGGGCGCGGCTCATCGGCTCGTCCGTGCGTGAGGCCGATCTCAGCCTGCGGCTGGACGGCGCCGGGCACGGACTGCTCGACACGACCCATTTCGACACCGTGCGCTTCCCGCCGCCGGACTGGGCGCTGGAGACCTTCGCCCTGGCCGCCGGGGACGGTGAACTGGCCTACACCGCCTACCGGGGCGGCGACGGGGTACGGCGGGCCTGTGCCCGTCCCGTCGCGGAACTGCTGGGCGTGGACGTCGATCCCGACCGTCACCTCGTGCTGACCGCCGGGACTCAGAGCGGCCTGTTCACGACGCTCAGCGCGCTGGTCGACGACGGCGACACCGTGGCGCTCGCCGACCCGGAGTACCTGTTCGTCGAGCGGATGCTGCGTTTCCTCGGCGCCAGGGTGGTGCGGGTCGGCATGGTGGACGGTCCCGACGGGCCGCAGCTCGACCTGGACGCGCTCGACGAGGTGGCCGGGAACGGGATCAGGCTGCTGCTGACGTCCAACCCCAACAACCCGACCGGCTCGGTCTACACCGAGGAGACGGTCCGCGGCCTGGCGCGCCTGGCCGTACGGCACGACTTCCTGGTGGTCGTCGACGAGCTGTACTGCAGGCTGGTCTATCCGGACGTCCCGTTCTTCCATCTCGCGGCCCAGCCGGGGATGGCGGAGCGGACGGTGACCATGCTCGGCGGGTCGAAGACCGAGTCGCTCAGCGGTTACCGGATCGGGGTCGTCGTCGCGCCCCCGGAGATCGTGGACGCGATCGAGCAGGTGATGGCGATGACCTGCCTGCGCGCCCCCGCCTACGCCCAGCAGCTGCTCACCCGCTGGCTGGTCGACGACCGGGAGTTCGTGCGGCGCCGGGTCGAGGAGCTGCGCGTGATCCGCGACCTGACCGTCGAGCGGCTGCGTCAGGTCGACGGCCTGGTCGTACGGCCCGGCGCGGGCACGGCCTACCTGTGGCCCGACGTCTCGGCGCTCGGCCTCAGCGACGTGGCGGTGGCCCGTCTCCTGCAGCGGGAGGCGGGGGTCGTGGTGAGTCCCGGCTACCAGTTCGGGCCGTCGGGGGTCGGGCGGTTCCGGGTCTGCTACGCCAGGGACGAGGCTCAGTGGGAGGCCGCCCTCGACCGGATGGTGAAGGCGCTGAATGACACACCTGACCGACATCGCTGACTCAAAACGGACATTACCCGCACAATAGGCTAGCCTTCCCTAATCATGACGTCGGGAGGCGCGGGTGAGCCGGTCGAGGTCGCCGGGACAGGTGGTTCTGCGCCGGGCGCTCGGCGGGCGGCGACGCCTGGTCCTGGCCGGGTCCGTGCTGCGCGCCGGGCACCAGGCGGGAGAGGCCACGGTTCCGGTGCTGATCGGCCTGGCCGTGGACCAGGGTGTCGTCGCGGGTGACCTCGGCGCCCTGCTGCGCTGGCTCGCGGTCCTGGCGGTCGTCTATCTCGTGCTGTCCTTCAGCTACCGGTTCGGCGCCCGCGCCTCCGACCGCGCCATGGAGGAGATCGCGCACACCCTGCGCGCCGAGGTCGTCGGCCGGGTCCTGCATCCCGGCGGCGGCGCCGAGTCCGGGCGGCTTCCCGGCGCGCTCGCCGGAATCGCCACCGAGGACGCCAGGCGGGTCGGCGCGCTGGCCAACGCGATCCCCGGTGCCGCCGCCACGTTCACCGGGCTGCTGGCCGGGGCCGCCGTGCTGCTGTGGATCTCGGTCCCGCTCGGCCTGGTCGTGCTGGCAGGCGCCCCGGCGCTGCTGTGGCTCGGTCACCTGCTGAGCAGGCCGCTCGAACGGCGCAGCGCCACCGAGCAGGACCGGGCCGCGCGCGCCTCCGGCGTGGCCGCCGACCTGGTCGCCGGGCTGCGGGTGCTCAAGGGCATCGGCGCGGAACGGGCCGCCCTGGACAGGTACCGCGCGACCAGCCGCGACTCCCTGGCGGCGACGATGCGCGCGGCCAGGGCGGAGGCGCTGCAGAACGGCGTGGTCCTGGCGTTGACCGGCTGCCTCATCGCGGTCGTCGGGCTGTCCGGCGGACGGCTGGCCGCCGGCGGGCGGATCAGCCTGGGCGACCTGATCTCCGCGGTCGGGCTCGCGCTGTTCCTGATCGGGCCGTTGCAGTCGCTGGCCCGGGTCAACACCGCCTTCGCCCAGGCCAGGGCCTCTGCCACCAGGATCGCCGAGGTGCTGGCCGCGCCGCCCGCCGTCACCCCCGGCGCCGCACGGCTGCCGCGTGACCTCCGGGGCGGCCTCAGCCTGCGCGCGGTCGGGCACGCCGGGCTGCGCGGGATCGACCTGGAGGTCGCGCCCGGCGAACTGCTCGGTGTCGCCGCGACCGACCCGGCGGACGCTCTCGCGTTGCTGCGCTGCCTGGACCGGCGGGCCGACCCGGAGACCGGGACGGTCGAGCTCGACGGGGTCAGCCTGCGCGACCTCGACCCCGGTGACCTGCGCTCCGCCGTCCTGGTCGCCGCGCACGACGCCGACCTGTTCGAGGGCACACTGCTCGGCAACGTCGGAGCCGTCGCCGAACAGGACGCCGATCTGGGGCGGGTGATGGCCGCGGCCGGAGCCGACGAGGTCGCCCGCGCCCTGCCGTACGGGCAGGAGACGGCGGTCGCCGAGCGCGGCCGGTCGCTCTCCGGCGGGCAGCGGCAGCGGGTCGCCCTGGCCAGGGCGCTGGCCGCCGACCGGCCGGTGCTGGTGGTCCACGACCCGACGACGGCGGTCGACACGGTCACCGAGGCCAGGATCGCCGCCGGGATACGCGAGCTGCGCCGGGGCCGTACCACGATCATGGTCACCACCAGCCCGGCGCTGCTCACGGTCGCCGACCGGGTGGTGCTGCTGGACGGCGGCCGGATCGTGGAGACCGGGCCGCACACCGAGCTCGCCCGCCGCAACGAGACCTACCGCTCGGCGGTGCTGACGTGACCCGGGACCGCGGGAGGGAGCCGGAGACGGCGCCGCCCGAGGGAGCGCTGCCGACGGCCTCCCCGGCGCGGACCCGCGCCCTCGTGTGGGAGCTGCTGCGGCCGCGCCGCGGGCTCGCCACCGCCGGGTTCTCCGTGATGGTCGGCGCGACCGCGTTCGGGCTGCTCCCCCAGCCGCTCCTCGGGCACATCGTCGACCTGGTCGCCGAGGGCCGTCCCGCCACGGAGCTGACCGGTCCCGCCGTGCTGCTGGTGCTCGTCGCGCTCCTGCAGGGCGGCGCGACGGCGCTGGGGCTGACGCTGGTCTCGCGGCTCGGCGAGACCATGCTGGCCGCGCTGCGGGAGCGGTTCGTCGAGCGCGCGCTGCTGCTGCCGCAGGAGCGGGTCGAACGGGCGGGCTCCGGCGACCTGACGGCCCGGGTCACCGGTGACGTGTCCCGGGTGGCCGAGTCGGTGCGCAACGCCCTGCCCGAACTGGCCCGCTCCCTGCTGGCCATCGTGCTGACGCTCGGCGCCATGGCGCTGCTCGACTGGCGCTTCCTGGTCGCCGCGCTGCTCGCGGTGCCGGTCCAGGCGCACACCGCCCGCTGGTACGTGCGCAACGCGGTGCCGCTCTACGCCCGCCAGCGCGTCGCGGCCGGGGCGATACAGCAGCGTCTGCTCGACACGATCGGCGGCGCGGAGACCGTACGGGCCTTCCGGATGGAGGAGGAGCACGCCGGGCGGGTCGCGAACGCCTCGCGGGCGGCGATCGAGCTGACGATGCGCGGGGTCAGGCTCGTGGTGGGCTTCTACAGCCGGCTGCACATCGCCGAGTACATCGGGCTGGCCGCGGTACTGTTCGCCGGGTTCCTCCTGGTTCAGGATGGCTCGGCGTCCATCGGCACCGCGACCGCCGCCGCGCTGTACTTCCACAGTCTGTTCGGCCCGATCAACAACGCGCTCGTGCTGCTCGACGACGCGCAGTCGGCCCTGGCCGGGCTGGCGCGCCTGGCGGGGGTCGCCACGCTTCCCCCGGAACCCGGGACGGAGCCGGAGGCCGGGCGGGAACCGGGCCCGGAGCCGCGGACGGTCACCGTGACCGACGCCGGGCACGCCTACGAGGCGGGACGACCGGTGCTGCGCGGGGTGGACCTCGTCCTGCGCCCCGGTGAGCAGGTCGCGCTGGTCGGCGCGAGCGGGGCGGGCAAGTCGACGCTCGCCAGGATCGTCGCGGGCGTCCAGCGCCCCTCGTCCGGGACCGTACGGCTGCCCGCCGCCCGGCCGGGCGCGCGGCGCGCGGTGGTGCTGGTCACGCAGGAGTCGCACGTGTTCGCCGGGCCGCTGGCCGAGGATCTGAGGCTGGCCAGGCCGGAGGCGGACGAGGAGGAGCTGTGCTCCGCGCTCGCCCTGGTCGGCGCACTGGAGTGGGCGCGCGCACTGCCCGCCGGGCTTGACACGGTCGTCGGCGAGGCCGGGCACCGGCTCACCGCCGCCCAGGTGCAGCAGCTCGCGCTGGCCCGGCTGGTACTGGCCGACCCGGAGGTCGCGGTGCTCGACGAGGCGACGGCCGAGGCGGGCAGCGCGGGCGCCCGCGCGCTCGAACGGGCCGCCGCCCGCGCCGCCGAGGGCCGTACCGCCCTGGTGGTCGCGCACCGGCTGACCCAGGCCGCGACGGCGGACCGGATCGTCGTCATGGAGGACGGACGCGTGGCGGAGAGCGGCACGCACGAGGAGCTGCTGGCCGCGGGAGGGCGCTACGCCGCCCTGTGGGAGGCCTGGTCGGACACCCGGGCCACGGCGGAATGATCCACCTGTCACCGTTCCCCCACCCCCGGTGACAGAGTGACGGAAGATACTTATAAGGTAAGCCTTACCTAAATCTCCCTCCGTCACTTGGAGATCGCATGCTCACCGCCGTACGGTCGCGATCCAGGACCGCACTGGCCGCGCTGGTCGCCCTGACCGCCCTCGCGCTCGCCGGGTGCTCCGCCTCTCCCACCGAACCCGGGACGCAGTCCTCTCCGGGCCAGGCCGCCTCCCCCGCCGTGCCCTCCGGCGACGCCTTCCCCGTCACCATCCCCAGCGCGCTCGGCGACGCCGTGATCACCAAGAGGCCGGAGCGCGTGGTCACCTGGGGCTGGTCGAGCCAGGACGCCGTGCTCGCCCTCGGCGTGGTCCCGGTCGCGATGCCCAGGAACACCTACGGCGGGGACGCCGACGGCGTGTTTCCCTGGGACGCGGACAAGATCAAGGAGCTGGGCGGTGCCACCCCGGTCCTGCTCAGCTCCGACAGCGGTGAGGTGCCGTTCGAGGAGATCGTCGAAGTCCGCCCCGACGTCATCCTCGCCCCCTACTCGGGCATCACCAAGGAGGAGTTCGCCAAGCTCAGCAGGATCGCCCCGGTCGTCGCCTACCCGGAGAAGCCCTGGGCGCTGCCCTGGCAGGACCAGGTCGAGATCATCGGCAAGGCCCTCGGCCGCAGCGCCGAGGCCACGGCCCTGAAGGAGAGGACCGCCGCCTACGTCGCCTCCCTCGCCGCGGCCAACCCGGTCCTGAAGGGCAGGTCCTTCCTGTACGGCGCCGCCAACGAGGCCGACCAGCTCAACGTCTACCGGGCCAGCGACCCCCGGGTGGCGCTGCTCGGAGACCTCGGCATGACCGTGAGCCCCAGCGTCGCCGCGCTCGACGCCGACCCCAAGGCGGGCTCCTACTTCTACAACGTCAGCTACGAGAACGTCGGCAAGATCGAGGCCGACGTCCTGGTGATGTACTTCGGCTCCCAGAAGGAGGCCGACAGGTTCGTCGCCGACCCGGTCATCTCGGCCATGCCCAACGTCAGGGACAAGCGCTTCGCGCCCATCGTGGGTGAGTCGTTCGTGATGGCCAGCAGCGCACCGACGGTGCTGTCCATCCCGTGGATGCTCGACCGGTACGTCCCGCAGCTCGCCGCCGCCGCCGCGAAGGCCGGCGCGTAGCCCTCTGGAGATCCGTACGTGCCCGTCCTGTCCGCGCCCCGGGACGCCCGGGGACCCTCGGTCCCTGCCGGTCCCGCGTCCCGGCGCCGGACCGGCCCCCTGGTCGCCGGTCTGCTCCTGCTCGCCGTCGCGCTGGTCGCGGTGTGCGCGTTCAGCCTCGCCGTCGGCGCCAACGCCCTGCCGCCGCGCACGGTGTGGCAGGCGCTCACCCACTACGACCCGGCGGACCCGCACCACCTGGTGATCGTCGAGAAGCGGCTGCCCCGGACCCTCGTCGGGGTGGTGGCCGGGCTGGGCCTGGCCGTGGCCGGGGTGGTCGTCCAGGGGCTGACCCGCAACCCGATGGCCGACCCCGGCCTGCTCGGCGTCAGTTCCGGCGCCTCCCTGGCCGTCGTCGTCGCCGTCAGCGTCCTCGGCGTCCAGGACGGCGGCAGGATCTGGTTCGCCTTCGCCGGGGCCGCGGTGGTGACCGCCTTCGTGTACGGCGTCGCCGGGGCCGGAGGACGCGGCGGTGCCGGCCCGGTCACCCTGGTGCTCGCCGGGGCCGCGGTCACCGCGGCGCTCACCTCGCTGGTCACCGCGGTGCTGCTCACCGACCGCTCCGCCCTCGACCAGATGCGCTTCTGGCAGGTCGGCGCGCTGGCCGCCCGGGGGTTCCCGGTGTTGTGGCAGACACTGCCCGGCGTCGCCGCCGGGCTCGTCCTCGCCGTCGCGGTCAGCAGGCCGCTCAACGGCCTGGCCCTGGGCGAGGACACCGCCCGTGGCCTGGGCCAGCGGGTCGGGCTCACCCGGGCGCTCGCCACGCTGACGGTGGTGCTGCTGTGCGGCTCGGCCACCGCCGCCGCCGGGCCCGTCGCCTTCGCCGGGCTGATCGTCGCGCACACCTCACGCGGGCTCGCGGGACCCGACCACCGCTGGATGGTCCCGTACGCGGCGCTCTCCGGCCCGATCCTGCTCATCGGCTGCGACGTGCTGGGCCGCATCGTCGCGCGCCCCGGCGAGCTCCAGGTGGGCGTGGTGGTCGCGGCGGTCGGCGCCCCGCTGCTCATCGCCCTGGTACGGCCGCGCGGGAGGGGACGCCGATGACCGTCACCGGATCACCGACCGGCAGGCTGCGCAGGCGGGCCCGGCTGCGCGAGGCCTGGGTCACCGCCGTGCTCGCGGCCGGGATCGCCGCGCTGGCCGTGTGCGGGCTCGCGCTCGGCAAGGCGTCGGTCAGCCCGCAGGAGGTCCTCGGCGCCGTCCTCGGCCGCGCGGACCCGATGACCGGGTTCGTCATCATGGAACTGCGCATGCCGCGCATGCTCACCGCGCTGCTGGCCGGGGCGTGCCTGGGCCTGTCCGGCGCGCTGCTCCAGTCGATCCTGCGCAACCCCCTGGCCAGCCCGGACGTCATCGGTGTCACGCAGAGCGCGGGTGCGGCCGGGATTCTCGGGCTCATCGCCTTCGGGCTGAGCGGCCTGTCGTTGACCGGTGTCGTGCTCGGCGGCGCCCTGGTCGCGACCGCCGCCGTCTACCTGCTGTCCTGGCGGCGCGCCGGTCACCGCCTCGTCATCGTCGGCATCGGCGTCTCCGCCCTGTGCACGGCCGTCGTCTCGTACGTGCTCACCAGCGGCGACGTGCGCGACACCCAGGAGGCGCTGGTGTGGATCAACGGCAGCCTGGGCAGGGCTGGCTGGGACACCTCGCTGACGCTGGCGGCCTGCGGGGTGGTGCTGGTGCCCGCCGCGCTGGCCGCGGGGCGCGGGCTGCCCGTCCTCGAACTGGGCGACGACCCGGCGACGGCTCTCGGCGAGCGGGTCGGGCGCGTCCGGACGCTGGTGCTCGGGCTCGCCGCCGCCCTGGCCGCCACGGCCGTCGCCGTCGTGGGGCCGGTGCCGTTCGTCGCGCTGGTCAGCGCCCCGGTGGCGCGCCGCGTCGTCCGGACGGGCTCCGTCGCCCTGCTGCCGTCCGCGTTGGCCGGGGCCGCGCTGCTGCTCGCCTCCGACCTGGTCGCCCAGTTCGCGGTGCCCGGCGTGCCGCTGCCCGCGGGTGTCGTGACCGGTGTCGTCGGCGCGCCGTACCTGCTGTGGCTGCTGGTCAGACGCCGCTAGAGCAGGTATCGCACCCACAGGTACGGCGTGGCCACGGCGACGGTGACGAGCGTGACGACGAGGCCGTACCTCGTGAAACCCCAGAAGCTGATCGGGGTGCCGTTGCGGGCGGCGATGCCGAGCACGACGACGTTGGCCGCGGCGCCGACGGCGGTGGCGTTGCCCCCCAGGTCGGCGCCGAGCGCGAGCGCCCACCACAGCACCCTGGCGTGCTCACCGCCTCCGGCCGCGTTCACCAGGTCGGCCACGATGGGGCTCATCGTGGCCACGTACGGGATGTTGTCGACGATCGCCGAGATCCCGGCCGACCCCCACAGCAGGCCCGTGGCGGCCACCCCGAGCCGCCCCTGGGTCGCCTCGACGGCGGCACGGGAGACCTGTTCGATGACACCGGTCTCGACCAGCGCTCCGACCATGACGAACAGCCCGGCGAAGAAGGTCAGGGTCGGCCACTCCACCTCGGAGATGGCCTCCTCCGCGGTGACCCTGGTCGCGGCCACCAGGAAACCCGCCCCCAGGATCGCCACGACGGACGGCTCGTAGTGCAGGACGGGGTGGAGCACGAAGGCCACCAGGACCAGGGCCAGCACGACCAGGCTCTGCCACAGCAGCCTGCGGTCGGTGATCGCCTCACGTTCGTCGAGTGCCATCACGTCGGCCGCCCGCGCCGGGTCGTGCGCGAACGCCCCGCGGAACAGGAACCGGCACAGCACCACGAAGACCACCATCAGCAGCACGATCAGCGGCGCCAGGTGGACCAGGAAGTCGTTGAAGGTCAGGCCGCCCCGGCTGGCGATGATGATGTTGGGCGGGTCGCCGACCAGGGTGGCGGTGCCGCCGATGTTCGAGGCCATCGCCTCGGCGATCAGGAACGGCGCCACCGGTACGGCCAGCCGTTCGCACACCAGGAACGTCACCGGGGCGATGAGCAGCACGGTGGTGACGTTGTCCAGCAGGGCGGAGGCCAAGGCGGTGATGACGACCAGCAGCACCATCAGCCGGTACGGCCTGCCCCTGGCCCGTTTGGCGGCCCAGATCGCGAGGTACTCGAAGACGCCGGTCTGCTTGAGCACGCCGACGATGACCATCATGCCCAGCAGCAGGAAGACGACGTTCCAGTCGACGCCGGTGTGCTGGGAGAAGAACGCGGCCTCGGCGTCGGTCGCGTGGATCAGCAGCATGATCCCGGCACCGCCGAGGGCGGCGGCGACCCGGTGCACCCGTTCGGTGGCGATCAGCGCGTAGGCGCCGAGGAAGACCGCGACCGAAAGCCAGGCGAGGGCGCTCACGCGGCCAGGACCCGGTCGAGCAGCGTCCGCAGGGTGACCGCGCCCACCAGGCGGCCGTCGTCGACGACCGCGGCCAGCGGGCTGTGGGTGCGCGCCATGAGGGCGGCGACCTCAAGCACCGTCGCGTCCGGGTCGGTGACCGGCAGTTCCCTGCGTTCGCGGGGCATCGCCTCACGTACCGTCCGTCCGGCGACCGCCCGCAGGAAGCCGTCGGCGTGCGCCTCGTCGACCACCCGGGCCAGCGCCGGGTCGTCCTGGCAGTAGCCGGGCACGGCCAGGCGCAGCACCTGCGTGCCGGGCAGGATGCTGATGGGCAGGCCGTCGCCGTCGACGACGATCAGGCCGGGCAGTCCCTGGTCGGCCAGCAGTCTGGCCGCCTCGGCGACCGGGGTCTCAAGGGTGACCGTGGGAAAGGCGGTCAGCAGGTCGCGTGCGCGCATCGGAGAGTCCTCCTCGCCGCGGCGACCCGCGGCACTGGTTCCGGTGACGTGGGTCCTCCGCCGGGCGGGCGGTGGTTCCCCGGGCGGGTCAGGAGCCCGGCGGGCGGGGACGGAGACATCGGCGAGCACCTTCCAGGCCATACGGCATGACAGCGCCGACCAGGCTTCCCGGCTCACCGGGGACGACTTTATCAGTGCCCTGTTCTCACCCACGGGACAGGAACGAACCCTGATCGAGCAATCTTGCCAGCTGATCGTGATGCTCTCTCGGCACCATGAGCAGCAGGCGTTCTGTTCCACGATTCCTGGAGGCCAGCCCTGCACTCCCCGGCGCCGGAGATCCATCGCAGATCACAGGCGGTACTCAAGATCCTTCCGTTCGCGGTGATGGGCGCCGTCGGCCTGACCGACATGCTCGCCGGTCCGAGGCTCGGCTTCCTGCCGCTGCTGACCCTCGGGCCGACCTTCGCCTCGGTGTCCGGCGGCGTACGGCGCACCGTACTCGTCGGCGCGCTGGCGCTGGCCATCTGCCTGCCGCTCTCGGCCTACAGCGGCGTGCTGTTCAACCGGCAGAACAACCTCACGATCGCGACGATCACCGCGGTGACCGGCGCCAGCATGCTGGCCGCCCACCTGCGCATCCGCCGCGAGCGCGAACTGGCCAACGTGCGGATGGTCGCCGAGACGGCCCAGCACGTGCTGTTGCGCCCGGTGCCGCGCCGGGCGGGCGACCTGCGCATCGCGCTGTCCTACACCTCGGCCGCGGCCGAGGCCCGCATCGGCGGGGACCTCTACGAGGTCGTCACCACACCGCAGGGGGTGCGCCTGCTCATCGGCGACGTGCAGGGCAAGGGGCTGCAGGCGGTCGAGACCGCCGCCTGGACGCTCGGCGCGTTCCGCGAGGCGGCCTACGACGAACCCGACCTGCCGGGCATCGGCGACCGGCTCGAAAACAGCCTCGCCCGTCACCTGGGAGGCGAGAGGTTCGTCACCGCCATCCTCGCCCAGGTGCACGAGGAGGAGATCTCCCTGCTGAACTTCGGCCACCCGCCGCCCCTGATCATGCGCAGCGACGGCCGGATCCTGCTGGCCGAGCCGGAGGAGGAGATCCCCCCGCTCGGCCTCGTCTCCCTCGGGCCCGCCGTCCCCGCCCCCTACCGGGTGCCGTTCGGGACCGGCGACCAGATCCTGCTGTACACCGACGGCGTCATCGAGGCCCGTGACGCCTCCGGCGCCTTCTACCCCCTCCTCGACCGCGCGTGGGTGCTCGGCGGCTCCGACCCCCAGGCCGCGCTTGAGGAACTGCGCGCCGACCTGCTCGACCACGTCGGCGGGCCGTTGCAGGACGACGCGGCGATGCTGCTGCTGCGCCGCCATTCCCGCCCTCCGGCGAGGGACGGCGCCGGGATCACCAGGTGACCGGGATGCGGTCGACCCCTCCGGTGAGCGAGTCGCTCTGCTCGGTCAGCTCCTCAGGCGGCACGGTCAGGGCGAGCGTGGGAAAGCGGCGGAACAGGCCGCCGATCATCTCGCGCATCTCGATCCTGGCCAGGCTCGCCCCGATGCAGTAGTGGATCGCGTAGCCGAACCCGAGGTGCTGGCTGCCGGGGGCGCGCCCGATGTCGAAGCGGTTGGGGTCGGTGAAGGCCCGCTCGTCCCGGTTGGCCGCCGTCATGGCGATGATCACCGCGTCGCCGCGCTCGATCGTCACACCGCCGATCGTCACGTCCTCGTGCGCGTAGCGGGGCAGGCCGTGGTTGCTCGGGGCCGCGATCCGCAGGATCTCCTCGACCGCCCTGTCGATCATCTCCGGGGTGGCGACCAGGGCGTCGCGCTGCTCCGGGTTGGACAGCAGCAGGAGCACGCCGTAGTCGATCTGGTTGATGGTCGTCTCGTGGCCCGCGAACAGCAGCCCGGCGGAGAGCATGGCGACCTCCTCGTCCGACACGTCCGCCCTGGCCAGGTCGGAGAAGACGTCCTCGCCGGGATTCTCCCGCTTGTCGATGACGATCTTCCTGGTGTACTCGCTCAGCGCGTCCATCGCGTCCTGGGCCCGGCGCGGGTCGCTCAGGTTGCCCACCGTCTCGGCCAGCTTCCTGAAGTAGCCGCGGTCGGCGTACGGCACGCCGAGCAGTTCGCAGATCACCAGCACGGGAAGCGGGAGGGAGATGCGCTCCCGCAGGTCGGCCGGGGGGCCGTGCTCGGCCATGTCGTCGAGGAGCGTGTCGACGAACTCCCTGATGCGCGGCGTGAGGGCGCTCATCCTGCGGGCGGAGAAGGCGGGGGCGAACAGGCGGCGCATCCGCTCGTGCTTGACCTTCTCGACCTCGATGGTGTCGCTGCGCGGGCCGCCCAGCAGCACCGAGTTGGAGATCCTGGACACCCGCTCCGGGGTGGGGGTCGAGCGGCCCAGGCGTCGCTCGGCGAAGGCCTCCCTGGCCTCCTCGTAGCCGGTCACCAGCCAGGCGACGTCGCCCGCCTGGGTGCGCACCCTGGCCACCGGTTCGTCGTTGAGCAACGCGTGGTAGGTCTGCGGCAGGTCAAGAGGGTTACTCCGCGTGAAGGGGAGCGCGGGCAGGTCCGCGGAGTCCGCGAGGTCGTTGACGTCATCAACCATGGCCGGGAAACACCTCTCGAAGTGGACGACGAGCCGTTTTCCCAAGCTCTCACTGAATGGTTTTCCCGACAAGGATGTTTTTGTGGAAAACATTAACGTCCCGAGGCGACACGGCGGTGTCGTTAAAGTTCCATACAGCACTTTTTGGGCCGGACAAAAGGCCAGAAAAGCTCGCTCAAGCCATCAATTCGGGCCGTTTCCGGCCTCTGCTTTCTCTGTCCCGCACCGCGCCGAAGGGTACACAGAAGTCTCTCCCACCGGCCAGGACGGGGCGGGAAGGAAGCGGGGGAGCACGGTTCCAAAAAGCGCTTCCGGCACCCGGTCATGTGACACGACGACCGCGAACCAGGCAAAGACCTTTCCCGGCACGACTTCCCCGAAGAACCCGTATTAAGGAAATGTTTCGGCTTCGGGCCCGTGCCGTCCGGGTCCCCGTCGTGCGGTGTTCGTCACCGGACGGCGGCCGTGCGCCGGCGGGCCCACCCCGGCCTTGACGACCACAGCGGCCTCGACGGCCCGATGGTCTCGGTGGCCTCGGTGAACCCGCCGGGCTCCGTCATCGCCCTCATTACCCCACGAGCTCGGCGATCACCTTGGCGAACAGCTCGTTGTGCCGGTCGACGTCGGACTCCTCCGACAGTGGCGAGAACAGCGCCGCGCCGCTCATCCCGTCGAGCGCGATCCCCCGGTTGGCCAGGTACAGCCACAGCGCCTCACGCAGCGAGGCGCTCCGGGGATAGGGCTGCCCGGCGTTGCGCGGCGGCTCCGGGGTGAAGGCGTACATGACGCGGCCCCCGAGGCGGCCGACGTGCCAGGGCAGGCGGTGCGCCGCGACGACCTCCTCGATCCCGCGGCCGTAACGGTCGGCGAGACGGTTCATGTGCGCGTACGTACGCTCCGTCATGACCTCTTCGAGCACCGCCCGCATGGCCCTGACCGCGAGCGGGCCGCTCGCCAGCGTGCTGCCGAGACCGCCGTCGCCGTCTTGGGTGTAGCGCGCCGCCGCCGCGGCGACCTCCTCGGACATGCCGTACACGCCTGCGGGGACGCCCCCGGCGATCCACTTGCCCATGGTGACGAGGTCCGGTTCCAGGCCGAACTCACGGACGCAGCCGCCCGGACCGGCCGGGATCGTCTGGGTCTCGTCGATGAGCAGCAGGGTCCCCGTACGGCGGGTGATCTCACGCAGGCCCGCGTGGAATCCGGGGTCGGGGTGGATCACCGCGCCGCCGTTGGTCATCACCGGTTCGGCGATCACCGCGGCGACGTCCCGTGGCGCGAGCTCCCGTTCCAGCGCGTCGAGGTCGTTGAACTCGACCACCTTCGTGGTCCGCCGCACGTCCACGCCGCCCGTGTCGACGCCGGGCAGCGGCGTGACGCCCTCCTCGGTCAGCACGGCGTAGGTCTGCTCGACCGCGCCGTGGTAGGCCCGGTTGAACATCAGGATCCGCTCCCGCCCCGTGGCCACCCTGGCCAGCAGCAGCGCGAACCGGTTCGCGTCGGTGGCCGAGACGGCGAACTGCCAGCACGGCAGGCCGAAACGGTTCCGCAGTTCCTCGGCCACCCACACGTGGTCCTCGTTCGGCCACAGGGTCACGCTGCCCCGGCCGAGCTGGTCACGCAGCGCCGCGACGATCGCGGGATGGTCGTGCCCCCACAGCGCCGCCGTGCCCGCCAGGCCGAAGTCGGCGTAGTCGTGTCCGTCGACGTCGTGCAGGCGGGCGCCGGTGGCCCGCTCGACCGTCAGCGGCACCGGCGGCGGGAACTGCCTGATCCAGTGCTGCGGTGTGCCGTGCAACTGCGAGGCGCGGGCGCGCTCGTACAGCGCCGCCGACCTCGGCCTGCCCTCGATCCAGGCGGCGCGCTCCCGCGTCAGCAGCGCGGCGAGGCTTCGTTCGTCGATCCCCTGCGGCACGACGGCCGTCCGGTCATCCGTCATCGTTCCTCCTGTGCGGGCGGGGCCCCCGGCAGGGGCCGAGCCTGTGGGACGGCCGAACGGGCCATGTCGGCGCGGACCCCGGATCGACGCTACCTTCCACCATGAGTCCGGAAATAGGACCGGATTACCACGTTTGCCGGGACCGCAGGCCTCCCCGGCCCGGTCGTCCTCAGGCTGTGACGGCTCCCCGCGCGGCGGTGACCAGGGACCGGGTGTAGGGGTCCGCCGGGTCATCCAGGACGTCGCCGGTACGGCCGTGCTCGACGATCCGCCCCCGGTGCATGACCGAGACCTCGTCGGCGACCGCGCGGACCACCCCCAGGTCGTGGGTGACGAACAGCACGGTCAGACCGTCACGGCGCAGCGTCGTGAGCAGCTCCAGGACCGCGGCCTGGACCGAGACGTCGAGCGCGGAGGTGATCTCGTCGCAGATCAGCACGCTGGGGTCGCAGACGAGGGAACGCGCGACGGCCACGCGCTGGCGCTCGCCCCCGGACAGCTCCCCGGGACGGCTCCTGGCGATCTCCGGGCGGAGCGCCACCCGGTCGAGGGCGTCCAGTGCCCGCCGCCGCGCCTCGTCCTGCGAGACGCCGAAGAGGTGCCTGATCGGGGTCCGCAGGATCTCGGCGACCGTGTGCCGGGGGTTGAGCGCGCGGTAGGGGTTCTGGAACACGTACTGGATCCGGCGCCGCAGCTCGGCGGGCCTGTCCGTCCCGGCGACCGCCAGCGGCGCCCCCGCGTAGGACAGGGTGCCCGTGACATGGCCGCCGAATCCGGACAGCACCCGGGCGAGGGTCGTCTTGCCCGACCCCGACTCCCCGACCAGCGCGTGGAAGGCCCCCTCCCGCAGGTCGAGGGAGACCTCGTGCAGCACCCGGTGGGCGCGACCGTAGGAGAAGGAGACGTCGCGGGCCCGCAGCAACGGCTCCGCGTCCGCGCCGGGCCGTACCTCGGGGAGGTCCGCGACGACGTCGGCGACGGTGATCTCCGGGACGGCGACCGGGTGGTGGCAGGCCACCAGGTGCTCCGGCCCCTGTCCCGTCTGCGAAGGCGTCTCCTCCCGGCAGAGCGCGTCGGCCCTGGCGCAGCGCGGCGCGAACGCGCAGCCGGACGGCCTGGCCGTCAGCGACGGGGCGTGCCCGGGGATGGACCGCGGCGCCCGGCGGACGGCGACGTCCGGGGAGGCGGCCAGCAGGCCACGCGTGTACGGGTGCCGCGCTCCGGCGGACGCCCCCGGCGTCCCGGCCGTCCCGGTCGGGAAGAACGTGCCGAGGGGGGCGGTCTCCACGACACGGCCCGCGTACATGACCGCGATCCGGTCGGCCAGGCCCCGCACGACCCCCAGGTCGTGGGAGACGTAGACCGCGGCGGCCCCCCGGTCCCGGCACATCTCACGCACCGAGGCCAGGACACGCGCCTGGGTGGTGACGTCGAGGGCGGTCGTCGGCTCGTCGAGCACGACGAGCCGGGGGCCGGGCAGGAAGGCGAGCGCGATGAGCACCCGCTGCTGCTGGCCTCCGGAGAGCTGGTGCGGGTAGCGCCGCAGGAAGGCCTCCTCCGAGGGCAGCCCCGCCGCGTCGAGCGCGGCCCCGACCTCGGCGGCCGCCGCCCGGCCGCGCAGGCCGGGCCGGTGCACGGCCACCATCTCGGCCAGCTGCGTGCCGATCCGCAGCGCCGGGTTGAGGGCGGTCGCCGGGTCCTGGGCGACGTAGCCGACCAGCCCGCCGCGTGCCCGCCGCAGCTCACGCGGCGACAGCCCGAGGACGTCGACGCCGCCGACCGTGACCGAGCCCCCGGTGATCCGGGCCCCCCGCCTGGCGTGTCCGAGCAGGGCGGTGGCCAGCGTGGTCTTGCCTGAGCCCGACTCCCCGACCAGGCCGACGATCTCGCCGGGGCCGAGGGTCAGGCCGACGCCGGACAGGATCTCGGGGCCGTTGTCCAGGGCGACCCGCAGTCCTTCGACGCGCAGCAGCGGATGGGCGTTCACCGTTCCTCCTCGACCGGCGCGACGGTACGGCCGAGCCCCTCGGCCAGGGTGTTGACGCCCAGCGCGAACAGGGCGATCAGGACGACGGGGGCGAGCACCGCCCAGGGCTGCAGGCGCAGGCCGCCGTGGTTCTCGTTGACCATCAGCCCCCAGTCGGCCGCCGGGGCCGCCACGCCGTACCCGAGGAAGCTCATCGCGGCGATCAGCCCGGCCGACCAGGTGAGCATCGCGCCCAGGTGGACCAGCAGCGGCGTGGTGACGTTGGGCAGGATCTCGCGGAACAGGATCCGGCGCCGGGGGTAGCCCAGGAGCCTGGCCGCCTCCACGTACTCCTGCCCCATCACGCCGAGCGTCAGGCTCCTGGCGAGCCGTACCGTGCCGGGCAGCAGCGTGACGGCGACGGTCGCCACGACCAGCGGGCGGGAGCGGCCGAGCATCGAGACGGCCAGCAGCACGAGCACCAGGTGCGGGAAGGCCAGCAGCACGTCGGCGCACCACAGCACGGCCCGGTCGGCCAGGCGCCCGGTCCAGGCGGCCGACATGCCGATCGCCGCGCCCGCGAGCAGCGCGAGGACGGCGGCGCAGACGGTCGTCAGCACGAGGGAGCGCCCGCCGAGCAGCACCCGTGACAGCACGTCGGCGCCCAGGTAGTCGTAGCCGAGCGGCGCCCCGGGGGCGGGCGCGCCGTAGGCCGGTCCGACCAGTTCGTCGGCCGCGTACGGCGCCGCCACCGGTCCGAGCACCGCGACCAGCACGACGAGGACGGTCAGCAGCGCCCCGAACCTGACCTGCCGGTCGCGCAGCGGGCGGACGGCCCCCGCCAGGACGTTCACGACCGCGCCCGCGCCCGCCCGCCGGTCGCGCGGGAGACGGGTCGCGCTCACCGCTCCCCCGTCCTGAGCCTGGGGGTCAGCAGCACGGTGACCAGGTCGGCCAGGAGGTTGACGACGACCACCCCGCCCGCGACGAGCAGGGCCGCCGCCTGGATCACCGGGACGTCGCGGGCGCCGACCGCCGCGTTCAGCGCGCCGCCGAGGCCCGGGTAGCTGAAGGCGACCTCGACGACCAGCGAGCCGCCGAGCAGCACCCCGGTGGTCAGCGCCGTCGCCTGTACGGCGGGCACCAGCCCGTTGGGCAGGGCGTGGCGCCAGATCACCCGGCGTTCCGGGACACCCCGCAGCCGGGCGGCGGTCGCGTAGTCGGACTCCAAAGCCTCGGCCACCGAGGAGCGGACCTGGCGCAGCAGGTAGGGCGTCTCCGCGGCGACCAGGGTCAGGGCGGGCAGGACGAGATAGCGGGGCTGGGCGAACGGCGACACCCCGGGTTCGAGCAGCGATGCGGCCGGCAGGACCGGCCAGACGGTCGTGGCCAGCAGGACGATCAGGGCGACGGCGACGACGAAGCCCGGTACGGCCTGCAGGGAGACCGCCGCCGAGGTGACGACGCGGTCGGCGAGGCCGCCCCTGCGCAGCGCGGCGAACAGGCCGAGGACCAGCGCGAGGGCGACGGCGACGGTCAGCGCCGAGGCCAGCAGGGCCAGGGAGTTGACGAGCCTGCCGCCGAGCAGGGACGCCACGTCGGTGCCGGAGTCGAGGGATCGGCCCAGGTCACCGGTGATGACGCCGCCGAGCCAGGTGAGGTACCGCTGCCACAGCGGCCGGTCGAGTCCGAGGTCGAGCCGTAGCCGGGCCAGGCTCTCCGGGGTCGCGTCCCCGCCGAGGATCGCCATGGCCGGGTCGGAGGGCAGCGCCTGGGTCGCGGCGAACACCACGACGCTGGTGGCCCAGACCGCCGCCGCGCCGTACGCGACCCGGCGCAGCAGCCACCTCCCCCGGCCGCCCGCCCGGGGTCGCCCCGGTTCCTGTCCGGTCATATCAGGTCGTCTCCTTGACCCAGAGCTTCTCGAAACGCCAGGTCGCGAACTGGGTGTGCTCCGGGGTGACGCCGCCGACGCCGGTCGAGACCGCGTCCAGGGCGTTGTTGAAGCCCCAGATGACCATTCCGCCCTTCGCGTGCTGGATGCGCTGCATCTCGTGGACCAGTTCGGCGCGCCTGGCGGTGTCCGGCTGGGTGACGGCCTGTTCGAACAGCTCGGTGAAGCGCGGGTCGGAGAAGTGGGTCTTGTTCGCGGCCGAGACGGGCGCGTCCAGGTGCAGGGCGCTGGACAGGAACGACTCGGTCAGCAGGCCGCCGGTGCTCATCGTCCAGTCGAGGCGCCGCGGGCCGTTGAAGGTCGCGGCGTCGACCTTCTTCACCGTGACGGTGATCCCGGCCTTCTTCGCCTGGGCGGCGAAGACCAGCGCGGCGGCGTCCCCGCCCTCGCCGGAGACCAGCTCGATCTGCAGGTTCTCCCGGCCCGCCTCCTTCAGCAGCGCCCTGGCCCGTTCGACGTCGTGGGGACGTTGCGGGATGCTCCGGTCGAAGGTGGGGTCCTGCGGCGAGTAGAGGTCGTTGGCGAGGCGCCCGTGGCCGGACAGGGCGCGATCGACCAGTTCCTGCCGGTCGGTCAGCAGCCGGAACGCCTCACGCACCCGCTCGTCGCGGAAGGGCTCCTTGCTGAGGTTGAGGTCGAAGGACTGCCAGTTGCTGGTCTCGGAGACGACCACCCTGACCCTCGGGTCGCCCTGCAGCAGCCTGACCTGGTCGGCGCCGATGCCGTTGGCGAGGGAGATCTGGCCGGCCTGCAGCGCGGCGATCCGGGACGCCTCGTCCTGGAAGTCGATGATCTCCAGTTCGTCGGCGTACGGCCGGCCGTCCTTGAAGTAGTTCTCGAACCGGGTGAACAGCGACCGCCGCCCCGGGGTGAACTCCTTGAGCTTGTACGGCCCCGCCCCGACCGGCCTGGCCGGGTCGTAGTCGACGGGGACGACGGCGCCGAAGTTGGTGAAGGTGTCGGGGAAGGGCACGAAGCCCTTGCCGTCCTTGAAGTGGAAGCGCACGGTCCGTTCGTCGACCTTGTCGATCCGCTCCCGGTCGAGGGTGAACAGCAGCGCCGCCCAGGGGGAGCCGAGCGCGGGGTCGGTGAGCCGCCGGGCCGAGAAGATCACGTCGTCGGCGGTGATGGTCTTGCCGTTGTGGAACTCGAGCCCCTGCCTGAGCCGTACGGTCCAGGTCGTCGCGTCGGCGTTCGCCTCGGTCTCCTCGGCCAGGGCCGGGGACCAGTTCATCTCGGCGTCCCACTCCCACAGCTTGCTGTAGACCGCGAAGCCCCTGATGATCGAGCCGATGGTGAGCGGCTTGTGCGCGTCGAGCGTGCCCGCCCTGTCGCCGTCGACCACGCCGAGCCTGAGCCTGCCGCCCCGCCTGGGGGCGCCGTCGGCGACCGCGGCCTGCTGGATCGTTCCAGGGCGCGCGGCCTCCTGCCCCGGGGCGCAGCCGACGAGCGCCGCCCCGCCGAGAAGTACGGCTCCGCCGAGGAAGCCACGCCGGGTGATCTGGCCGTTCATCGAAGTGTCTCCTGAGGGGTTACGCGTCCGCGCGCAGCGAGGGGATCTCGAAGCCGTGGTCGAGGTCGAGCAGGGGGAAGAGCAGGTCGGCGACCCGGTGCGCCTCGGCGATCAGCGGGAAGCCGGACAGGATGAAGGACTGGACGCCGTGCTCCTGGTACTCGCGGATGCGGGCGGCGACGTTCTCCGCGCTGCCGACCAGGTAGGTGCCCGAGCTCGGTGAGACCACGTCGAAGCCGAACAGGCTGGGCCCGGTCCAGACGTTGGGGTGGATCTCCAGGTCGCGCACGTCGGGCAGGCGCCCGGAGCGCAGCGCCTCAAGACGCCGGTTGACCCGCTGGTCCTGGCTCCGGTAGGTCTCGATCGGTTCGGGCAGGTTCCACTTGGCGAGTTCGAGGGCGGTCTCGACCGAGGTCGCGCGCAGCAGCGAGGCGGCGTGCTCCCAGGCCTCCTCCTCGGTCTCGCGCACGATGATCTGCAGGCGGGTGCCGTACCTCAGGGTGCGGCCGTGCTTGGCGGCCTCGGCACCGACGCGGCGGAACTTCTCGCCGAGGCGCTGCGGGGTGTCGGCGAAGCTGAGGTAGACGTCGAGCAGGCCCGCCGAGTGGGCGACGCCCGCGGGTGAGGTGCCCGCGCCCCACAGCGGTGTCGGGCGTACGGCCGTGCCCCACGGAGACAGCGGTCCCCCGGGCCCCGCCCGGCCCGCCAGCCGGACGTGCCTGCCCTCGTACGGCTCCGGCTCTCCGAGGTAGACGCGCTGGAAGGCGTCCCAGTACTCGGCGCTGAAGTCGTAGCGCTCGTCGTGGCCGAGGTGCAGGCCGTACTGGGCGAGGGTGGCGTCGTTGCCGTTGACCACGTTGAACAGCAGCCGCCCGCCGGAGAAGCGGTCGATGGTGTGCGCGATCTGGGCGAGTTTGGCGGGTGAGGTCAGACCGGGGTAGACGGCGGTGAGGAACCGCATCCTCCGGGTGGCCCCGGCCATGGCCGCCGCGACGGTCAGCCCGTCGTCCCGGCCGGTGCCCAGCAGCGCGCCGTAGTAGCCGAGCCGGTCGATCGTCTCCGCGACGTGGCGCAGGTGGTCGAAGTCGGTGGCCCATCGGCCGCGCTCCTCCCAGGGGTACGGCCCGTCGGGGGCGGTGAGGTACCACAGGAGCTGGGCGGGCGGGACGGTCATCGGTGTTCCTTTCCGGGGATTCGGCGCAAAACATACTATACAGATAGGAAATAAATGCAATTACGGACGGCCTCCAACCCGATCCGGGCAGGCCGGAAGCACCGGAGGTGACGGACGGCGGACACATCCCCGTACGGTGGGCAATCGCCTGATTGCCTGCCGTCGCCCTCACGTTCGTGATCTGATGACCTTCCCCGCTCCCTGCACACCGTCCGCGAGCACGCCTGCCCCGGCGCGCCCGCGGACGCCCGCCCGGCCGTTCAGGCGGTGCCCGCCCCCGCGGCGGGCGCCGCCCCTCGTGAGTATGGAAGTCGCTGCCATGTCGCCGAACGTAAGTCGCCTGTACCAAGCGGTCCTCCGGGACAGGACCGCACCGATATCCCCCCGGCTGCGACGCACCTTCGGGGAGTGGCTCGCCGCCAGGGGATTGCCGGCCCCGGAGACGGGCAGGGAGGCGCAGGAGTTCGAGCGGGACGGAGTCCGGGTCCGCGTCGAGCGCTCGGGCGAGTGCGGGCGCTACCTCGTCGAGGAGAACCGGGCGGAGGGCCTGCTGCGCACCCGGGTCGCCTACGCCGAACGGACGGGCGGACCGGCGGGCTGGGTGGTCGTCACGGTCGAGGGGGACGGTGAGAGCGGTGCGGGACACGCCCCGGGGTTCGTCCAGGCCTACCTGCGCACCGCCAGGATCACCGACGGCGGCACGCACCTGCCGGACGCCGCAGAGGAGGTCGACGAGGACGCCGTCCACCGGCTGGTCTCGGTGCTCTCCGAACGCAGGCGCCGCGTCCCGGTGGCCGTCGTCTCGGTCGATCCGCAGGACCCGCGGGCGGCGAGGACCCGGGCCGAATACCTGGCGGGCGCGGTCGCCGGGGCCGGGATGGTCGCACGCTTCGCCGACCTGCACGCCCAGCAGCGCTTCAACGAGGCCATGGGCTCCGACCTCGGGGTGTTCGGCGGGGGGATCCGCACCTACGTGGCCCCGTTCGACCCGGGCGGGGAGAGCTACCCCTACCGGCACCGCCCGATGGGCGGGGCGATGGTCCGCAAGCAGGGCAGGCAGGCCCTCGACCTGGCCGCGGACGGCATCATCGGGGAGACGGCGCGGCGCGCGCTCCCCGACGACGTGCAACGGGCCTACCGGGTCGTCTCCAGAATCCTGGTCGGCAAGGCGACCGCCGGTGACCTGGCCGAGGCCATGACCCCGCGTCCCGCGCCCACCGGCTCCCCGGGAGACGGGCTGCGCCGCTGGATGATGGCGATGGGCCCCCGCAGCGCCCCCGCCGAACCCGTCCCCGCGCGCGGCGCGGAACCCCCCGCCGAACCCGAGCCCGCGGCGACAGCCGTCCCGGCCACCGAGCCGGAGCCCGCGCAGGAGCGGCGTTCCCTGGACGTGGACGAGCTGGCCCGCCTGGTCGCCGCCGTGGTGGTCAGGGAGCTGCGGGGCGAGCTGGACGCCGCTCTCGGCCTGGCGGCCTCCTCATCCGGGGCCTCCGGCGGCGGTTCCGGCGGCGGTTCCGGCAGTGGTTCCGGCAACGGGGAGATCCTGCGTCAGATGCGCACCCTCGGCGCGCACGTCGAGGGCCTGCGCGATCTGGTCGTCGTACGGCAGAGCGGCGACCAGCTGCTGGCCGAGGCCGAGGACGAGAGCGACAGGCTGGCCGGTGAGATGGACCGCCTGCACACCGAGCACGAGATCCTCCAGCAGGAGTACGCCGAGGCCGTCGCGTCCGCCCGCAAGCTCCAGGAACGGGTCCGCTGGCTTGAGGGCAGGCTGGCCAGGGCGGGCAGTCCCGCCTTCGGGCTCTCCCCCGACGACGCCGTCTTCGAACCGACCAGCCTCATGGACGCCCTGAACATGGCGCGGGAGAAGCTGGTCCACGTGGAGATCGGCGACACCGACACCGAGGCCGCGAAACTCGACCTCACCTACCCCACACTCGCCAGGGTCTGGGCCTCCAAGACCTGGGACGCGCTGCGCGCGCTCGACGCCTTCGCCCAGGCCAGATCGTCGGGCGAGTTCTCCGGAGGGTTCTTCGACTGGTGCAGGAGCTCGGCCGTCCTGACCATCCCGGCCGGGATGGTCGCGATGAGCGAGTCGAAGACCGTCAACACCAACGGCAGATACAGCACAAGGCGGACCTTCTCCGTGCCCGCCGAGGTGCACCCGTCAGGGAAGGTGATGATGGAGGCGCACATCAAGATCCGCAAGGGCGGCTGCCCGGCGCCCAGGATCCACTTCCACGACGACTCCGGCGGCCTCACCGGCAAGGTCTGGGTCGGGCACGTGGGCGACCACCTGCCCAACCCGCACACCAACTGACCTCTCTCACGGCCGGGGCCGTGGGAGGTCGTCACGCCGTCGCCGCCCGCGCCCGAAGTCCTCGAAGGCCGGTCACCGGGTGAAGAGCGGTCTGGTGCGGGAGGCCGCGACGGCGGCGAAGCCGTACTCCAGCATCTCCTTCTCGTAGCGCGCCTTGGCCTCGAGCGGGGGAAGCGTGGCGAGCAGTTCGGCGAGGAGGGCGGCGTCGCGCAGCGCCGTGTTGGCGCCCTCGCCCTGCCCGGGTGACATGGCGTGGACCGCGTCGCCCAGCAGCGTCACCCCCGGCTCGTACCATGGCCGTACGGGCCGGGCCGAGTGGAGGTTGACGGGGAAGGTCGCCTCGGTCTCCGCCTCGGCGACGACCTGGACGGCTCCGGGGTGCCAGCCGGCCCGCCGCAGGGTGTCCAGGGCCAGGCCGCGCAGCCGTTCGCCGTCCCATCGCCTGAACTCGTCGGCGGCGATCGTGCTCGCCCCCGGCCAGCCGCGCAGGGACCAGGCGAGGTAGTCGGGCACCGGGGTGAGGCCGGGGTGACCGCCGCGGGCGCGGCAGGCGACGGCGCCGAACGAGGTGCCCGCCGGGTCGGAGGTGATGTTGAAGCCGTCGGTGAAGACGCCGGGCAGCCAGTCGAGGGTGCGTTCGGTGAGCGGCGTCCTGCCGTAGATCATGCGGCCCAAATCCTCGATCTCCGCGTCGGGGACGAGCTGTCCGCGTACGGCGGAGGCGACACCGTCGGCGCCGACGAGCAGGTCCCCGTCCGCCTGGCTCCCGTCGGCGAAGACGGCCCGGATCCCGCCGTCCTCGGTGGTGCGGTAACCGGTGAAGGTCTTGCCGAAGCGCACGTCGAGATCGTTGAGCAGGATCTCCCTGAGCGTGAGGCGGTTGACGCCGAACACCTGGTCCCGGGGGTACGGCGGGACGGGGTTGGCGAACCTGGGGTTGAGGCGGTGGTCGGCGACCACCAGCCGGGTGGCGGGTTCGAGTGACGTCTCGACGCAGCGGTCGAAGAGATGAGGGGGCAGGCAGGCGCGCAGTGCCCGGCTGCCGGTCTCCTTGACGGTCAGCCGCCAGCCCTGGCCGCGGAAGTCGGCCGAGGCGTCGCGGTCGAAGACGCTGACCTCGATGCCCGCCCGCCGTAAGCCGTGCGCCAGGCAGAGCCCGCCGACGCCGGCACCGATGATCAGTACATGGGTTCTCACGGTGGCGACCCTACGATTTAACTGCCGCGACAGCAACTGCTGGAGCAGCTATTCTTGCCGCCATGGATCCTTCCCTGATCGCCGTGCTCGCCGCCGGAGGACTCGTCCAGCAGGTCGGCCGGGAGCTGCGCAACGCCGTGGAGGCGCGGCTGGCGCCCTTCGACATCACCTCGCAGCAGGCGGCGCTCCTGCTCAACGTGCTGCGGGGGCAGACCGGTCCGGCCCAGCTGGCCGTCGTGCTCGGCACCGACACCGCGGGGACGACCAGGCTCCTGGACAGGATGGAGGCCAAGGGCCTGATCAGCCGGAGCAGGCATCCCAGCGACCGGCGCGCCGTGGTGATCGAGGCGACCGAGGCGGGCCGGGCGCTCGCACCCCGGATCGCGCCCGTCTTCGGCCAGGTCAACCGGCGGATGCTCGACGGGGTGTCGGACGAGGAACTCCGGGCGCTCACCGGACTGCTGGAACGCATGCTCGGCAACCTGCGATCGCCGTAGGCCCGCAGGGACGTCCGGCCGTCACCCCGCACCCCGGAGTCCGCCCGGTACGGTCGGCACCGGAGGCCACCGCTTCACTGGCCTGCCGGGACGACACCCGTGCGTCCTCGGCGGAACACCCGCGGATCCGGGCTTCCCGGGTCGGCGCAGGTCTCACGGCCTGTGGCAGGGTGGATGACCGTGACCCGCCCCGGTCGAACCCCACGTCCAGACCGCCCTATCGTCCGCCGCCTGATCCTTGTCTCGGGACAGGAGGGCGCGGGCAAGACCACGATCATCCGTGCGCTTTTGCCCCACACGCCGAGCGGCGCGAGGGTCGACGCCGAAGACCTGGGCCAGGTCAATCCGTGCCTCTTCGACGACGCGTTCTGGCGGCTGCTCCGGGCCAACGTCGCCGCCCTCGTCCGCAACTACTGGGCCGCCGGCTTCGAGAACGTCATCACGGGAAGTTTCCTCACCACGCGCGACGACTTCCTGCGCTTCCGCGAACTCGTCCCCGAGGTGGACGAGGTGTTCATGGTCCAGTTGCTCGTGCAGCCGGACGAACGCCTGCGCCGACGCCTCACCCGCGCCAAGCGGACCACCCAGGAGTGGCGCGACAGGGTGGACCGAGCCGACGCCGCCGACACGACGATCGCCGCCGACCAGGACGGCTACCGCTATCTCGCCGTCGACAGCACGGCGATGACACCCGGCCAGACGGTGACGGCGATCGTGCGCGGGTTCCCGGAGGTCTACGGCTCCCGGCCACCTGGTTAGGGGCACGGTCCTCGTGGCGGGATGCCCGGCAGGTGCTGTTCCCATTCGGCCCGGGTGATCGGCGGGGGCGACAGCGCGCACAGCCGCCGGGCGGCCGGCGCGGGGTCGACGGTCCACAGCCGGGCCGTGGCGTCCTGCCCGCCCGTGGCCAGCAGGCCGGTGCGCCGGTCGAAGGCCAGGGCGTAGACCGCGCCGAGATGGCCGGTCAGGGTGGCGACCGGCACCGGGCCGCCGGGGGTGGTCAGGTCCCACAGCAGGACGGCGCGGTCGGCCCCCGCGGTGGCCAGGGTTCGCCCGTCCGGGCTGAAGTCCACCCCGTTCACCGCGTCGCCATGGCCGCCGAGGACCGTCGCCGGACCCCCGGCCTGCGTGCCCGTGTTCCACAGGCGCACGGCGCGGTCGGCTCCGGCGGTGGCCAGGGTACGCCCGTCGGGACTGAAGGCCACCGCGTTGACGGTGTTGGTGTGGCCGGTCAGCGTGACCGGGGGGCGTGTGCCGGTGAGGTCCCACAGCCGCACGGTGTGGTCGGCGCCCCCGGTCGCCAGGAGGCGGCCCGCCGGATCGAAGGCCAGCGCGTAGACGCCGGAGGTGTGACCGGTCAGCGTGACCGGCGCGCGGCCGAGGTCGGCGGTGTCCCAGAGAACGACCGCGCCGTTCTCCCCCGCCGCGCCCAGCCGCCCGCCGCCGGGATCGAAGGCGACGGCGAAGACGTTGCCCAGCCCTGGGGTCAGGACGGCCCGGGGGGCTACCGGGGTCGCGCGGGGAACGTCCGAGGCGGCACGGAAGGTGGCCGGAACGGCGACGTCCCACAGGCGGACCGTGCCGTCCAGGCCGCCGGTGGCCAGGGTGCGCCCGTCCGGGCTGAAGGAGAGCGCCCCGACGTTGTCGGTGTGGCCGGTCAGGATGACCAGCGGCCGGACCCCGTACGGATCCGAGACGTCCCACAGCCGGACCGACCGGTAGGTCCCGGTGGCCAGGGTGCGGCCGTCCGGGCTGAAGGCCACCGCGCTGACCTCGCCCTCGTGGCCGCCGATGACCGGCCTGCGAAGGTCCCACACCCGGATCGTCTCGTCGAAGCCGCCGCTGACCAGGACCGCCCCGTCCGCGGCGAGGTCGACCGAGTAGACGGTGCCCGAGTGGCCCTCCAGCACGACGGGAGCACCGGCCCGGCGCGGATCGCCCACCTCCCACATCCGGATCGTGCGGTCGTAGCCGCTGGTGACCAGGGTGCGGCCGTCCGCGCTGAACACAGCGCCGACGATCCCGCCGGTGTGCCCCTCAAGGGCGGCAAGGCGCCTGGGGTGCTCAAGGTCGGTGGCGTCCCACAGGTAGGCGGTGTTGTCGAATCCCCCGGTCATCAGCAGGCGCCCGTCCGGAGAGAAGGCGACGCACAGCACGCGGGCTCCGTTGCCGCGCAGGTCGGGCAACCGTACGGGGTGGTGCGGATCCGTGACCCGCCACAGGCGCACGACCGGCTCGGCTCCCGCGACCACGAGGAAACGGCCGTCCGGGCTGAAGGCCGTCGAGGACAGCCCATCGCGGGGACCGCGCAGCACGGCCAGCGAGGCGGGGTGCGCCGGGTCGGCGACGTCCCACAGCCGTGCCGTACGGTCATAGCTCGCGGTGGCCAGGGTGCGACCGTCGGGACTGAGGGCCAGGGCCCTGACGACGCCGGTGTGGCCGGTCAGAGTGGCGAGGGCACGGGGACGGCGCGGGTCGGCCACGTCCCACAGGCGGGCGGTGCCGTCGTCGCTTCCGGTGGTCAACAGGTGGCCGTCGGCGCTGAAGACGGCGCTGGTGACGCCCTTGGTGTGTCCGGTGAGTACGGCAAGCGGGGTGGGCCGGTGCGGATCGGTCAGGTCCCACAGGCGGACGGTGCCGTCCATGCTCGCGCTGGCCAGGGTGTGCCCGCCGGGGCTCAGCCGTACGGCGTAGACGGCGTTGGTGTGGCCGGGCACGAGGGCCGCGTAAGGGTTGGCGAAGGAACTGAGCAGGCTGCCGCGTGCCTCCCTGGTCGGCGCGAGACGGTAGGCGGCCAGGGCGAGCTGGGCGGCCAGGGCCGGATTCGCGGCGCGCAGCGCGTCGGCCTCGTTGGCGACCTTGCCCGACAGCGCCTCGTCACGCTGGCGTCCGACGGTGTCGGAGGCGCGCACCGCCGCGACGGAGGTGCCCGCGGTGACCAGGACGAGCACGCTCAGCAACGCGATGAGCCGGTAGAGCCTGCGGACGCGTCCGCGCTCGCGCCGCCCGCTCGCGGAGACGAAGTCGCGCACGCGCGGACTGACCGGGTGGTGGGAGGCGCTCTCCAGCCAGGCCCTGGCCGCGGAAAGTCGCGTCCCCCGGTAGAGGGCGGCCGGGTCCCGGTTCTCCCGTTCCCACAGGTCGGCGGCCTCCTCCAGCTGTTGCGCGGTCAGCAGCCAGGCCCGGTCGGCGTCGATCCAGCCGCGTAGCCTGGGCCAGCACCACAGCAGCGCCTCATGGGTGATCTCGACGGTCTCCGCGCCCGCGGTGAGCAGCCTGAGGGCGACGAACGCGCCCACGATCCGCTCCAGCTGCTCGGCGTGCTCGTGTTCCCGCAGGTCACGCCAGGGCAGCGGGCGCCGGGTGCCCGGAACGTTCCCTGACGTCTCCCCCGGGACGCGTACCAGCCGCAGGAACAGCCGTCCGGCCAGCGCGCGACCGGTCTCGTCGAGCGCCTCGTAGGCCTCCTCCGCCGACTGCGCGACGGCCCCGTGAATGCCTCCACTCGCCTGGTATCCGGCGACGGTCAGCCTCCGCCGTCCGCCGTCACGCCAGGCGGTGAGCAGCACGTGCGACAGCAGCGGGAGCGCCCCCGCGTCGTGCGCCGTGGCGCCCGTCGCTCCCGGGTCAGCGGGCGACAGGTCGCGCAGGACCAGTTCGACCAGGCCGTCCTCGACGTCGCCCCTGGCCTGCCGCGCGGGCTTGACGATCGCCTCACGCACCTCGTCGCGGTTCATCGGCCCGACCAGGACCTGGGAGTCCTGCAGGACGCGGGCCAGCGCCGGGTGCCGTAGTGCCTGAGGGTAGAAGTCCGCGCGTAGCGCGAACACCACCACGCCTCCCCCTGGCGGCCGGGCGTCCGGCCCGGCGCCGCCGGTGAGCGCGGCGACGAACCTCCGGCACTCCTCCTCGTCCCGGCACTCGGTGAAGACCTCCTCGAACTGGTCCACCACCAGGACGTGGCCGCCGGTCTCCCCCCATTCCCCGGGTAATCGCTCCATCGGCCGTTCCCCGGGAGTCAGCAACGTGACGTGCCCGTACCCGTCACGGGTCACCGGAGTGGCCCGCCCGCTCCCGTCGCGGGTCGGCGGCGCGACCTGCCCGTACCCCTCGCGGACCGACGCCGTGACCGGCCCGTCCGCGTCACCGGGCCGCAGCGCGTCCACTCCATGCCCGTCGTTGGACAGTGTTATGGCCTGTCCGTCCACGTCGCGGGCCGGCGCCGTGGCCTGCCCGCCTCCATCGTTGGGCAGCGCCGTGACCTGCCCGTACCCGTCGCGGGTCAGTGCCGGGATCAGTCCCGCTCTCAGGAGTGACGACTTGCCCGACCCCGAGGCCCCGACCACCGCGAGCACGCCACCGCCGTCCCCGGCGAGCATGGCCACGCGTTCCCGCAGCAGCCGGACGAGCCCGTCCCTGCCGTGGAACCAGTCGGCGTCCTCGGGCTGGAAGCTCGCCAGCCCCCGGTAGGGCACCGGAGCACTTGAGGGTCGTCGCCCCGGGCTCCGGCGTATCCGCAGCAGCGCCTGAACCCATTCATCGAGCGTGTCCGGGTCACGGACGCCGCAGGCGCCGAGAACGTCGACGAGTGTTTTCCTTGAGGGCAGGTGCGCCCCGGAGAAATACCCGCCGACGGTACTGTCCGGAATCCCGGTCGCACGGGCCACCTCTCTGACCGTGTGCCCCGCCCTCTCCCGCAGGAGAGACAGTTCCCGGGCGAAATCCCGCCGCTCCGCGATCCCCTTTACCCCGGATTCATCCTCTTTCGGGGACTTCTCCCGCAAAGCGCCCTCCTCACCCCGAGGCCAGCCGTACCCGGAGTGTATAGAGCCATCACTCCACTGTCCCGACTTGTACGGACATCCCCAGAGATCTTTTAGGCGCCCCCTTAACTCATGTACGGCGGGGCATCGACCAGCCATCTACTTTTACGGGGCACCACGGCGCCGTCGTCTCACCCATGAAATATCGGCAAAGTCGAGAACGGATCCACCAACTCATCCGAACCCGCATAGCCACATTCATCAGCCCCTACAACCAATCCCACAATTGCCCTTGGCAATCCTGCGAATCACGTATGCCGAATGACTTACCAACCTCGATGCGCCAACGCTCACGCGACTGGTGAAAGCACCGACCTCATACCCATCTCCCAAACTTGGCCAGGGTATGAGGATTCCACCTTCATACATTCACAGCGGCTGACCCCGCGCGAAATAACGGCCGTGGAACAGTGGCGGGTTCTATGGTTACGATGCGAACCGTCTAACGCTCAAGATTGACAAGCAGATCGTCGAGCTCCTGGACCTCGGGATGGCCAGTGCCGTACTCGGCGCGCAGGTCCGGTAAGAGATCAGTCAGAATACGTTCGGCGGCGTTGACGTCACCTCGCGCGATGTGGACCTCGCCGATCTGCCGCCGCAGTTCCATCGTGAGCGACGCCGTCACCCCCAATGCCCGCTCCATGTCCCGGCGCAGGACGGTCATCAGGCCGAGCGCCCGGTCATAACGGCCCAGGGCAGCGTGGCAGAGGGCCGCGTTGAAACGGCAGCCCAGCACCGCCTCGTGGTCTGGGCTGAGCAGCTCCGCCAGCCCGGGAATCACCCGTTCCAGCTCCGGCGCGGCCCTCCGGTAGTCGTGAGCCGCGAAACGGGTGTTGGCCAGGTGCATCCGCAGTGCGAAGACCAGCGGATGGCGCTCCCCCAAGATATCGACGGCCGGATCGAGCACGTCCTGGATGACCTCGATCGCCTGGCTGAACCTGCCGTCCTCGGCCAGCTCCTCGGCGCGCTCCTTGGCCGCGGCGACGTCCCGCTCCGAGACCCGGCCGCCCCGGGAAGGGGCGGGAGGCCGGGGGCCGGTGAGCGCGGTCTCCGCGATGCGGCCGACCACGCTCGCGTACATCCGCGCCGGATCGGGGGACGGCGCCGGCACCGTGAAGCCGGGGATGGGTGACGGTTCCCCGACGAAGGGCAGCAGCCGCGCGTAGACATCGGCAGCGTCCTGGGGACGGTCGACGGGGTTCTTGGCAAGCAGTTCCAGAACGAGTTCCTCGACGCCTTCGGGGACGTCCGGACGCAGGGAGCGCAGAGTCGGCGGAGGTTCGGTGTGGTGACGCCCCAGCTCGGCGGCGGGAATCTTCGACTCGAAGACGCGCGTGCCGGTCAGCAGCTCGTGCAGGACACAGCCCACGGCGTACAGGTCGCTCTGCGGACTCGCCTTACCGGAGATCCCCGTCTCCGGCGCCATGTAGAACGGCGTACCGACCCCCTCGCCCAGTTTGGTGATCTTCGTCAGCTCCGGTGCGCCGAGGATCGCCGCGATGCCGAAGTCCAGCACCTTCACACTTCCGTCCGGGCAGATCATGAGGTTGCGCGGCTTGATGTCACGGTGGATCAGCGACTCGGCGTGCGTGACCGTCAGGACGGCGCAGATCTGAGCGGTCACGGCCGCCGCCCAGGACAGTGGGAGCGGGCCGTGAGAGTCGACAAGGTCATCGATCGTCCAGCCGTCCACGTACTCCATGACGAGGAACAACTCACCGGCGTGGGTGCCCATGTCGTGGACGACGGGTACCCCCGGGTGCCGCAGCCGCGCGGTGACGCGTGCCTCACGCCGGAACCGCTTGATCGCGGCCTCCCGGCGCTCCTCGGTGGTGAAGACGGCCCAACGGATGAACTTGACCGCGACGTGCCGGTCCAGGGTCTGGTCGAACGCCTTCCAGACCTGGCCCATTCCGCCGCTGCCGCGCTCCTCGACGAGCTCGTAGCGGTCGCCGACAACCGTGCCACGCTGCACAGGAGCTCCGTCCGTGTAGGGAGAGGCCCCCAGTTCTACCGGTTACGCGGCAAATGATCCAGATCAGTCGAGCGTGCCCTCGCGGATCATCCGGTAGACCTGCTTGCGCCCGAGGTCGGTGATCCGGCTGCGGAACAGTGACTCGTCGAAGAAGCGCTGCACCAGGCCGGTGTTGCCGGTGTGCCGGTCGACCACGACCTTCTCCAGGTGGTCGGCGAAGACCTCACCGAAGTTGGCCTCGTCGTTGACCAGCGCGGCGGCGATGAGCGAGTCGTTGCGCGCGGCCTCCTCGAACTGCTGCTCCACCCAGATCTGGTCGGTCTCGGACAGGCCCAGGCCGTACTTGTCGTTCACCGAGGCGATCAGGGCGCGCAGCGACGTCATCTCGGCGTCCGCCGCGCCGCCGCCGGCGCCGGACGGGGCCGGAAGCGTCACCTCACCCGTCTGAGTGGGGCTGAGGCTGATGTCGTGCTCGCCGGTCTTGCTGATCCTCAGGTGGGTGAGGTCGATCTCACCGACGTCCACGGCCGGGTCCTCCCTGCGCGGCAGCCTGTTCAGCAGGAACCGGCCGAACAGGTAGAGCCGCTCCAGGTCGTCGTCGGTGTAGGGCACGACCTGCGACAGGAACCCGTACAACCGCACGTAGGACCGCAGGTCGGCGCGGAAGCTCTCGGCGGAGTCGTCGTCGTTCTCCAGGTCCTCCCGCTGCCGTTCGATGAAGCGCGCGACGGCGGGCTCGGTGAAGCGGTAGAGCGCCGCGTGCGCCTTCTCCCAGTCCCGCTGCGTCGCCGAGCTCCGCTCGGCCTGGAGGTACGCCTCGGCGAGGGCCTGCATCTCCGACACCACCAGCAGCGCGTGCCCCTGTACGGCCGCCGCCCGCGTGTAGAGCAGGTTGGGGTCGACGTCCTCGACGGCGGTGCCCTCGAAGTACGGCTGGAACTCCGCCTGGATGTCCTCGGCCTCGTTGGCGAAGTCGAGGACGAAGACGTCGCCCTGTGACTTGAGCCGGTGCGTGCGGTTCAGCCGCGACAGCGTCTGCACCGCGGCCACCCCCGCCAGCTTCTTGTCGACGTACATCGTGGTCAGCAGCGGCTGGTCGAACCCGGTCTGGTACTTGTCGGCGACGACCAGGATTCGGTACTCCGCCTTGTCGGCGGCGTTGGGCGAGGTGTCGTCGGCCCGGCAGTAGGCGAACCGCTCTGGTAGCTCCCGCTCCCCGAAGCCGTTCAGCTTGGCCTCGGTGTACTCCGTCTCGACCCCGTGCTCGTCCTTGAGCTTCAACGTCTGGGAGAAGGCGATCAACGTGCCGCAGTCGGAGTAGTCGTTAACGGCCACGTAGTCGCGGATCGCCTGGCCGAGCCTGAGGGCGTGCTCCCGCGAGGGGGTGACCACCATCGCCTTGGACCGGCCGCCCATCTGGGGCGCGGTGTGCCTGCGGAAGTGCTCCGCGATGATCTGTGCCCGCTGCTCCATGCTCGTCGGATGCAGCTGGGCGAACCGGGTGAGCAGCGCCTGCCCCTTGCGCTTTTCGACCTCGCGGTCGTCGGGCTCGGTGCTCATCAGCCGCCAGAGCGTCTTGTAGGTGACGTAGTTCCTCAGCACGTCGAGGATGAAGCCTTCCTCGATCGCCTGCCTCATCGAGTAGGTGTGGAAGGCGCGCGGATTGCCGCCGTCCTTGCCGGGGGTGCCGAAGAGGGTGATCGTCTTGTTCTTCGGGGTGGCGGTGAACGCGAAGTACGACAGGCTGTCGTGCCTGCCCCGGGCCAGCGCGCTCGCCGTCAGCAGGTTGCCGTCCTCGTCGACGTCGTCGCTGCCGAGCCTGCGCAGCACCCGCTTGAGGGCGGCGGCCCCCTCCCCCGTCTGCGACGAGTGCGCCTCGTCCACGATCACCGCGAACCGCCGGCCGCGCAGCCCCTCGACCTGCTGGAGGATGTGCGGGAACTTCTGCAGCGTGGTGATGACGACCTTCGCGGTCTCCCCCTGCAGCGCCTCGGCGAGCTGGGCGGAGTCCTGGTCGATCCGCTGGACCACGCCCGGCGTGTGCTCGAACTGGTAGATCGTCTCCTGGAGCTGCCGGTCGAGGACCACCCGGTCGGTGATCACGATGACCTTGTCGAACACCGGCTGGTTCGGTTCGTACCCCTTGGCCAGGGCTGTCTCGTCGAGGTCGCCCAGGTCGGCGGAGGTGTGCAGGTTCGACAGCGCGTGCGCCAGCCAGGCGATCGTGTTCGACTTGCCCGAGCCCGCCGAGTGCTCCACCAGGTAGTTGTGCCCGGACCCGTGCTTTCTCGCGTGGCCCGTCAGCTTCTGGACGGCGTGCCACTGGTGGTAGCGCGGGAAGATCAGCGGCAGCCGGTGGGCCTTGCCCGGGGACGGCCTGCGCCCCTTGCCCTTCTTGACGTCCTCGTCGTCGACGTGCAGGAACCGCCTGAGCAGGTCCATCCAGGTGTCGCGATGCCAGATCCGCTCCCACAGGTAGGCGGTCCGGTAGGTGCCCTCCGGCGGGATCGGCGGGTTGCCCGCGCCGCCCTTCTCGCCCGCCCCACCGCTACCCATGTTGAACGGCAGGAACCGGGTCTTCTTCCCGGCCAGCCGCGTGGTCACGAACACGAGCTCCGTGTCGACGGCGAAGTGCACCAGTGCCCGCCGGGCGAACAGCAACTCCTTGGGGTCACGGTCCTCGCGGTACTGTCGCTTGGCGTGTTCGACGGTCTGCCCGGTGAGCGGGTTCTTCAGCTCGGCCGTGGCGACCGGAATGCCGTTGACGAACAACGCCAGGTCGAGGGTGTCGGCCGTCTTCGCCGAGTAGCGGAACTGACGGACCACGCTGAGGATGTTCTTGTCGTACGGCTCCAGCGCGTCGGCGGCGATGGTGTGCGCGGGCCGGAAGTAGGCCAGCCGGAACGTGATGCCCCGGTCCTTCACCCCGTGCCGCAGCACCTCAAGGGCACCGTCGGCGTCGATCGCCTTGGCCACCACGTCGGCCAGCCGCCGGGCCGCCCCCGCCTCGTCCCCGGCCTGCGCGACGACCAGCCGGTTCCACTCCTTCGGCTGGGTCGCCTGCACGAAGTGCAGCAACTCGGTCGGGTTCAGCCCCAGGGTGTGGTCGTAGAGGTCGTTGGAGCCCGGGACCCATCCCCCCTTATCGCGAAGAGCCGACACGATGGCGTCCTCGAAGACCTTCTCGTGGTGCGCAGGGGCCACGGTCACGTTCCTTTCACCTGGAGGGCGGTGAGATGTTCTTACGAAATACGGCGACGAGCCGACGGGAGGGTACGGCGTGCCGTGGGGAAACGGCCGTTCGGACTGACGTGTCGGATCAGCATGGGGCCGAGGCCGAGATCAGGGCTGGGGTCAGAGCCGGCGCTTCTCCCGGCCGGGCCTTGCGGTTCCCGTGGAGCCGGAGCCGATGCCGCCCCGACCCTGGGGTTCGCCATAGGGCCGGGGCGGGGGTGGCGTCGGGATTATCGGTCGCCGAACTCGCCGGCCTTCACGCTGTTGAGGAAGGCGTCCCACTCCGCGGGGGCGAAGAACAGCTTGGGGCCCTGGGGGTCCTTGGAGTCACGCACGGCGACCAGGTCGGCCCGTCCCTCGGTAGTCCCCTTCAACTCCGCGACCTCAACACAGTTCCCACCATTGTCGCCGGAGAGGCTTGACTTGACCCACCTGGCGTCGCTCAGGTCCATTTTTCCTTTACCGCTTTCTGGATGAGATCGACAGACATGTTTATCGGCAACGCTTCGCTCCGAATGGCCTCGAAACGCTCCACGGCCACGGCGACGTCTTCCTCGTCGCTGGTGGTGATGCCTCGTACCGCCGTCTCGGCATACAGTACGTCCTTTCCTCCGTCAAGCGTCGCGATCGCGAACCCTCCCATCAGGCCCGAATGCATCCCCTGCGGAATCACCTGAACACTCAACCGAGGGGTGATCGCCGAGATCAGATGCTCCAGCTGCTTTCTCATCACCTCGGCACCCCCTATCAGGCGGTAGAGAATCGCCTCGTCGATGACGCACCGGAGGGCCGGGGGCCGAGGGTCCTCACGAACGAGGATGGCCTGGCGCTCCAAGCGAGCCTCCACCGCCGCCTCGTTACCGTGGAGCAGCACCCAGGCATAGCCCTCGGTCTGGAGCAGACCAGGGAAAACCAGCGGCTCGTAGGCACGTAGCGCGATCGCTTCTTGCTCCTTGTCCCTCCACCTCCCGAACCAGGAAGGGATCTGCCGTCCTTTCCTCCAGTCGAGGAGGCGGTGGAGCGCTCCACCCGTGTCGAGGACGCTGTCACACTTCTCGGCGAACTCCGGACTGGCCGGGAGCTGCCCCGTCTCGACCCCACTGATCAGGGACTCGCTGAAGTGGACCTTCTCGGCCAGCTGCCCCTGAGTAAGGTCCGCCGCCTTCCGGTAGTGACGCAACTCCCTGCCCCATATCGCCTGAGGCGTGTAGAGGTTGACCACGATGCCCCCCTTGCCGGAATTCAACGACGACGCCTTGAATCCCAAAGCTCGACCTTGGTAATCGTTTCATCACCAATCGTAGTCGCCGCTCGGCATCCTGAACATACAAAATCGAGAGCGGAAGAGAAACCCCATGGAAAAGATTCTCAACGCGTACACAGCACAAACCGGATGCCTCCACATAGTGGACCCTGCCCTCTGCGTGCTGGGCGAGAAGCGTATTCCCCACGAGGCGAGAAACGTGGCGTCCGCTCGCCGCTTCGTCCAAGGCATCGCCATTGAATGGAACACGGCGGAAGCCGTTCCGGAAATCGCCGAACTCCTCACCTCGGAAATCGTCACCAACACCATCGTGCACGGCGCCACGAGCCCCACCACCGCACCTCCCGTTCACATCACGGTCATGAGGGAGGGAAAGCTGATGATGGTCGAGACCTGCGACTCCTCAAGCGCGATCCCCCGAACAAGGAACGCGGCCCCCATGGAGATCTCCGGCAGGGGCCTCACAGTCGTCAGGGAACTCGCCCACAACTGGGGCTGGCTCCCCCACCCCAACGGCAAATCCGTCTGGTTCGAACTCGTCGCATGGCCCTGAACGTCATTGAGGTTCGCTCTCCAACTCCAGCTCTCCTTGATCGTCGGCCTCTCGCTCCCTCCATACGGCGTCGGCCAGCTCCACAAGGGTGCCCTGTCCTGGAACCACCCATCTGAGTGTGCCCTGAACGGCAACCGGTGCGTTCTCCCATTGCGCGAGTCGCCACATGTGCGTGACGAGCCCGGAAGGCGAATAACGTTCGCCGTCAGCCGCCCAAAGAATTGGCTTGGACCTCTCGTTGACCCATGTCGCCTGCTTACGGCTGGGGTTCTCCGCGAACCAATCCTGCATAGTGGCCGCCTCGACGGCGCTGCCGGTCTTGAATGTGAGAGAGGCACCTTCGGGGATGCGAGCGGCGTCCACAAGGAGAGAAACCGCGTTCGGCTTGCGTGGTTTTTTGGGGATCGGTCGGAGATATTCCCTCGAAGCCACTGGCAGCGGCGTATTGGACGCCATGTCGTCAAGCACCCGTTTGACCAGGACCCGACAACGGACCTCGTTCATGAACGTACTTCTGATGAAGGAGGTGGTGGAGAACTCCGCGTCCACGTAGTGAGTCATCCGGTTCAGGAGGTCAACCGCGATGCCAGGAGCCTCCGCGACGAACTCCGCCCACTCCTCGTCCGAGTCGTCGAAGTGGTTCTTGCCGACGTGCTGGAAGACGAGGTGCGCCAGGAGGAGGCCGCCGTGCTCGGCGACTCCGGCCGCACGCCCCTGACGCTCTGCGACGGCCTTGTGAAGCACCTCCCTGATAACCCGGTGCAGGAGGACCGCTCTCCAGATCTGCTGCACAGGCGGGGGCTTCTGGAAGATCCGGGTGTAGATGCCCTGCGTTCCCTCCTGCCACAACTCGTCTGGCTCAACCTTGATCCGGACCGCCAGACGGGAATCGTTGTGCGCGCAGGCGAGGGCGAAAGCGGCTTCCACAATCGAGCATCCCGCCTCCGGGGGCGGGTCCAACTCACCACGCCTGAAAACATAGGTCTTCTGTAGGTGGAACAGGAAGTCGTCCCGGATCTCCCCTTGAGCCGGTTTCAAGGTGACGAAGTCGCGACGCTCCACGCTGTTCTGCGTGTTGGTGGCGGTCGTGATGTCCGTGGCGAACCCGTCGGGGCAGTCCTGGATGGAGATCACCTTGACGCTCACCTGCGCGCCGAGCAAGGCGTCGGGGTTCTTTCTCGACGCCTCATAGGCGGCGGCCACGGTCTGTGCCCCGTTGACGACGCTGGCGTTGGTCAGTTTGAGAGTCACCGGCCCGCGAGGGTCACTCCTGCTGAACGGCGTGGCCTCGATCGTGTCGCAGAGGACCGTGATCCCGTTGTTGAAGTACCAGAAGGCGTCGGGATTTTCCGTGAGGGTTCTGACGATCTCGTTGTTGACCTTGGTGAGCCCCAGCGATTTGCGAATGTTCTGCTCGAACAGCCTTCCATGATGGTCGCCGAACCACTGCGCGACCTCATCGGCGGAAACGTTTCCCTGATATGCCTCGAAGGGAGCCTGGACCCGGAGCCAGCTGGCCATCTTGGCCTGGAGCGTGACCTGGTCGGTCAGTTCGTTGCGAACGATCTGCCACGCGTCCGCCGCGTTGCGAACCTCGTAGTCCAGCATGGCGCCGAGCGAGTTGAACTCACTCTTGGCATCCTCGAAGCATTCGACCGCCTCGGCGGAAAGCTCTCCGGGGCCCATCGTCACGACGAGGAGTGTGATGCGTGCGCGCGCGTTTTCCAATACGGCGTTCACGCGGTCGGCGAGAGCGGAGAAACGGTCGTTCAGCCGGTCGTACTGCCGCTGGTCGATCCGCTTGAGACCGTTGACCAGCTTCAGCGCCTCTCCAACACCGAAGCCCGCAGTGCCCTTGTTGCTCCACTTCGCCTGGATCAACCAGATCTGCGGGGCTCCGTCCATGATGGCGACGGCGTCGATACCGTAGTCGTCCCGGCCGTCGACGACGCAGGCGGCCGCCGCCGCATTGTCACAGCCGGTGACGTCCCGCGCGAAGAGCGCCGCGAGTCCCCGAGAGAGAAAGGCCGACTCCCTCTCTCCCGCGTCTTTCTTGAGGAAATCCTCCATGGAGATCAGGTCCGCGAAGTCCCTCTTGATCGCGGCAGCCACATGGGCCACCTGCCTCGGCATCTGCTGACCAGGTGGACGGCTCACTCCCGCATTCCCCTCGCCGTGGTGACATCAATATTCCCGGTAACTGCAGCCGTGATAAGCGCCTGCTTTCGTTCGACAAGAATTTCAAGCTGGCGCTCAATTCCCTGCACGAGCTTTCGACAGTCATCTTCCACGGCCCGACACCTCTCTACAATTTCCCGCTGTTCATCGAGATCGGGCATCAGAAGGGGAACGGAAAGCAGGATGGATGTATTAAGATTTGCCATGGTACTTCCCACTGATTGCAGCTCGAAGTAATGACGAATAGCAGGAATACTCAAGTAGCGGCTAAGGTAACCGGCTTCAAAGACGTCATTCTTGAAACGAACACGAAGTGATCCCGTACCGCAAACCCATCCCGCTTCTCGCGATGTGACGATTCCTGTTCGCCCAAGTTCCCCCCTACGGCCGAAAACCACATCGTCCTCTCGTAATATATGGCGCGAGAGACGCATCCTGATTTTTTCTCCCACCGCCATGCCTGGCAGGGAAATCAGGCCATCCGGCGTGATGTTTGCCGGATTGATCACAGGCCAGCCGTCGTCAACATAGTCTTCAGCATGTAGCTGACTCCCGAATGGGCCGGTCTGAACCTCACACTCTACGTTACGCAAACGCCCTTGCCGCCAACGGCTAGAGATCTCCCCAAGCGGAAAAAAATCCGCATTAACTCTATCGGAATCCAAAGCGCCTCGGACAAGCGCGTCAACAAGCACGATGCGGCGCTCGACAATAAGCGCACGAGACTCTCTTCGCACTTTTTGGATTTTTTCGATCTGCGCTACCTTGTCATCAAGGAAATCAGCAATGCGCCGCTGCTCTTCCAGCGATGGCAATTCGACAGGAAGTGACCTAACTCGCTCGGCGCTTACATGGTAAATGTTCGCGCCTGTTGCAATAGAAGCAAACAGGCCCGACCCAAACGCTGATCGCGCCCACCATCCGAGGAATCTTCCATCGGTCACTCCTTGACGTGGCCGCAACCTGAGAAGAGTGTTCTGAAAGCAGACCGCTCCGCCTATCTCGCCAGCCCAAACTGCGGCCGCACCGACTGACGACAGGCTGCCACTTCCCTCAGTTACCAGTACGTCCCCAGGAATCAGAGAGAAAGTTTTCTGCTCCTGCGGAGTGAAGTTCATTGACATCACATCGTCGAGCGCCAGCTCACCATCCTTGACATTAGCCGCCCTCAAATAAGGGACCATGTGCGGCCCATCAGCGTGTTGAGGGGCTCGCTGACGTCCCAGAGCGACTTCGGCCACCCCTCGGAGAGAAGTACGTGTCCAGCTCACCTGGTTACCTCACCCAGGAGCTTCTGAATCTCGGCCTCAAGCTCCTTGAGCTCAGCGTCGATCTCCTCCAGCGGACGAGGCGGCGTGTACACATAGAAGTACCTCGTGAACGGAATCTCAAAGCCGAGTTTGGTCTTGGAGTGGTCCACCCAGGCGTCCGGCACGTGCGGCAGGACCTCGCGCCTCATGTACTCCTCGATCTCCGCCTCCCGCTCCGCAGGGGTGGAGTTCATCGACGTCAACGGCACGTTCTCGTTGTCCCGAAGGTCGGCGTCCGGCAGCGGGTTGTTCTTCCGGTCGGTCTGGAGTTGTCCTTCGGGGTCGCTGACCGCGACCTCCGTCCAGACGGCCTTCTCCACCGGGGCGGGCAGCTTGCTCAGCCCGTGCTCGGCCAAAGCCGCATCCAGCTTGCCGGCGAACTCCAACTTCGTGCCGCAGGCCGTACCGACCAGGGAGCCAAGAGCGGCGAGCAGCGCGTCACGCTGGGCGAACTTGGCAACCGCCTTGGCCTCCCCCACCGCCTCGGCGGTCAGGTCCGTGACCTCGAAGCGCTGGCGGAGCGGGCGTTCCACGGTGATGCGCTGGTAGCCGAAGGCGTGGCGGGGGAAGACCTTCACCTTGGCGTGGTGCTCGTGCTCGGAGTCCGCCGCGATGGCGAGCGCGTTCTTGTAGATCGCGGTCAGCTCGGTGATCTGGTCCTCGGGGATGAGCTTGCGCTTGTCGCCGAGAGATTTGCGCATCTTGGTCCAGGAGGCGCGGGCGTCGAGCAGGATCACCCTGTCCTTCAGGGCGGCGGCCTTGCGGTTGGACAGGATCCAGAAGTAGGTGGAGATGCCGGTGTTGTAGAAGAGCTGGTCGGGCAGGGCGACGACGGCCTCAAGCCAGTCGTTCTCCAGGATCCAGCGGCGGATCTCCGACTCCCCCGATCCGGCCGCGCCGGTGAACAGCGGGGAGCCGTTGAAGACGATCGCGATGCGGGAGCCGCCCTGCTCGACCGGCTTCATCTTGGAGATCATGTGCTGGAGGAAGAGGAACGAGCCGTCGTTGATGCGAGGAGTGCCCGCGCCGAACCGGCCCGCCCAGCCCAGGTTGTCGCGCTCGTCCTCGATCTGCGTCTGGACCTTCTTCCACTCCACGCCGAACGGCGGGTTGGCCATCAGGTAGTCGAACCTGCCATCGGGGTGACCGTCCTGGGTGAAGGAGTTACCGAAGGCGATCTTCGAAGGGTCCTGGCCCTTGAGCATCATGTCGGAGCGGCAGATCGCCCACGACTCCGGGTTGAGCTCCTGGCCCGAGACCTTGACCGTGGCCTTGGCGTTGTATCCCTTGATGTACTCCTCTGCCGCGCTGAGGATGCCACCGGTGCCGCAGGCCGGATCGTAGACGGTCCGGACGATGCCGGGTGTCATCACGTCCTGGTCGTCGGGAGACATCAGCAGATTGACCATCAGCTGGATGACCTCGCGCGGGGTGAAGTGCTCACCGGCCGTCTCGTTGGAGATCTCGGAGAACTTCCGGATCAGCTCCTCGAAGACGTAGCCCATCTGGTGGTTGTCGACTACATCCGGGTGCAGGTCGATGGCGGCGAACTTCGACAGCACCAGGTAGAGCAGTCCGGCCTCGTCCAGGCGGGTGATCTGCTCGTCGAAGCGATATTTGTCCAGCACCTCGACGGCGCCCGGAGAGAAGCCCCCGATATAGGCGCGCAGGTTCTTGGCCACGTTCTCGGAGTCGGCGCTCACCTTCCCCAGATCGAGGAGGCTGGTGTTGTAGAAGCTCGCCTCCGAGGCGTTCCTCAGCTTGATCTCGACCAACCTGGGCGGCAGAGACCCGCTCTTGAGCTTCTCCGCCTCGGCGAGCACGGCCTGCTTGGTCGGTTCCAACACACAGTCGATCCGGCGCAGCACGGTGAAGGGCAGGATGACCTTGCCGTACTCCGACTGCCGATAGTCACCGCGCAGCAGGTCGGCCACCGACCAGATGAAGTCCGCGTACTTCTGGTGGTTACCGCTCACCGTCGTCCCTCCGTGTTTCCAATAACTCGCGCTCCCCATCTTCGCCAACCGCGACCGGCTGGCGCGACAGACAGAGAAACTTCCCAGGCCACAGTGGATATGGTCACAGCACCGCCCACCCATTGGGACAGGGGAACGCCTCTGCCGAACGCCTGGAAAGCCCGTACGCCCAAGACTACCGCATCCCGCACGCAGACAACAGCAACCATCATTTCCTTTGTGGCTTCAATTCACAGATGCCAAACCTTGGCCTGGACCCGCCCATCGAACGTCAGACCTGTCGTGGCACCAAACGCGGAGGCATCGACCGGGACGGGTTGGCATAGCGGGCGTGCGCACGTTCCACCTCCCTCTCCCACACCATCTGAAGCACCTGTTCGGTCTGTGGAACCTGGAAGCCAAGCCCCTTCAGTACCTGACGGAACACTGGATCCGCCCTTCCGTCAGGCAGCGTGATGAGCGCCGACAACATCGGGATGACGTCAGCGGCCGGTGTGTCCACGGCGACGAGCACGGCGGTCCAGTCAATGGGGTTCCGGAAGACAGGGCCGCCCAGCCGCTTCAAGATGTGCACCCAGTCGATGGTCGTCTGTTTCCACGCGACGCCGATCAGAAAGTGCCGCATGCCATTTACCAGATCAATCGTGCTCGCCGGCCTGAGGAGATCTTCCCGACGTTCTACCGCCCTGTTCTCCTCCGACCTCGGTGTGGGCGTCCGCCGTTCCTTGGCACCAGACACGTCGGTTTTTCGTGAGTCGGATTCGTGCTTCACAGCGCTGACTGCCGGGGACCGGCCGGCGGCAGCGTTCCAGGCCGAGAACCTCTTCAGCCATTCCTCGTATTTTTCGATCTGCTTGCGCACGCCTTCGAGATCCGAAGCCACAGCCGTCGTCTTCCTGGCTTCGAAGATCAAGTTGGCCATCGCAACAGAATCTCTTTCCTTTCTGGCTCTCCCCATCCGGTTCAGCAGAGTGTTGATCGTACTTCGCTCGTTCCGGTGCGCCTGCCGGAGCGAACCGGCAGCCCGCTTCTCAGGAGGCGGTGTCGCCGTTCGTGCGGTCGCACTCTCTATCTGGCTGGCGGCCGGCGGAAGGCCTTTCGCTTGTGCGCTCCTCCGGGCGGCGACCCATCGCTTCACCTCGTTGAGTTCCTGCCGTCTGAGGCGAAATGCCGGCAATGCCAACAACGTGGCCCTGTCATCCACGGTGAAAAGGCGGTTCACCTCCCTGAGCAAGCGCGCTACCTCCTCAACGTCCTGGACCGCCTGTGCCTTGCGGATTTGCCTGATCGGCGGTATGAGACTGGCGCGGACCCATTCTTCGTCCCGCGAGATCGTGCGCTTGCTGACGGTACGAACCGTGGTCACCACGTCGGCGGACGGGGAAGCGGGTTCGGTCGGCGCTTGGGGCTTCTCAGAGGCGAGCGAGGTGAGACCCTGCGCGTAGATGGTCCAGACGATTCTGGATTCGCCTTCGTACCATGCCGCATTGGCCACCGCCGGACCGACCAGCCCATAGAGACCGCCGACCAGCAGGTCCATGGCGTCGGGCAGCACCACGCGGGCCGCCATCGTCTGTCCGGTCGGCTCCGAGACGGCCTTCGCGGCCACCGAGTGGGATCCCGCTGGGATGCCGGGCCCCCCGACGGGCTTCATGACCGCCGTCTCAGGAACGATTGTCACCGCCTCGGCCAGCAGGGGCAGACCCATCGGGCCGGAAGTTCGCTTGCGGGGTTCGACGAGTTGAACGCGCCGTGCGTCCTGGAGAACGGGGGTGACGATCCCTCGTTCGGAGATCTCGCACTCGCTTAGATCGTTCCAGACGAGGTTGCCGTCTCGCGTCTCGGTTCCCACCTTGACGATCCGCTCGCCGTCTTCCGTGTCGCATCTGACCCGGAGGGCGTATCCGTTCCGGTCGACAAGGTTCCTGGCGGTGCGGGTCGCTCTCGGCCCGAACATCCACTCGACATCACGGACACCCCGGCGAAGCGCCCGATCCGCCTCGATCCACCTTTCCGGCGTCAGGTTGGCGAGTTGGACCCGGATCAGAGATCTTCCCTTTGGCTCGCTCACGGTCAGGTCCGTGCACTGTCCGTCGGACATGTTTCCCTGGAACCGCTGTGACCGAGCGCCGCTGAACGCACCGCTCAGCCCCCGGTGGATGTATAGGTGGTCGGCGCTGTCCACGCCGACATGTCTGCGTTCACATGTGGGAGCCCTGCCGTCCTTGTCCGGGTAATGCGCGAAGTGACACACTCTGTCCTTGTAGATCTTGCCGGAAAGTTGCCAGCCGCATCCACCGAGCCATTCACCGCACCAGAAGGTCTCCCCCTTGTATTTCCTGAGATACGGCTCGGCGTAGTGATGATCCTCAGGCAGGGAAAGAGGGTGACCTGATCCCGGGTCACCAAGAACTGCCGTTTGAACCTTCCGGTTGTCCAACGCCACAGGACCTCTCAGGAGCCACGTGCGGGGATGAAGGTGATACCGCAAACTCCGCAAACTCCGGAGTTTGCGACAGATCGCCGAATCCTAACGCCGTGACAGGCGACCGAACAGGGAAACGACGGCTCTTCCCTAGGAGATCGGTTCAGGTGGGGTGAGTGTTCCATGGGTGAGGCCGTGAAACAGCGCGGCCACCGTCGAACGGCCGGACGCGCTCAGCTCCCTGAGCTCGGCCTCGAAGGCGAAGATCTGCCGGAACACCTCTCCATATCGTCTCTGCTCCCCCGGCGACAGGCGCGGCACCTGGGCGCGGCGGGGGTCGAAGCGTGTCGCGCCCGACTGTGTGCCGACCGTCGCGGCGGAGGACAGCGTCCGGACGAACCCCGCGAGGAAGAACGGGTCGAGCCGGTCCGGATCCGGCCTAAGCAGGACGAGCCTGGGGCCGAGCAGCAGGCCCGGAGTCTCGACGACCAGGGTCGCCAGACTGTTCCCCCTGGCGGCGACGACCACGTCTCCGGGTTTGACGGTGATCCGGCCCTCGGGCTGGGTGCGGGTGGCGTCCGCCGGTTCCCCGTCGAACAGGTGCCGATCGGTCAGCACGGAGTCGCCCACCCCGTCGATCTCGAACCGCCCGGCCTGCTGGACGGTCAGCGCTCCGACCCGCTCAAGCTCCGCCAGGCCGACCGTCGGCAACTCCCTGCCCGTCCCCGCCATGGCCTCGGGCAACAGGGTGGAGAGCCGTCCGAGCCGTCCGGCCAGGCGCTCACGCAGGAGAGGATAGGTGTCGGCCGGAACCGCCCGCGTCCCCAGGTGACGGGCCGGGGTCACGTCGACGTCCTCGTCGACCAGGTCGATGATCGGAACCGTACGGCTCTCGCCGGGCCGGTCGACGTCAAGCTCCGGGTCCGCCCGGAACTCGTGCCAGCGCTCGACGGTCGCGTCGGCGTCGCCGGGATCGGTCTCGGCCATCAGTACCCGGGACGGGGTACGGCCGTCACCCGACGGTTTGCGGAGCACCCAGACGTGCACGGGGAGCCCGGTGCCCGAAGCCGCCTTCGGGGGGAGGCCGATGACGGCCTGGAGCGTCCCGCTGCGCAGGAGGTTGCTGCGGATGCGACGGCCAGAGCGGCGGTTGGCCACCGTCGCGGGCATGAGCAGCACCGCGATTCCGCCCGGTTCCAGGTGGGCGAGTGCGTGCTGGACCCAGGCCAGCTCGGACTCCGTCTTGGGCGGCAGGCCGTACTCCCAACGCGGGTCACTCGTGAGGTCGTCGTATCCCCAGTTGCGCTCGTTGAAGGGTGGGTGACACACGACCGCGTCGACGGTTAGGCCGGGCCAGGCATCCTCACGCAGAGAGTCGCCCGTTTTGACGGTGCTGTCCACCACGCTCAACGTCAGGCGTGACTGGGCCAGCCTTGCGAGGGAGTCTTCTTGTTCCTGACCGTAGGCGTGTTCCACGCCGCGCACCGCGGCGAGGAGAACCCCGAGCCCGCAGGCCGGGTCGAAGACCGATCGGACGTCCGGCCCGATCAATCGCGCCATGAGGTCGGCGACCTCGACGGGGGTTTCGGCCAACCTGCGGGAGTGGACGTCGGCATAGCGGTCCAGCAGGAAGCGGACGGCCTCGGCGTCTCCCTCCTGCTGCGCGTATTTTCGGACGAGCCTCCACACGGAAGCGGGGAGCGTGTGGGGCTTTCCGCCATGGTGCAGCAGTTCGGTGGCCTCGGCGACGCTCTCACCGAGCCGGAGATCGTCGGAGACGGCACGGATCTGTTGCCAGACGCGTTCCCGCAGCGGCAGTTCCTCCACCTTGCCCTGCTCAAGCAACCACGTCTCAACGGCCTGGAGGGAGAACGCCGGGCTGGTCGCCGTACCCCCGACGGGCTCGGGGAAGTCCTCGTGCCGCTTGCGCCAGTTGCTCACCGCCGCGCGGCCGACCCCCGCCATCCGCGCGATGTCGGCCGCGGTGACGGTCGCCTCGTCTCCTGCCATCATCGGCCCCGCACTCCCCGAATGGACCTTCCGCCCCCTCGGACGGACATATGTGGACGTCAAGATATCGCAGACGTTGACTGTGCGTCGACCACCGGCGTTCGTCACGTGAACATCATTCACGCATATAATGCGCTGACCTGGGGGAATCCCTCCCTGAAAGCCAGGTCCCGGTGACGCCCCGTAGTGGCCCTCCCGTTCCGGAGGAACGGCCGGGCTCACCCGAACCGCCTGACGGGAGACAAGGCGTCAGCTCACTCTCCAGTCTCTCGTCGCCGTCGTAGTGTGCCGCCGAAGCCGCAGAACCTCGCGGAACTCCGTCTGGCGCCTGGCCGCCCCGTGGACCAGCATCACCTCGCGTGCCGACACCTCGTCGGCGATCTCCAGCAGCCCGCGCCTGTCCGCGTGCGCGGACAGCCTCATCAGATCCACCCGCGCCCTGACCGGGATCCTCCGCTCCTCACCCATGTCGTCGACGACCAGGTGGGGGGAGACACTCTGAACCGAGGCCAGGAGTCTCCTGCCCGGCGACTCCTCGTCCTGGTAGCCGGACAGGAACAGGGCGCTCCTCGGATCAGGGAGGATCTTCGCCGCCCACCGTACGGCGGGCCCTCCGGAGAGCATTCCCGAGGTGCTGATCACCACTCCGCGGGTGAACCTGTCCATGTCGCCGGGCCTGGCGCGGCCGACGTTGCCGCCGAAGATCGACAGCGGGTGGGGACCGTCCGCGGTCACGGCCTCAAACGACCTGCTGATGTCGGCGGCCATACCGTCGACCAGGACCGGCACATGCGGGAGGTGGCTTCGCATGACGAGGGCCAGCTCCTGCGCCCGGCCGAGCGCGAACGCCGGGATGAGCACCCGGCCCCCCTGAGCGTAGATTCCCTCAACGGCCCTGACGAGCTCACCGACCAGGCCGTCCCGGTCGCGGTGGTCCTCCGTACAGCAGGTGGACTCCATGACCAGCAGGTCGGCGTAGCGGGCCGACTCGGGGACGGCGTAGCCGTCGACGCTCTTCTGCCGGAAACCTGAGATGTCGCCCGTGACGGCGACACGGGACTCCCCTGCCCGCACCACGACCCCCGCCGCTCCCAGGATGTGGCCCGCGGGGAACAGCTCGACCGTCAGGTCCCCGACCCGCCGCGGCACGCCGAAGGCCAGCTCCTCACAGCGCAGCGCCGCCTCGTCGATCGCCTCACGAGGGTAGAGAGGCTCGGTGTCCCCGCCCCAGGTGCCGGCCAACCGCCGCCGTTGATCCATGATCTTCACCGAGTCGAGCCACATGGCGGGCATCAGCTGAACGGTCTCTGGCGTGGCGATGATCCGCAGGTCCGGCAGCCGGTCGGCCAGCGCCGGGACGTATCCACAGTGGTCGTTGTGGGCGTGCGTCACCACGACGGCGTGCAGGGGGCCGTCCAGCGCACGTGCGATGTCCGCGGGCGGCCTGGGCGGGTCTCCTGGGACGAGACCGGCGTCAACGAGCACGCGGGTGCCTCCGGCCTCGACCAGCAGGCAGGAGCCGCCGATGCCCGTGCCTCCCCCGAGCGGCACGACCCTGAGGTCACGTTCCCCGGAGACGGCGACCGTGGCCGTGGGAGGCGGCTTCGGAGGTTCGATCAGCGCCCGAAGTACGCGGACGAACGACTCGGGGGTGATTCCGGCGAGCCGCGCCGTCGTCTCCAGCAGGGAGGGGGCGGGAGCCGGAGGCGGCTGCCGCCACAGGCGCGGATCACGGCTCTGCGAGTCGCCCTCGGGCTCCGGTGGTTCCTCTTGTAGCAGCGCCAGCAGCGCCGACGCCGTGGACACGGGGTCACGCAAGCGCCGCCGCGTCGCGGAGAGCTCGGCGTCGAGCCGTTCGGCCCGTTCCACCGCCTCACGCGCCGTCTGCCGATGTGCCTTCACATCGGCCAGGGCGTTGTCCCGCTTCCCCGTGGCCGTCCGCAGCTTCTCCTGTAGCTGCTTGTTCCTGTCGTGCAGGCGGCGGAGCCTACGGTCGACGGTCGCATCGGCCTGTCTACCGCCCACCATCTCCGCGAGTCTGACCGCTGCAGCCCGGACCTCCGGGTCGGTGTGGAGGAGAAGTCCGGCGAAATCCCACTCAGCCTGCCGCGAACGCGGAATCCGCAGTCGCTCACGGCAGAGCCGCCGCAGATCGTCCGACTGGGCCAGCATGTCGAGTAGCGCGGCCCTGTGGTCGGCGGCGAACCTCTCAGCTCCGCCCGTGTACCCGGCCATCGTGGGGCGGCTGAGAACGGCCTCCGCCGCCGCGTGCAGCAACGAAGCGAGCAGATCGGTTGTCACGAGCGGGTATCCAGCCATCCGGTCGCCTCAGCCAGGACCGGCTCGCAGGTGAAGGTGCCGTCGGCTCTGGGCTCCAGTGCGCCAAGCAGGCGAAGCGCCTCGACCGTGGCGGCCCAGGAGGAATATCCGTCAGCACGAAGACGGTCCCGGCGCGCCGTACCCGCCGTCTCGCCACCGGCCATCTCCTCCAAATACTCGGCCAGTTCGTCCGGCCGAGCAGGTCCTACGTCGATCACCTGCCGCCAGGCCCAGCCGAGTGTGGCGTCCCTGAGCACGCCGGTCGAACTGACAAACTCCTCGGCGTTGGCTCGGGTCCACTCACGGCAGCGTTCGAGCGCGTCGTCACGGTCGACAGGTCCGCCCTCGATAACCTTGCTGATCAGGATCGGCCATCCGCCGGTACACCACAGCAACGCCTCCTGACCGGCCGGACTGCGATAACCGAGATCGACGTCGTTCATCCACTGGCGTACGTCCGCCTCTCCGTAACGCCGTAGCTCCATGATCCAGACAAGGTGTGACAGGTCGTCCGTGTCCATACCCGTGCTGAGCCAGAGGGGAATCAGCTCGGGGGATGCCAGCAACGCCAGCGCCAGCGTCCCACCGCCTCCCTGCGACAGGGCGTTCACCGCCGTCCTGAGGACCCCGGATGCCTGCTCCCGCGAGCGCCCGGACAGATCCACGACCACGACGCCGTGTCCGCCGCTGTCCCTGGCCCGCTGGACCGCACCCTCGAAGGTGTACTCCCTGCCCGCCCGCCACACCTGGGCGACGTGCTGCCGTCCGGCCTCCTCCTCCAGCGCCGCGCCGACACGTTCGAGGTGGAGTGCCGGGGAGCCGGTGATGAGGTGGAGACTGTCCCGGTGGCTCAGCAGCCGGGTCACCTGGGCCCCGGTGAGCGGGGAGCGGTCCGGGCCGTTGCGGTAGGGGGCACGGTAGGAGTGCGCGTCGAAGGAGTCCGGCCGCTCGAACTCCTCGGCCTTGTCAAGCACGGCGTAGACCTCCTCCGCCCCGCCCAACAGAGTGAGGATGTGAGGGGTGCGCAGGCGGTACCCTCCGGCGTCCGAGGAGAGCACTCCGAGGTTGACGCACTCCTCAAGCAGGCCGCGGAAGCCGTCACCCGTGCACCCCTCGAAGCCCTCGGACCACCAGGTGTGGCAGTCCTCCTGCAGCTTCTGCACCCCGATGGTCGCGTCCATGCCGTTCGACAGCGCGTGGAAGGCGACCGCGTAGGCGATCACCTTGTAGCGCTTGTCCAGGTCCAGCGTCCACTCGAACCGGTCCTTGAACCCGACCGTGAGCGCCTTGTCGCGCCAGACCGCGGTCACGTCCTCGGAGGTGATCTCGTATGGCAGGCCCCCGCCGTGGACCGGCATCCGGCGCAGCCGCCGCAGCAGGGCCTCGGCGAAAAGCTGGATGTGCGCGGGGGCGTTGTTCGCCTCGGCGATGACACGGGCCGCCAGGGTGTCCGGGAAGCGGAAACCCAGCGCCATGAGGGGTCGGGTGAGCAGGTCGAAGGCGTCCTGCGGGTCCAGCGGACCGATGGGGATCGGCGTGCCCAGGTGCGGCAGCGGCTGGTTGGACAGGCTCTGGAACCTGGCGGTCTGATGGAGTCCGGCGAAGACCACCTTGACCCGTCCGTTGGTACTCTGCATGAGGTCGCGCAGAGCCTCGACGTTGGTGAACTTCGCGTTGGCGGCATCCTGGTTGAGGAAGGCATCGGCCTCGTCGAGCAGGATCAGCACCTGCCTGGTGAGATCGCGCTCGATCCACCGCCTGACCGCCTGGCAGATGTCTCCCCGGTCCTTCATCACCGCCCCCGACTGGGGAAGCACTCCGGCCTCGGCGAGCCTGCCTGCCAGCCGTGGCCACAGCGCGCTCTCCTGAGAGATCTTCCCTATCTCCTGGATGGTCTCCAGGATCACAACACGGTCGGGGTCACTTCTGCGGAGGCTCCGCTCGGCCTCCCGCAGCAGCGCCGACTTGCCGAGTTGACGCCCGCCGTACACGATCGACGAGCCCGAGCCGCTGATCACGCTCTCCAGTTGGGCGTCGCGGCCGTAGAACATCTCCATCGGCACGTCCCCGGTGGGGGCGTAGGGGTTGGCCGCGCTGAACGGCGCGAGCAGGCTGACCACGGCCGTCCAGCTCGCCTCGGGCAGCGCGGCGAGGTAGCTGACCGCGGCGTCGTCGATCATCATCGTGGCAGGCCGGGGGCGCCTGCGAGCGGCGGTTGCCAGCTGCTCCCGCTGCCCCGGTGACAGCACCCCGAAGTAGAACACCAGGACGGCCTGGTCCGGGGGCTCGTCCCTGAGCCACTCGATCAGTTGCTGCGGCCCAGGCCTGCGCCAGACGAACAGCAGCCGCAGACTGTCTCCCGACGGGCTCATCTTCGAGCCAAACGCCGGAAGCAGCGCGTCACCCGTCCGAACCTCGTTCAGAGTCACCCACAGCCGGTTCTGCGCCGTCTCTCCCGGCTCCTGCCGACCCTCCAGTCCGATCATTCGCAGCACGGCCTCGATCGCGCCCTTCAGGTTGCCGGCGGACTTGGGCCCCTCAGCCAGAGATTTCCACAGGCGCAGCCCGTTTCTCACCTCCTCACGCCGCCCGGCGGGCAATGCCTGGAGATCGAGCCCCGCTCCCGAGATGACACTGTGCAGCTCCGGGTCGGCGACGTCCCGCCCGCTCCGGATGGCCTCCAGCAGGTTCCTGACCCACTCGTCGCTCTCCCGCTTCATGGCCCGCCCTCCCGAGGAGAGGATGGACATGTTCTCGAAGGCCTGGGGGAAACTCGGAAAGAAACGACTGAAGTGGTCAAAGGACCCCTGGTCGGTAGGCAACGACATGCTCGCCTCCGCCTGGACCAGATACTCGCGGGCTGTCGTCAGCTCGCCCCTGGCAAGACGCTCCCTGATGCGGGGCGCCGCTTCTCGCACGTCAGGGTGCTTGGCACTCTTCTCCTCCAGTCGAGCCTCCTCTTCTGCGATCCGCGCGACGTAGACCGCCTCCATCTCGGCCTCTACCTCCTGGGCGCTCTCCGCGACAACGCCGAAGTCCTCCCGTCCTGGCTCTGCCAGGGCCTGCAACCTGCCGGTCATCCTCCTCGCGTCGGCCTCGGTGAACACCCCCTTCCTGCGCCGGTCGGCCAGTAGGTCCCTGAGCGCCTCGATTCGCTCGTCCCTGCTCTCCCGCGCTTCCTCGACGAGCTTCTTCCTGCGCGCTCGCAGCTCCGTCGCGAGTTCCGGGTCCTGTCGCTCGACCGCCGTCACCACCGCGCGTGTCCCCTCGTGGTCGCCAAGGGCAGCCCGGGCCTCGAAGGCCTTCTTCCAGTCGGGGGCGTCCGCTGTCGCGAGCCGGGCCAGCGTCTCCGGTGCCGGAGTCTCCCTGGGACGCAGGGTCCCAGGGTCGAGCCTCACCTCGGGGGCGAGAAGAAGGTCCTGGTTGAGCACTGTGGCCACCGTCGGTTCCGTCTCGCTCAGCGCCTCACCGTCAAGCAGGTGAAGTGTGTCGGTGATCAGATGCGCCGCTCCCGCAGCGGCGGCCGCCAGCACGGGATCTCCCGCCTTCGCCAGAGCGCTGAACTCCTTGGCGAGATTCGCCCTGTGCGGGCCGACCGCCGCCCGGAGCTTCGACAGCTCCTGTGACGGCCATTCGTTCGCCCCGTTGCCACGCCGGATCTGGACTCCCCGAACGGCATTGGCCCAGTCCGCAACGAGATCCAGGGACTCCTCGACCATCTCGACCAGCTTGGCCCGAGCCCCTGCGATGATCTTGGTCTTTCGGGAGCCCGACGAGCGTTTCGCCTCGGCGTCGATCAGACGGTCGATCCTGCCGGCCGTACGCAGCCCGTCCAGCTTCTGGACGGTCTCCTCCAGGAGGCGGACATCGTCTCGGGCCGCGACTCCGACCAGATCGCCCACGGCTCCGTCCGGCTGGATGAGCGACTTCCACACCACGGTGGCCGCGGCGAACTTGATGTTCCGGTGCGGCCCCTCCTCAAGCAGGCGCGCGCACGCGACGACCGTGCGTTCGTGGTCGCGTTCAGCCCGCGCCGAGTCGCGCATCTGGCCGGAGAGCCCAGGAACGAGGTAGACACCGGAGCGCAGTGCCTGCCGGAAGGCCTCCCCGCACGCGGTCATGGCCGGATACCCCAGGACCGTCGAGGCCAGCTCCTCCACCAGGCGCTCGGATGCGTGGGTGGGGTGGACGAGTCCCGCACGGATCGACGCCGCCCAGGCGAGGAGGCGGCCTGCGGAGTCGTCGGCCAGGTCATCGGCCACGATCCGCTGGGCCGTCTCGGCGAATGCCGCGGAGAGCCGCCCGGCGAACGCGCTCATGTCAGCGGCCAGCGCGGCACACCGTCGTGCGGCGATCTCAGACTCCGGACGCCCCTCGGCCGCGCGAATCCAGGCCGCGAGACCGAAACGCCGCGCGTGAAGCGCCGCGACCTCCTCCGGGCCACACCTCCCGGGCGTCCCGTCAGGGTTCCCGGGCGCCTCCGTGGAGTTTTCGGACGCCTTCTCGGGGTTCTCGGTGAGCGGAGGTCCGGGGACGACGATCCGCGCGGCCCGGGGCGGTTCCGGGTCCGCGGTCACCGAGTGCTTCGGCGCCGTGGACGACGCGGGCTGAACCACGCTCGTCTCGGACCGGAGGCCGAACCTGCTCTCCAGCATGCTGTCCAGGCTCGCCAGATCCGGCTCCCGCGTCTCCTCCGGATCGGCCGTAGTGTCTCCCGGAGGGGGTTCGTCGTCGGGGGCGGGGGAAGGCTCGGCCCCTCCTTCGTCGTCCGGCCCCGGCCTGTCCTCCTGCGCCTCCACGGTCGCGACCTTCGCGGGGAGGGCGTCGCCGGTCGGTGGTTCCAGCCTCAGACGTCCGCCCAGGGCCGCCCGGATCACCGGCTGCCACCGCGAGGGCAGCTCCCTCCTGGCGGACTCCTCAGGGTCGTCGGCGAGCAGCACCGCGTCCGGGTCGGCGGACAATTCGATCAGCTCCACCAGAGCCTCAAGCCCGGCCGAAGGCCCCTTCGCGGCGGCTTCGCGGACCTCGTCTAGCAGTTCGTCGAGAAGATCCGGTCCCCGCAGACCCGCCAGGGCGCCCACACGTTCGGCCCGAACCCGCCTGTCCTCGACCTGGTCGAGGGTGTTCCCCAGTCCGGCCAGCGTGGTCCCCGTGATCTCCGCCGCGCCCGCGTCCCGGAGCCGTTCCCTCACCTCGTCGAACCCGTCCAGGGCCTGCACGATCGTGTCGACGTCCGCGTCAGAGGGCCGTACCCCACCGGACAGATCTCCGTGCACGCGCCCGGCCGCCTCAGCGGCCGCCGCGAAGTGCTCTTCGAGCCGCCGCAGGGAGTGGCGGAGGTCGGGGACGGAAGGGCCGATCAGGTGCTCCTCGGGCATCTGCCCGCCTTCCTCTTCGACGGTGACGGCACCGGGCGGGGACGCCGGCGGGGGCGTCAGGGCGAGCTCGCACAGGACGTCGGCTCCGGCTGGGGTCTCCGGCAGGTCGGACGTCTCGTCCCGGGCCTGCCGCCACAGTTCCCTGACGACCGTTTCGGCCTCGGCTCCCAGCCTGTGAGCCGAGGGGACCAGCATGCCCAGGGCGACGGCGGAGAGCGGCAGGTCCCTGCGGAGGACGTCTGCGAGGATGAGGTCGACCAGGTTCGCGGGCAACGGCGCCGTCCTCTGCAGCGCCGTCCCGATGTAGCCGGCCTCCACCAGCACCTTCTCCGCGGTCTCCGCGTTCAGCAGGAGGACGCAGTCTTCAGCGGACAGGTCGTCGCGGTTTTCGAAGGCCCACGTGACCAACCTGCTCAGGGCGTCGACGAGCCTTGACCGCGTGATATCCGAACCGCGCAACATGCCGACGAGGTTCGCTGCGGCCGACGGGGTTATCACCTTCAGGCTGGGCAGCCCCACCAGACGGAAGATCGCCTGCCGTCCCTCTGGAGGGTAATGCCCGACGGCTGCCAGGAAGTCCTCGGCGGTCACCCTGACCGTGGCGCCCGCCAGCACCCGGTCCACATGCCGAAAACAGTCGAAACGCGAGAGCGACCCCAGCGGGGCCGGGTGTTCGGAGTCGCCGCACCGGCAACGGATCCGCTTCACGATCCAGGCCACCTCCATCTCCGGCGGAGCACGCCGAAGGCCCAGGACGGATGGTTTGTCTGACCGGAGCCCGCTCTGTGCGACCAGAGACGCGCCTGTTCACCCAGCGACGGCTTCCGTGTACAGGAAGGTATATCAGAAGCATCTTAACTTCAATAAGCGACAGTTTGACTGTGAACTTGAATCACAAAATTACTGCATGCGACTCACGCCAGTTCACTCAAGGAGCGGCAGCGGCCCCGTCGTTCCGGTTCGCGCCAGAGTGCCTCGAGCGAGAAGGCATCACCATCGGGTTTCGGTTGGCCCCGCCCGTTCGCCGAACGTACGAGAACAGCCATGACTTCGCACACGAGCGTGAAGACGTCCCGCGTTCCTCACCCGAAGTCCCGGAGCCACACCGTGGCCATGATGGTGCCCAACCGTCGGTGCTCAACGAAGTACGGTCAGTGTTGCCTCAAGGGTCGCACAACGGCTACCCGTTGGTGGTGGTTTCACCCCTATGCCAATCCGAATCGGATATGGGACAGTTGGTAGAACCCTCAGGTGATCACGTTGTCGCCCGGTCAGGGGTTGCCGCAGATCGCCGAGCTCGTGCTGGCGCTGGTGCTCTCCTTCGCCATCGGGCTGGAGCGCGAGGCCCGTAACAAGAGCGCCGGGCTGCGCACCCACACGCTCGTCGGCCTGGGCGCGGCGCTGTTCATGCTGGTCAGCAAGTACGGCTTCAGCGACGTGCCCGGCGCGCACGTCTCCCTCGACCCCTCGCGGGTGGCCGCGCAGATCGTCTCGGGCATCGGGTTCATCGGAGGCGGCCTGACCTTCGGCACGGCGCCACGCCGCTGACCAGGAAGACGTCTCGGACTGGACAGAGATCGGCGTGCAAGTCCAAAAGGACGATGGAGGAGAGGCCGCCCCAGCCACCGTTCACGGCTTCAGTTTGAGCTTCTTCCTTGACGTGCCCGGGAACACGGTGACCAGGTGTTCCTCTCCCGTTTTGCCCATTCGTATGTAGGCCCGGAGCCGGTAGTGGCCCTTTCCCGCGATCGCCAGGTTCGGCATCGGGGCGCCCGCGCCCACGTCTCCCCCGTCCGCCTCCGGCACCTTGAGCCAGCCGCTGCGACTGACGACCGGTACCTCGGTGACCTGGTCCCACCCGGCTATCCGCTGTGGCGGCGCGGTACGGAAGGCCTTCACCGTGAGGCACAGATCGATGACGTCTTCGAGGTGTCCTACAAGCACCGCGCTGTCGAACGCCCCGACGAGGGTGTTGTCGTCGTAGAGCCTGTCCGTCGCCTGTTCCGCCGCCTTCTCGACCTCTTCGACCTTCGGGTCGTGGACCAGGTAGCCGTGGTCGCCGTCGGCGAACAGGAAGTATTTGGCCGTGGCCTGGACGACGCCCTTCGTCCGGGGCCACGGGTCGCGGCACTTCGCGTTCTCCTCGGCCACGTAGGCGGCACCCGCGTCCTCCGTCTCCTTGGTCGACTGCAGCAGCTCGGGATTGGTCGCGCCGATGATCTCCGGGCAGATGTAGACGAGGTCCCACGGGTCCACGCCCCAGGCGGGCCGCTCGCTCCCGGCCCGCGTCAGGATCGCCTTCTGTTCCTCGCGATCCTTCGTGCGGCACAGAGTCCGTCCGTACCCGAGGATTCCCTGGTCCGACAGGCTGTCCGGGAACAGGGGTGGCATTCCGTCCGCTGTGATCCGTGCCCGGCACAGGAACGCGGCGTCGCGTTCGGTGGGTTTCAGGTCGCCGAAGCTGGGCCGGTCATAGCAGTCCATCGACCAGCCGGTGTAGGTGAGGTGTGGGGTCTGCTCCGGGTGGATCATCACGGTGATCGGCAGGACGACCACGGCCGCCGCCACGATGCGGACCGCTTTGCTCCGCGCGGGCGGAGGGCCCACCGGCCGGCCCCCAACGGACAGTTCACGAGCGGTCGCCGCGATCCACACGGTGCTGACGAGCTCCAGCACGTCCGTTACAACCGGTGCCACCGGATTGGCGTAGAAGTCCCATCGGAAGAGAACGCTGATCGCGATCATCAGCGCGTAGTCACCGACCGACAACCACCCCGCGATCTGCGTACCACGGCTCCACCGGCCGTCGCGCCGCTGTCCGACGATCGTGATGACGGTCGCCGCCACTCCGCCCAGCATCATGCCGAATCCGAAAACGTAGCCCGTCCCGATCTCCGGGAGGTCGAGTTCGTCGAGGAGTTCGTCGGCGATCCCGGCCAGCTCGACCGCGAAGATCGCTCCGGCCACCACGCGCAGCATGCGGGATCGCCAGCGGATGACGAGCAGGTAGAGAACGTCGATCGCGGTCCACAGTACGAGTTGGAACGCCACATCGACCGCGTCGGGGAGCATCCCGATCGGAATCCACAGCACGAGGGAGTACGCCACCGCCAGATACAGCAGTCGGCGCAACACCCTCGTCCGACGGTCCAGTGGCCCCGGCGCGGGGGTACGCAGGATCAGCCACAGGAGCGCGGCCTTCACCAGGGCGGCCACGAGCAGCGCCACGACTGTCGCGGCGTCGAACTCGCCGTCCACGTAGAACCTCGCGTAGACCGGCGATGTCCATTCGACGGCCGCCCAGAGCCAGGCGTCGCCGAGCACCAGGCCCACGACCGCCGCCACAAGGGACAGGCCTACTAACCCAATCCTGGTGATACGCCAGAAACCATCCGAAAGCACGGAAAGTGATCTTAGTCCGGCACCGCCGTACAGGCGGACGTAGCGGAGCGTACGGTTTCACCCCGCCGGCCAGGCTTCGTGGCTTTCGACGAGACGTCGATGACGGTGCGGCTCCGCCCGGGGTGTTGACCCAGATGGAGACCAGAGTTGTTTCCCGCCCCGACTCCCTACGGTTCGCCGTGGAGCCGGGGCGGAAGATTGACCTCGGGTTTCTCAGTCGCCGAGGGACGAGCCGAACTCCCCAGCCTTCACACCGTTGAGGAAGGCATTCCACTCAGCAGGAGTGAAGAACAGCTTCGGGCCCTCAGGGTCCTTCGAGTCACGCACAGCGACCAGATCAGCGTGCCCGGCACCCTTCAACTCAGCGACCTCAACACAGTTCCCGCCGTTGTTGCCGCTGAGGCTTGACCTACGCCACCGCACCTTGCTCACGTCCATTTTTCCTCTGCCGTTCTCTTGATGAGATCCAACGACATGCTCAGAGGCAACGCCTCTATCCGAATGGCCTCGAACTGCTTGACGGCCGCCGCCACCTCGTCCCGGTCACCGGTCGTCAACCCGTGAATGGCCGTCTCCAAATACGCTATCTCGACACCGCCCTGCAGGGTGGCGATCGCGAACCCCGCCAGAATGCCCGTGCGCACGCAGCCATGCGGAACGACCTGAACGCTGATCTGAGGACCGGCGATTTCCACCAGATGCTTCAGCTGTTCGTAGACGATTTCCGGGCTGCCCACCAGACGGTGCAGAACCAGTTCGTCGATCACGCATCGGAGGGTGGGCGGCGGAGGGTCCTCGCGGGTCAGGATGGCCTGCCGCTCAAGTCGGGCTGCAGCCGCGATGGCGTCACCCAACAGAGCACGCGCGTAGGCCTCGGTCTGCAGCAGTCCCGGCACGACCATCGGCTCGTATATCCGCAGAGTTACAGCGTTCTGCTCCTTGTCGCGCCACTTCCCGAACCAGGAGGGGAAGACCTGGCCCTTCCTCCAGTCGAGGAGGCGGTGGAGGGCTCCGCCCGTGTCGAGGACCCTGTCGCATGTCTCGGCGAAGTCCGGACTGGCCGGGAGCTGGCCTGTCTCGACCCCGCTGATCAGGGACTCGCTGAAGTGGATCCGCTCGGCGAGCTGCCCCTGGGTGAGATTCGCGGCCTTCCGGTAGTGACGCAGCTCCCTGCCCCATATCGCCTGAGGCGTGTAGAGGTTGACCACGATGCCCCCCTTGCCGGAATTCAATGACGGCGCCTTGAATCCCAGAGCTCGACATTGGTAATCGTTTCATCACCAAGCGTAGTCACCGCTCGGCATCCTGAACATACAAAACCGAGAGCGGAAGAGAAACCCCATGGAAGAGATTCTCGAAACGAGCGTGGCACCGAGCGAACGCCTCCACTCAATGGATCTGGCCCTCTCCGTGCTGGGCGAGAGGTGGATTCCTCGCGAGGCGAGATATGTGGCGTCCGCCCGCCGGTTCGTCCGAGAGATCGCCGTCGACTGGAAAGCGGCCGAAGGCATCCCGGAAATCGCCGAACTCCTCACCTCGGAGATCGTCACCAATGCCGTCGTCCACGCCGCCGCACGTCCCGTCCAGGTCTCGGTCATGAGAGAGGGCAGGCTGATGGTGGTCGAAGCCTGCGACTTCTCAAGCGCGGTCCCCCAGATCAGGAGCGCGGCCTCCATGGAGGCCTCCGGCAGGGGACTCACCGTCGTCAAGGAGCTCTCCCACGCCTGGGGCTGGCTCCCCAACCCCCACGGCAAATCCGTCTGGTTCGAACTCGTGGCGTGGCCCTGAAGCCAGGAAGGACAGCTTCCACAATAGGCCCGTCGACATCTCAGGACACCACAGCGATATCCTCAACAGTCTCATGAAAAGCGATTCATCATTTTCCACGGTATGGCGAAACTCAGGGGCAGCCACTTTGGGGAAGAAAATCCCCGGTGCGGCCTCGGACACCAGAGCAGGCAGGCGTCACGCCGGGCAGTCGTGGGGGTCGATGCTCTTCCTGGCGCCGGTGACCGTGATCTGGGCGGGGCTTTCCCGCAGCGTGGCGGCGGTCGTGCACACGATCTGTTCGATGGCCAGTCGGGAAAGCTCACCGGCCGGGGTGGACAGGGTCACCACCAGGTGGCCCGCCCGCTTGGTGGTGACCGAGAACGGGGCGGCCCCGGGTGGGACGTCGGTGGTGAGCCCGTCCGACCGTTCCATCACGGTGGGTCCGGCCGCCAGCAGCGCGAGCGTGTCCTTCCGGAACACCGGCCGGTCGCTGGGCCGTGTCACCGCGCTGAGCCTGCCGTCCCTCACCAGGTAGAGGGTGATCTTCCAGCCGGGCGCGACGACTCCGCGCGGCGGCTCGCCCGCGTCGATGGCACCGTCGCTGGGGCGCACACCGCAACCGGCCACGGCGACGAGCGACACAAGACCCGCGGCGAGCGCGCGGCGGGCGATCCCGGCCCTCGCTCGGAACCCCTGTCCCGAGCGGGTGCCCGGCGTGACGGTCCCCGTTCGGGACCCTCGGCCCGGACGTGCGCCCGGTGTGGCAGCCCTCATTCGGGACCTCCTTCCGGGTTGTGTTCTCCACGTGGCAGGCGCAGGGTGAACACGGCGCCGCCGTCGGGAGCGTTGGTGACGGTGATGTCGCCCTGGTGCAGGCGCGCGTTCTCCCTCGCGATGGCCAGGCCCAGGCCGCTGCCCTCGGACCTGGCCCTGGCGGCGCTGGCCTTGTAGAACCGGTCGAACACGTGCGGCAGCACCGCCTCGTCCAGCCCCGGCCCGTGGTCGCGGACCTCGACGGTGATCCAGTGCGGGTCGGCGCGCAGCCGTACCGACACCGGGGGTTCGCCGTGCCGCAGGGCGTTGCCGACCAGGTTCGCGAGGATGACGTCCGCCCTGCGCGGGTCCAGCCGCGCCGTCACCCCGGGTGGGAACTCGGTGCTCACCTGTTCCGACCAGCCCCGGGTGCGCAGGGTCGCGCGTACCAGCTCGGCCACGTCGACCTCGTTCAGCGCGAGGGCCGCGACGCCGGAGTCGAACCTGCTGATCTCGATGAGGTCGTTCACCAGGGCGGTGAGGTTGAGCGTCTCCTGGCTGACCAGCCTGGCGGCTCTGCCCGCGTGTTCGGGCAGTTCGGCCGCCTCCTCGTCCAGGACCTCGGCGACCGCGGTGAGCGCGGCCAGCGGGGTGCGCAGTTCGTGGGAGACGTCGGCCACGAACCGGCGGGCGTCGGCCTCCATCTCACGGAGCTGTTCGACGTGTCGTTCCAGCTCGGCGGCGGTGTCGTTGAACGTGCGTGCCACCTCGGCCAGTTCGTCGGAGCCGCGCACCGCGATCCTGGTCCGCAGCTCGCCCTCGCCCAGCAGCCGCGCCGCCCGGCCGAGTTCGCGCACCGGGCGCAGCACACCACGGGTGGCCAGCGCCGTCAGAACGACCGCGAACGCCAGGGCCACCCCGCCCATGAGCCAGGCGAGCACGGCGAGGTTGTCGATGGCGCGCTGTTCGGAGGCCAGGCTGCGCGCGACGTAGACCTCGATGTCGGACGCCCGGGTCGACCGATCTTCCTCGACGATCAGCAACGGCGTGCCGATGATCAGATAGGGTCCGTCCTCCCACACCACGCGTTGCCACGCGATGACGCCGTCGGCCACCGCCCGCCGCAGCTCGCCGGGGATCGTCCCGGGGGCCAGACCCTGCCTGCACGGGCGGCCGAAGGGCAGGCAGGGCCGGGCGGGGCCGGCGGGCGAGCGTGTCCCGTGGTAGACGGCGACCGCGTCGCTGTTCCTTTCCGCCACGACGCTGACGATCTCGCTGAGTTCGTCCGGGCCCGGCGTCGGGTCCCGCAACGGGAAGAGCGCCTGCAGGCGGTCTCTCATCGCCTCGACCGCGGCGTTCTGGGTCCGCTCCAGGATCTCGTTGCGGGCCACGACGTACATCCCTCCGGCGACCGAGGCCGCGGTGACCACGCACAGCAGTGCGAACGCGGCCAGCAGCCGGGCGCGCAGTCCCAGGTTCAGCCGGAGTGTCACACCGGGCCGAACCGGTACCCGAACCCACGGACCGTCTGCACGTAGACGGGCGCCGCCGAGTCGTCCTCGATCTTCGCGCGCAACCGCTGCACGCACGCGTCCACGAGTCGTGAGTCGCCGAAGTACCCGTGTTCCCACACCGACTCCAGCAGCTGCTGGCGGCTGTGCACCCGGCCCGGTGTGCCGGAGAGTTCGAGCAGCAGGCGCATCTCGGTCGGGGTGAGGCCGACCTGCGTGCCTCGTTTGGAGACCACCAGGGAGGCCCGGTCGATGGTCAGGTCCCCGTACCGCTCAAGTTCGGCCTGGTCGCGGCCGACCCGCCGGAGCACCGCGCGGATGCGCGCTTCGAGCACCCTGGGCTGCACCGGCTTGACCACGTAGTCGTCGGCGCCCGCCTCAAGCCCGGCCACCACGTCGATGTCGTCGCCGCGCGCGGTCAGCATGATGATCGGTATCTCCCTGGCGGCCCGGATGCGGCGGCAGACCTCGAACCCATCCATTCCAGGCAACATCAGGTCGAGCACGACGACGTCGGGAAGGTCCGCGCGCAGCCACTCCAGCCCCTGCTCGCCGGACTCCACCCCGCGCACCCGGTGTCCGTGCCGGGTCAGGGCCAGCTCAAGGCTCTCCCGCACGGCCGGATCGTCCTCGATCAACAGCACTCGTGACACGTTGCCGGGTTTCACCGCACGCTCCGTACCTTGTCCGCCGGTCGACTCCGTCCACTGTCGACCGGCCCTGTCACCGCCCCGTCCGCGCGATGTCTTGGTTGTGTCACGGTCGTGCCGACGATCGCCGTCGAGAAACGGTGACATACGGCAGACAAAGCACACACATTTGGCGCCAATCGTAATCGCCATGAATGAACCACGCACCATCCCCTCTCGGCCCCGAGACCGGCTGTTCGCCGTGGTCACGCTGGTGCTCGCCGTACTCCTGTTGCCCGTGGCGCTCGCCTGCCGTCCTGGCCGCGCCCTCGAACTGGCCTGCCGCTGGGCGCTGCGGATGCGCTTCCCCGCCGAGGATCTGACCGGGCTCACCGACGGCGCCCTGGCGGCGTTCACCGCGGCGCGCACCGAGGCGTTCTGGCGGCACGGCCAGCTCATCGGCCTCACCTCGGGGTACCGCGACCCCGCCGTCCAGCAGCGGATGTTCGACGAGGAGGTGCGTCGCTCCGGCTCCCCGGCCCTGGCCCGGATGCTCGTGCTGCCGCCGGCGGAGTCCAGCCACGTCAAGGGCCTCGCGCTGGACGTGCGCCCGCACGAGGGCGCGCGATGGCTTGAGGAGCACGGCGCCCGCCACGACCTCTACCGCGTCTACGACAACGAGTGGTGGCACTTCGAGTACCGCCCGGACCGCGAAGGCGTGCCGCCCCGGCGGCTGCCCCATCCCGGCGTGTTCCCCGGATACCGGACGGACGAGCCGTTCGACGTCTGGGGTGACCGGGCTGTCGCGATCTCCGCCACGGTGTCCTCCCCCCGCAGGCTCGCGCCGGCTTCCTGAGCCCGAGGCCCGGCGTGTCGGAAAACCCACGGTTCGTCGATCAAGAAAGGTTCATGATCATGGATTCGGACTCCGTACGCGGTGTCGACCGGCGACGGCTGCTCAGGTGGGGCGGATTGGCGGCCGGCGCGCCGCTGGTCGGCGCCCACCTCGGCCGCCCCTCCCCTCTCCCGGCCACCCGTGACGCTCCCCCGGCCGCCCGTGACGTGATCCCGCCGGACACCCGGCCCGGCGGGGCCTACGACCGGTACGTGGCGAAGCTGGCCGCCGAAGGCAGGTTCTCCGGCGTGGTACTGCTCTCGCACCGGGGCCGGACCGTGCTCTCCCGCGGCTACGGCATGGCCGACAGGGAGAAGGGGATCCCCAACCACAGGGGCGTCGCGTTCAACCTCAGCTCGGCGGGCAAGCCGTTCGGCGCGGTGGCCGTCCTGCAGCTGGTGCAGCAGGGAAAGGTGAAGCTGTCGGACACGGTGGGCACCTACCTGACGGGCTTCCCCAAGGAGATCGCCGAGCGGGTGACCGTCCACCACCTGCTCTCCGGCACCTCCGGGCTGAACTCCCCGGAGGAGGACCTGCAGCGTGTCTTCCAGAGCCGGGAGGAGGTGCACGAGTTCTACGAGCAGTGGGCCCGGCGCGCGAAGCAGGTGGCTCCCCCCGGCACGCCGACCGACCACGCCGGGGCCGAGGTCGCCATCCCCGCGCTGATCGTGGAGGCCGTGACCGGCAGGACGTACTGGGACCACGTCGAGGAGCACGTCTTCCGGCGCTGCGGCATGACCGGCACGGCGTTCTACACCAGGCCGCAGTGGCTCACCGACGAGCACATCGCGCACTCGTACATGCGGCAGGCCGACGGCGGTGTGGTGGACGCCGTCCGCAATCTGGACAAGGGCAGCCCCGACCCGTACCAGCTGGGCAAGAACCCGGGCCGCCTCTTCGTCGACGCCCCCGGGGACGGCGGTTTCGCCACCGCGCCGGATCTTGTCCGGTTCGCGCACGCGCTGGGCGACGGCACCCTGCTGGACCGGCCCCACGCCGAGATCCTCACCGGAGCCAAGGTCCCTCTCGGCAAGGACGCCTTCGGGGCCTACTCGATGCCGGTCGCGATCGTCGGCGGTCAGTGGGTGTTCGGTCGTGCCGGTGTCAATCCCGGCAGCTTCGCCAGCTGGAACATCTATCCGTACACCGGCTGGGTCGGCGTCGTCCTCGGCAACCACGACGGAGCGCCGTTCCAGGAGATCATCCAGCGGGAGATACAGGCCGTCACCGGGGCCTCTCCCGGTGACGGCGAGGGTGGCTGACCCCGTCACCGATAAGTGGGTAGAACCCTCAGGTGATCACGTTGTCGCCCGGTCAGGGGTTGCCACAGATCGCCGAGCTCGTGCTGGCGCTGGTGCTCTCCTTCGCCATCGGGCTGGAGCGCGAGGCCCGTAACAAGAGCGCCGGGCTGCGCACCCACACGCTCGTCGGCCTGGGCGCGGCGCTGTTCATGCTGGTCAGCAAGTACGGCTTCAGCGACGTGCCCGGCGCGCACGTCTCCCTCGACCCCTCACGGGTGGCCGCGCAGATCGTCTCGGGCATCGGGTTCATCGGAGGCGGCCTGATCTTCGTGCGGCGCGACGCCGTACGGGGGCTGACCACCGCCGCGGTCGTGTGGGTCACCGCGGCGGTGGGGATGGCCTGCGGGGGCGGGCTGCCGGTGCTCGCCGTGGCCGTGACCGCCTGCCACTTCCTCACCGTCTACGGCCTCAACGCGCTGGGCCGCAGGTTGCCGCTGTCGCGGCGCGCGCCGATCCAGCTGCGCATCGTCTACCTCGACGGGACCGGGGCGCTGCGCCGGGTGCTGGTGGAGTGCACCCAGCGGGACTTCGTGGTGGCCGAGGTCTCCGTCGAGCGTGAGGTGCCCGGTGAGGCAGCGGAGCCGGGACACGACCGCGGTCGTGATCACGGGCGTGACCGCGAGCCGCGGCCCCCGCGGCGGACCGTCGCGGTGACGCTCGTCCTGGAGGGCAAGGGGTCGATCCCCGAGCTGACCGCCGCCCTCGGGGAGATGCCCGACGTCGTCGGTGTCAGCTCCCGCGAGGGCGCCTCAAGCACCGACTGAGCCGTCACGCCGGATCCCGGCGCGGGGCGTGGCCGTACGGCCCGGCCTCTCCGGCGCTCGAAGCACCCGGCCGCCGGATCTCGGCGTGGGACGTGATGGACCCCTCCCGCTGGACGGATCACCATCCTGTTCCTCCTCCGCCGGGAGAAACGTCCAGCCCGGGTTGCGTACGGCGGACGGAACGGCACCATGCGGACCGTGGATGACAACAACCTTCTCAATCTCGACGGCCGCAGGTTCGTCATGGTCAGCTCGACCGCGAGCGCCGTTGACCCGGACGGGCCGACCTCGTTCACCTACCAGGAGTCCGACGGCCTCATCTGGGGCGACTACACCGGCGACACCGTGGTCACCGGGCGGTTCGTCGGTGTCCGGGACGGCGACCGGATCGAGCTGACCTACGTGCACCTGCTCAAGAACGGCGAACGCGCGAGCGGCAAAAGCGGAAGCCGGATCGAGCCGCTCGCCGACGGGCGGCTGCGCCTGGTCGAGGAGTTCCAGTTCGCCGGGGACGACACGGTGCACGTGAGCGTGTGCGCCGAGGTCGCCTGACCGCCTTCTGACCTCTGGCCGACCGAGAACCGGGTCAGACGTCGCGCTGAAGCTGGGCGCGGCCCTCCGCCGCGCCCACGAAACGCATCTTGCCGAGGGGGACCTCGCCGCCCGCCGGATCGGGGGCCGGGCGGCGGGTCGACCACGCCGGGCCCCGGTCGCTCGGCAGGACGTAGGGCCGTCTGATGACCTCGTCGAGGATGAAGACGGTTTCGGTCGCCTTGACGGCGGGGATGCTGGCCAGCCTTTCGGTCACCATCGTGTGCACGGCGGCCACGTCCGTCATGCGGACCTGGATCATCGCGTCGTGCTGGCCTGTGGTGACCGCGCAGTACTCGACCTCGGGCATGTGGGCGAGCTGGGCGCGGAACTGGCGCCACATCTGCTGCCTGACGGTGACGAAGATCAGCGCCGTGATGCCGAGACCGGCGCGGACGTGGTCGATCTCCGCGGTGAAACGCCTGATCGCGCCGTCGGCGCGCAGCGCCTCGAAACGGGTGTAGGCGTTCGCCCTGGAGATGCCGACGCGCTCGGCCAGGGCGGCCACGGAGATCCTGCCGTTCTCCCTCAGGACCTCCAGAATTCTCAGGTGCGTCGCGTCGAGGTCAAGGCCGATACCGATCCGTCCAGCCTGACCGCCATCTGGAGACATGTTCCTTGACGTTTCGGTCATGATCATACCCTTCGGGTCGGATTTGTCTCAGTTTACTGCCATGACCTGGACTTTCTGCCTGTCAATCCTGGACGATCGACCACCAAACGTCCACCACGGCCCCTTTTCGGAGGACACAAAAATGGCGATCCGTTCCCGGCGCCCCACGGCGAAGGCGGCGCTGCTGCCGGTGCTGCTCACCGGCGCCCTCGCCCTTGCCGCCTGCTCCAGCGGCGGCTCGTCCACCCCCGCGTCGCAGACAGGCGGCGGCACCGCCGCCAAGACACTCGTGGTCGACACGTCCTTCAACCTCAAGACGGCCGACCCGGGGCGCACCTACGAGCCGACCGGCCTGACCGTCGGCAAGGCCGCCTACGACACCCTGCTGACCTTCGACGGCTCCGACGTCACCAAGCCGGTGCCCTCCCTCGCCGACTCCTACGAGCTGTCGGCGGACGGCAAGAAGCTGACCCTCAAGCTCCACCAGGGCGCCACCTTCGCCGACGGCTCCCCCGTCACCGCGGACGACGTCGTCTTCTCCCTCAACCGGGTGCGCGACATGAAGGGCACCCCGTCCTTCCTGCTCGACGGGGTCGAGGTCGAAAAGACCGACGAGACGACGGTCACCCTGACCTCGAAGAACCCCAACCCGGCGCTGCCGTACATCCTGCCCAACCCCGCGCTGGGCATCATCAACTCCAAGGTCGCCAAGGAGCACGGCGCCACCGCGGACCCCGGCGACAAGGCCGAGCAGTACCTCAACTCCACCTCGCTGGGCTCGGGACCGTACACGATCGAGTCGGTGAACATCAGCAGCCAGGTCGTGCTCAAGGCCAACGCCAAGTACTGGGGCCCGAAGAAGCCGGTCTACGACAAGGTCGTGATCCGCAACGTCGAGTCGGCGACGCAGAAGCTCAACGTCTCGCGCGGCGACAGCCAGGTCGCGCTCGACCTGTCCGGCGACCAGGTCAACGGACTGCCGGGCACCCTGCAGGTCACCAAGACGCCGTCGGCGAACGTGGTCTTCCTGCTGGCCAACCGGAACTCCTCGGTCAGCGCGATCACCGCCAACCCCAAGTTCGCCGAGGCCGTCCGCAAGGGCATCGACTACACGGGCCTGCTCGAACTGGCCGGTGAGGGTTCGGTGCAGGCGCCGGGCGTCATCCCCTCGATGTTCCTGGGCGCGCTCCCCGCCGACCAGGCCGCCAAGCGCGACGTCGAGGGCGCCAAGGCCGCCCTCAAGGAGAGCGGCGTCGCCGACCCCAAGGTCAAGCTGGAGTACCCCAGCGAGCTGACCCTCAACGGCCTGTCCCTGCAGGGCATCGCCGAGCGCATCCAGGCCAACCTCAAGGAGGTCGGCATCACCGTGGAGCTGGCGCCCTCGCCGGTCACCACCGCGCTGGACAACTACCGCAACGGCAAGGAGGAGCTCGGCCTGTGGTGGTGGGGTCCGGACTACCCCGACCCCAGCGACTACCTGGTGTTCCTGCCGGGCAAGACCGTCGGTCTGCGGGCCGGCTGGAAGGCGGGCGCGGACAAGGAGATCGAGGCGGCCGGTGACAAGGCCGCGGCCGCGATCGGCGACGACGCCCGCAAGCAGGCCTACGTCGACGTCCAGACGAAGCTGAACGCCTCAAGCCCGTTCATCCCGCTCATCCAGCCGAGCCAGAACATCGTGACGGCCGCCTCCGTCACCGGCATGGAGTTCCACCCGGTCTGGACCATCGATGTCGCCGACCTCGGTGCCAAGTAAGGACCCGGAGGCCACCCCGGAGCGCGACGGCGCCAAGGTGGCCTCCGGCCCGGGGGGCGCCGGTACGGCCGCGCGCCGCCCGGGCCGGGGTGGCGGCCCCAACCCGCTGGTGCGCTTCCTGGTCCGCAGGGTGCTCACCGCGCTGCTGCTGGCCGTGGGCATCACGCTGGTCACCTTCGTCCTGACCAACCTCGTCCCCGGCGACCCGGTGGCGGCCAACCTGGGCCAGCGCGCCCTCGGGGACCCGGCCATCGTGGCGCAGTGGCGGGCCGATCACGGCCTGGACAAGCCGCTCCCTCAGCAGTACCTGCTGCACCTGCAGGGCGTGCTGCAGGGCGACCTGGGCACCAGCCAGCAGAGCCACCGCCCGGTGCTCGACGACCTGGCCGAGGCCGTCCCCGCCACCCTGGAGCTCGCGGGCACCGCGATCCTGATCTCCCTCGTGGCAGGCGTGGCGTTCGGCGTGATCGCGGCGCTGCGCCGTGACCGGCTCTCCGACCACGTGCTGCGCGTCCTCAGCCTGGTCGGCATCTCGGTGCCGACGTTCTGGCTGGCGCTGACGACCTTCTACATCTTCTTCTACCGCCTGCAGATCACCCCGGGCAGCGGCCGGATCGACCCCGGCATGACCGCGCCGCCCCACGTGACCGGCCTGTACACGGTGGACGCCGCGCTGGCCGGGCAGTGGGACGTGTTCTCCTCCGCGATCGGCCACCTGGCCACCCCCGCGCTGGTGCTCGCCCTCTACACGATCGGCCTGCTCACCCGCTTCACCAGGTCGGCGGTGCTGGAGGTGATGGGTCAGGACTACGTGCGCGCCGCGCGGGCCAAGGGCCTGCCCGGCCGGGTGATCCTGTTCCGCTACGTGCTGCGCTCGGCGCTGGTGCCGATCATCACGGTCGCGGGCCTGGCCTTCGGCAGCCTGCTGTCCGGCACCGTCCTGGTCGAGGCGATCTTCGCCTGGCCCGGCGTCGGGCAGTACGCCTACAAGAGCGCGACCGGCCTCGACCTGCCCGCCGTGATGGGCGTCGGCCTGGTCATCGGCGCGGTCTACCTCGTCATCAACCTGATCGTCGACGTGCTGTACGGCGTCATCGACCCCAGAGTGAGACTCACGTGAAACTCCCCCAAGCCTGGCGGCAGCCGCTGGCGATCGTCGGCGGGGTTGTGGCGCTCGCCTGGATCGTGATCACGGTGGCCGCCCCGCTGCTGGCGCCGCACGACCCGCTCGCTCAGGACCTGCCCAGGCTGGCCCCGCCCGGCCCCGGGCACTGGTTCGGCACCGACCAGCTCGGCCGCGACATCCTGAGCAGGGTCATGTACGGCGCGCGCCTGTCGATCCCGCTGACGCTGCTGCTGGTCACGCTCTCGGTGCTGGTCGGTGGCCTGCTCGGCGCCTGCGCCGGATATTTCGGTAAATGGGCTGATGAGACGATCATGCGGTTCGCCGACCTCGTCTTCGCCTTCCCCACCGTCATCCTGGCCATGGTCGTCGCCGCCGCGCTCGGCGCGAGCCTGGCCAACGCCGTGCTCGCCGTACTCGTCGTCGCCTGGCCCTCCTACGCCAGGGTGACCCGCGGGCTGGTGCTCGGCGTGCGCGGGCGGGAGTTCGTGATCAGCGGGCGGCTGCTGGGCTTCTCCGCCTGGCGCTCCCTGCGCGTCGACGTGCTGCCGAACATCACCGGCCCGATCCTGGTCCTCGCGACCCTCGACATCGGCACCGCGCTGCTGCTGCTGAGCGGCCTGTCCTTCCTCGGGCTCGGCGCCAAGCCGCCCTCCCCCGAGTGGGGCGCCATGGTCGCCTCCGGCGTGGAGGTCTTCGACAGCTGGTGGGTGGCGACCTTCCCGGGCCTGGCCATCCTGACCGTCGTCCTGGCCTTCAACTTCCTCGGCGACACGCTGCGCGACGCCCTGGACCCCCGTACGGCCCGCGCCATCAAGGAGCGTGCGCTATGACCCTCACCATCTCCGGTCTGAAGGTCGCCGTCGGCGACCGGGAGATCCTGCGGGGCGTCGACCTCGACCTGCAGCCGGGGCGTGTGCACGGCCTGGCGGGCGAGAGCGGCTCGGGCAAGACGATGACCGGCCTGGCCGTGCTCGGCCTGCTCCCGCACGGCGCCAGGGCCACCGGCCGGATCGCCCTCGGCGAGCGCGACCTGCTGGGCATGTCGGCCAAGGAGCTCAACACGGTGCGCGGCGGCGAGGTCGCCATGGTCTTCCAGGACCCGGCGACGAGCATGCACCCGATGCTGTCGATCGGCCGCCAGCTCACCGAGCACATGCGTCACCACCTGCGCCTGGACAGGAAGCAGGCCAGGGCCAGGGCGATCGAACTGCTCGGGCAGGTGCGCATCCCCGGCCCGGAGTCGGCGATCGACCGCTACCCGCACCAGTTCTCCGGCGGCATGCGCCAGCGCATCGCGATCGCCATCGCGCTGGCCTGCTCGCCCAAGGTGCTCATCGCCGACGAACCGACGACCGCCCTCGACGTGACGGTCCAGGCCGGGGTGCTGCGGCTGCTGCGCGGCCTCTGCGACGACCTGGGGCTGGCCGTACTGCTCGTCACCCACGACCTCGGCGTGATGTCGGCGGTCGCCGACGAGGTGAGCGTGATGAAGGAGGGCCTGGTCGTCGAGACGGGCCCGCGCGGGCGGGTGCTCCGCGATCCCGAGCACCCCTACACCCGTGCCCTGCTGGACTCGCTGCCCGGGGAGAAGGCATGACGGAGAGCACGACGCTGCTGACCGTGGACGACCTGGTCGTCGAACACCGCACCCCCGGCCGTCCCCTGGTCCGTGCCGTGGCCGGGGCGAGCCTGAGCGTCGCGGCGGGCGAGGTCGTCGGCCTGGTCGGGGAGTCCGGCTGCGGCAAGTCGACACTGGCCCGCGCGGTGTGCGGGCTCAACCCCGTGACCTCGGGGTCGATCACCTTCGACGGCCACCGGGTGACCCCGCTGGGACTGCGCCGCAGGAACCCGGCGCTGTCCGGCATCCAGATGGTCTTCCAGGACCCCTACTCGTCGCTGAACCCCCGGCGCCGGGTCGGCGCCCAGATCGCCGACGGCCTGCGCACCGGGCGCGACACCGCCTCCTCCCCCGCCGACATGCTCGAACGGGTCGGGCTGCCCCGCGACTTCGCCGGGCGGCACCCGCACGAGTTCTCCGGCGGGCAGCGGCAGCGGATCGCGATCGCCAGGGCCCTGGCCGCCAGGCCGTCCCTGCTGATCGGCGACGAGCCCATCTCCGCCCTCGACGCCTCGGCGCAGGCGCAGGTGGCCAGGCTGATGCGCGACCTCGCGGTCTCCTCGGGCGCGGGCCTGCTGTTCATCAGTCACGACCTGTCGGTGGTACGGCTGATCGCCGACCGGATCGCGGTGATGTACCTCGGGAAGATCGTGGAGGTGGGCCGTACCGAGGAGGTGTGGAACGACCCCCGCCACCCCTACACCCGGGCCCTGCTGAGCGCCATCCCCGCCCCCGACGGCGCGGGCACGCTGCCCGCGGAGCTGCCCGGTGACGTGCCCGACCCGGCCGCCCCGCCGCCGGGGTGCCGCTTCCATCCGCGCTGCCCGGTGGCGATGGACGTGTGCCGGGAGCGCGAACCGGCCTTCGGACCGGTCGCCTGCTGGCTGCACGAGCCCGCGTGACCGCCGCATGATCGACGAGGTGCGGCTCAGGATGGCCGAGGAGGGGATCGACGCCCTGGTGCTGCGCCCCTCCCCCGACTTCCGCTATCTGGGCGGCCAGGGCGACGGATACCTCGTCCTGACCCATGACCGTCCGCCCACCGCCGCGGCGGAGCCGCTGGAGGCCGCGGCGCTCATCCCGCCCTCGGCGCGCCGCGTCGGCGTGGACCCGGAGATGCGCGCGTGGGAGCTGTTCTCCCTGCGCGTCGAGGCCGAGGTCGTGCTGGCCTCGGCCGTGCTGGCCCCGCTCAGGTCGCGCAGAGGTCCCGCCGAGGTCGCGGCGACGGAACGCGCGGCCTCGGCGGCGGACGCCGTCCTGCTCATGGCCCGCGAGCTGGCGTGGTTCGGCACCACCGAGCGAGCGATGGCGCGCAGGCTGTGGGCCATGATGGTCGAGACGGGGTGCGAGGAGGTGCTGTCGGTGCTCGTCGCCGCCGGTGAGCACACCGCCCTGCCCCGGCACGTGCCGTGCGACCGGGTGATCAACCCGGGCGACGCGCTGCTGGTCTCGGTCTGCGGCAGGTGGGGCGGCTACTGCTCCGAGGTGGCCCGCGTGTTCGCGGTCGCCGAGCCGCCGGAGGACTTCGAGGCGATGTACTCGGTCGTCCTCGCCGCGCAACACGCCGCCCTGGACGCGCTGCGGCCCGGCGTGACGGCGGCGGAGGTCGGGCGGATCGCGCGGGAGGTGATCGAGGGCAGCGGCTACGGCAACTACGCCGGGCCACGCCCAGGACGAGGCATCGGCCTCGGCCCCGACGAGGCCCCCTGGCTCGTCCCCGGCGACGAGACCGTACTGACCTCCGGCATGACGGTGTGCCTGGAGCCGTCGATCTACCTGCCGGAGCTGTTCGGCGCGAGGGTGGCCGACATCGCGGTCTGCGCCCCCCAGGGCGCCACCCGCCTCACCACGACCTCCCCGGCCTTCCACGTCATCGACCACTGACCCTCCTGCCGGAGGAGGACGCCGTGGGTCATGGCCCGCCACCGTGGCGGGCCATGACCGGCCCCCGTCCTCGTGTCACCACGTCCCTCGTCCGGCGGCCTCCCTGGAGATCCCGCCCGGCCGGGACGACCGGGAGCGGGATCTCACCGCCTTTCTCCGGAGTGGTTCCGGAGGGGCCCCGCGCCTTCGGTTCAGCAGATGTTCGCGCCGTCGAATGTGCGGCCGCCCCGCGCGACCTTGCTGCTGATGGTCCCGCCCGGCCTCACGGTCTGGCAGGAGCCGTCCGCGCCGTGCGCCCACACGATCTTGAGGTTGAGGGTACGGCCTCTGCAGTCGTTGCGGGCGTAGCCGGTCTTGGTGATCCTGCCTGTCTTCTGCCAGACGGTGACGCAGGAGGGCGCGTTGCCCAGCACCTGCGCGGTCACGCCTGCCGGCTGGGCGGCGGACTGGGCCTGCGCCGCCGGAACGGCCGCCAGGCTCAGCCCGGCCGCGGCGAACAGTGCCAGCGCGGACGCGCTCAGTTTGCTCATGAGTCCTCCTGAAGAGATTCGTACCGGTTGTGGTGGAATGACGGGAAAACCGTCGTTGCCACGCTTTCTTGGCTTGTTCGGCGATTCGAAATATCCGCGACCGCCCCCGGGGCCGTATAAACCGAACGCCTCCGGCAGTTCCGGATTTTCCGGCTGCCCGAAAACGAAGAAAGCAGGGAGTTCCAACGCAGCGCTCCGTCGTGCGGTGAGGCGCCCTCGATCCCCGTAAGGACAGTTCGGTGGTCCCCGTCGAACTTCACCCGAGGGGAGGAGAGGACGATCCGGTGAAGGGATCTTCCGCGCGGAGCGCCGGCGGTGGCGTCCGTCCTTGGCCGGACCACCGCCGATGTCACGGTCACCGTGAGCGGTTCTCGCCGCGAGATTCAGGCCACGGGCATTCTCCTTTCGCGATCCACGACTTCTCGCCTCTTTCCGTCGTCCGGCGTGCGAACCGGACGACTCCCACCGTGGCGGAGACCGTCCTCACGGCGTCATCGCGCCGTCATCACGGCGTCCTTCGAAATCACTCCCGGCCGCTAATTGGCCAGATAGCATCGGTTTTGGGGGGAAATCATTGAGATGAAATTTCTCGTACTCGGGACATTGGAAGTCTGGGACGGCCAGAACAGGGTGACCCTGCCCAGCACCCGGCACCAGCGGGTGCTCGCGATGCTGCTGCTGACGCCCGGCGCCGTGGTACCGGTGTCGAAGCTGGTCGAGGCGACCTGGGACGACGAGCCGCCCGCGACGGCGACCAAGCAGATCCAGAACTGTGTCTCGGCGTTGCGGGGGCGTCTCGGGGACACCGAATGCCAGGTCATCGCCACCGACGGCCGGGGATACCGCGTGGCCGTGACCGAGGACCAACTGGACCTGCTCTGCTTCACCCGCCGGATCGCCACCGCGCGTGTGCTCGCGGCGGCCGGCGAGCCGGCGGAGGCCGTACTGGAGATGCGCTCGGCGCTGCGGCTGTGGCGCGGCCCCGCGCTCGACGGCCTGGGCACCGCCGCGCTGACCGCCCGCGCCAGGCGGCTCGACGAGCAGCGGCTCGACGCGCTCGAACAGTGCGTGGACTGGCAACTGGCGCTGGGTGAGCACCGCGAGGTCGCGGACGAGCTGGTGGAACTCGTCACCGAGCACCCGCTGCGGGAAAGGCCGCACGCGCAACTGATGCTCGCGTTGACCCGCTGCGGCAGGCAGGCCGAGGCGATAGAGGTGTTCCACCGGCTGCGGGAAAGGCTCGCCGAGGAACTCGGCGTCGACCCCGGGGCCGAGGTCCGTGAGCTGTACGAACGTGTCCTGCGCGGCGAGGTGGACCTCTCCCCGCCCGTGCCCGCCGTGCGGGAGCCGGGATCCGCGCCGGCTCCGCGACCGGGGCCCGCCGCCCCGGAGCCGCCCCGTCTCGACCGGGCGGTGCAGGAGCTGGTCATGGTGATCACCCGGCAGTGGACGGCCGAGGCCGAGGTGCGCTCGCTGAACCGGCCGGAACCGGTGCCGCTGAGATGGTCGGAGACCAGGCGTCAGGTGGCGGCGGTGGCCGCCGCACCGCCGTACGGCCGATCGGCCGAGGACCCGGACCGGCCGATGCCGAGCGGTGGCCTCACCGACCTGCTCGCCAGGTTCCGGCAGGTGCCCACGCGCCAACTGGTGGTGCTGGGCGGCCCCGGCGCGGGCAAGTCGGTGCTGGCGATCCTGTTCACCCTCGGTCTGCTCGCGGACCACCGGCCCGGCGAGCCGGTGCCGGTGCTGTTCTCGCTGGCCTCGTGGAACCCGCACCGGGAGCACATACACCGCTGGCTCGCCCGCACGCTCGTCCAGGAGTACCCCGGGCTGGCGAACACCGCCGTCTACGGACGGGACGCGACGACGCGGCTGGTGGTCGAGAACCGGGTCCTGCCCGTGCTCGACGGCCTCGACGAGATACCGCCCGGCCTGCGCGCGGCGGCCATCGACGCCCTCGACAGGGCCGTGGCGGGTGACCGGCCCCTGGTGGTGACCTGCCGTAGCGAGGAGTACGAGCTGGCGGCGGACCAGGCGGGCGCGATCCTCGCGCGCGCGGCGGTCGTGGAGATCGAGCCCGTCGCCCTCGAAGACGCCGTCGACTTCCTCACCGCGCGCAGGCGGGTGGGTGAGGAGCGCTGGCAGCCCGTGATCGACCACCTGCGGCGGCACCCGGGCGGCGCGCTCGCCCAGTCACTGCGCACCCCCCTGATGATCGATCTCGCCCGTACGGCCTACGCCCACCCGTCGACCGTGCCCGCCGAGCTGTGCGACCCGGCCCGGTTCGGCGATCGGGCCGCGATAGAGGGGCACCTGCTGGACGCCTACCTACCGGCCGTCTACGCGTCCTGGCCGGAGCCGCCCCTGCGGCACGAGCGGCCCGTGCCCGCGCGTGCCTACGACGTCGACCACGCCGAACGGTGGCTGGCCTTCCTCGCCCGGCACCTGAACCGGACCCGCACCCACGACCTCGCCTGGTGGCGGCTCGACCGCGCCGTGCCGAGGCCCGTCGGCGGCCTGCTGCTCGGCATGCCCGCCGCCCTGCTGTTCTGGATCACCGGGTGGCTCGCGGGCGGCCCGCTGATCGGACTGGTCTACGGGCTGTTCTTCGCGGCGGCGGGCTGCGGCGTCCACACGCTGGGGCGGCGTCCGGGGCCGCTGCGGGTGGAGCTGCACTTTCGCAGCACCGCGACGAGATTCCTGGGGCGCTTCGGGATCGGAGTGGTGATCGGGGTCAGCCTCGGCCTCGGCTGGTCGTTGTCCGCGGAGATGATCGGCCTGCTCGCCACCGTCTTCGGTCTCGGCGTCGGCCTGCACGTCTGGCTGGCCACCCCGGTCGACGTCAACCGCGTTTCCAGCCCGCCCCTCGTGCTGCGCAACGACCGCATCGCCACCTGGGCGTTCACCCTGTCCTTCATGGCGTCGCTGGGGCTGTTCTACACCGTGGCCTTCGCCTTCACACGCGAGATCCGGTTCGTCCCCGTCCTGGGGGGAACCTTCGACCTCGGACTCGCCTGCGCCGCAGGCCTGGCGTCGGGACTGCTGGGCCGTTTCCTGCTGGGCAACCTCGGCGGTGCGGCGTACGGGCTCGCCGGAACCGTGGTCGGCGGACTGATCTTCTCCCGCGCGCCCAGCCTCGCCAACGCCCTGACGGTGGGCGCGCTGTTCGGCCTCGCGGGGGGACTCACGGTCGGCCTCGCCCGCGCGTGGGGCGCCTTCACCGTCGTCCGGCTCTGGCTGGCCGCCCGGGGGCACATCCCGCTCCACCTCATGCGCTTCCTCGACGACGCGCACCGGCGGGGGGTGTTGCGCCAGGTGGGCGCGGTGTACCAGTTCCGGCACGCCCGTCTGGAGGAACGCCTGGCGGCCAGGTGCGGCGTCCCGCCGACGAGCCGCGGCCGAGGCGGCTGAGGATCGTTCCGGCACCCAGCCCGAGTACGCGGCCCCCGGCGGCCTACGCGCGTGGGAGCAGTCCCCCGACGAGGGCTTCGAGCCCCTGGCGGTAGGTGTCCTCCGCGGTGAGCGCGGTCCACCGACCGCCGATCGACGCCAGTCTGGGCAGCGCCTCCCGGTCCAGGTCGGCGAAGACCCGTTCGCGGTGGGTCGGCCGGTCCTCGGCGGCGCGCCTGCGCCCTGCCGCCCTGATGATGATCTCCCCGGCGGTGTAGTACCAGACGGACCGGTAGGCGTGAACGGCCTGTTCCGGGGTGAGACCGCAGGCCACGGCCGCCTCGACGATGTGCTCCGCGTACCAGAGCCCGGCGTCGGACATCAGGTCGTCGGCGACGAGGACCTCGACGACCCACGGGCATCCGGCGAGCGCGTCGTGCATCGCCAGCGCGGCGGTGACCAGCCGTTCCCTGGGCTCCTCCGGCAGTGCCGGGCGCGCCAGTCCCGCGGCGTAGTCGTCCAGGAGCAGCAGCAGCAACTCCTCCTTGTCCTTGACGTGGTGGTAGAGCGCCATCGGCGTGCTGCCGACCTCCGCGGCCAGCCGCCGCATCGTCAGGCTTCCCACGCCGCCCTCCTCGACGATCCTGCGGGCGGCGGCCAGGACCTCCTCCCGGGAGATCCGTGGTGGCCTGCCCACCCGCGGGCGTTGCGGAACCGACTGTGACATGGGATCCATGATGGCCCACCCCGTGGCGTTGACGCCCGCGTCCCGGCCGGGCTAGTTTTTATACATGTACAAAAAAGGCATCGGCCACCCCGGGCTGATACTGACGGCGGTGGCCGCCGCGCAGTTCATGGCGGCCCTCGACATCTCGATCGTCAATGTCGCGCTGCCCGCGATCCGCGCCGACCTGGGCTTCGGCGCCGCCCGGCTGCAGTGGGTCGTCCACGCCTACACGCTGGCCTTCGGCGGCCTGCTGCTGCTCGGCGGCAGGATGTCCGACCTGTACGGCAGACGCGGACTCCTCTCCGTGGGCCTCGGCCTGTTCGGCCTGTCCTCCCTGGCCGGAGGACTGGCCCAGTCGGCGGACCTGCTGGTGGCCGCCCGCGCGGTCCAGGGCCTGGCCGCCGCGGCACTGGTCCCCGCCGCACTGGCGACACTGACCACGACCTTCCCCGAAGGCCCGGGCCGTACCAGGGCGCTGGGGGTGTGGAGCGCGGTCAACGCCGCCGGCGGAGCCACGGGAGTGCTCGCCGGAGGCCTGCTGACCGACCACGTGGGATGGCGCTGGGTGATGCTGGTCAACGTGCCCGTCGTGGTGGCCGCGCTGGCGCTCACCGTGACGTCCGTCCCCGCCGACCGGCGCCGGGCCCAGGGGGAGCGTCCCGACCTGCTCGGCGCGTTCCTCGGCACCTGCGGGGTGACCCTGCTGGTCCTCGGCGTCGTCCGCGCGAGCGAGGAGGGCTGGACCTCGGCGGTCACGCTGGGCACGCTCGCGGCGGCCGTCGCGCTGCTGGCCGTGTTCGTCCTGGTCGAGGCCGCACGGTCCAGGGGCCCGAGAACCCCGATGATCCGGCTCGGCCTGCTGCGGAACCGTTCGATCGCCGGGGCCAACCTGTTCATCTTCCTGGCGGGCGCGGGCATGTTCGCCGCCTTCTACTTCGTCTCCCTCTACATGCAGGGCGTGCTGCGCATGAGCGCGACCGCGACCGGCCTGGCGTTCCTGCCCTTCACCTTCGGCACGGTGGTGGGAACCGTCATCGCCACCGGGGTCTCCGCCCGGCACGCTCCCCGCACCCTGCTGATCCCCGGTGGCGTGCTCGCCGCGATCGGCTTCGGCTGGTTCAGCCTGATCGACCCCTCGGGAAACTTCGCCGTGGACGTCCTCGGCCCCTCGCTGGTCACCAGCGTCGGCCTGGGCATGTGCTTCGCCCCGCTGGCCGCCGCGGGAACGGCGGGCGTCGCGCCACACGAGGCGGGCATGGCCTCCGGACTGCTCAACAGCTCAAGGCAGCTCGGCGGCTCCGTGGGCCTGGCCGCCCTGACCACCGTCGCGGCGGGCCGTACCGGAACGGGCACCACCCCCGCCGCCGTCACCTCGGGCTACTCCCTCGGCCTGGCCGTCTCCGGCGTCCTGCTGGCCGCCGCGGTCGCCGTCGCCGTGACGGTGCTGCCCAGGCGCGGCCGTACGGTCAGGCCCGCCCCCGAGACCCCGCCGGAGGCCCCTCTGGAGGCCCCTCTGGAAGCCACGAACCCCCTGCGGGCCACGGCTCCGCCGGAGGCCGTGGCCACAGCCGGAACCCACGAATAACCACAGAAAGGCGACCTCACCGTGAACACCACGCCCATCGACATGTTCTCCCTCGGCATCCACCTCGACGACGACGGGACGGTCCTGCCCGGACCACGGCGGATGACCGGCGACTCCGGCGGCTGGACCGTCGCCGCCTTCCACGTCGAGACCGACGAGGACGTCCACGCCGACCACTGGGAGATGCACCCGGCCGCCGACGAGGCGGTGTGCGTGCTGAGCGGCGGCGCCCGGCTCTACCTGCGGCCGCAGGACCGGGAACAGCGCGAGACGGCGGTCACGCTCACCGCGGGAACCGCCTTCGTCGTCCCGCGTGGCCGCTGGCACCGCCTGGAACTCGACGGCCCCAGCGACCTGATGTCCGTCACCCTGCGCCGTGGCACCCTCCTGGAGAAACGCCTGGGATGAACGCGACCGGGAGGCTGTACGGCCTTGTACGGACATATGGCCTCCCCCTTCTCCCGGGGACGGACCCGGCCGGATCCTCAGGACACGACCGGCCGCCTCTGGCGGGCCTCCGGGCACGCCCCGGCCGGGCGTCCCGTCCTCGTCCTCGAAAGGCTCGCCATGTCCCCGTCCGGATCGTCACGTCACACCGGCACCCGGCCCTGCGGATCCCGCGTCGGCAGGGCGCTGGCCTCCGCCGCGCTGGCGCTCGTCCCCCTGGCCGCCGTACCCGCCGCACCACAGGTCGCGCACGCCGACACCGCGGGCGCCCTGGCCGCCTGCCGGCGCAGCGAGTCGGCCGACTTCAGCATCGGCGACTTCAGGGTCTACGGCAACGGCGGCGGGGGCATCCCCCAGGGAAGCAACCCGCCCAACCTCCTCCAGGACGGCGACGTCTTCCTCCTGCTGTCGTCCAGCTACTACAAGGTCAAGTTCGACAGTTGGCCCTGGGGGCCGAGCTACCCACCGGACGGCAACGGCGTCCCGGCGCCGAGCACCGGCTGGCCGTACCCGGGGTCGCTGGAGTACTCGGCGATCCTGCGGTTCAACAACGACCCCGGCGGCTGGGTGGGGCCGATCCACCAGGCGACCGCGTTCGGCGGCTGCACGGTCTGGTCGGGACCGCCCGTCCGGCTGCTGTTCGGCGTCAACGACCCCAACCCCGGGGACAACAGCGGCTACTGGTCCTTCGGGTTCTACCTCTACCGGGCCTCCACGCACTGAGACCCGGCAGGCCCCTACGGGGCGACCCGGCCGTTGGTCACGAAGGCGGCGTGGGTCAGGGGCATCAGCCCCGCCCAGGCCGCCTCCATCCGCTCGGCGACCATCTCGATCTCCCGCTGCGGGAACGACGGCACCTTGGCCTGCTCACTCTTGGTGCGCAGCGACAGGAAGTGCATCAGCGAGCGGGCGTTGCACGTGGCGTACATCGAGGAGAACAGGCCGACCGGCAGCACGGCCCTGGCCACCTCGCGGGCGATCCCGGCCTCCAGCATCTCCTGGTAGGCCTCGTAGGCCTGCCGGTAGGCCGACTCCATCGCCTCTGTGACGATCTTGTACTGCTCCTCGGTGCCCTCGACGAAGACGTACTTGCCGGGCCGCCCCTCCTGCACCAGCCTGCGCTCGGGACCGGGAACGTAGAAGTCAGGCTGGAGCTCCCGATATCTCCCGCTCTCCTCGTTGTAGGAATTGTGAACGACAACGTTGTTGGCGAGGAAGTTATGCCAGGGCCCCTCGACCGCCAGGTCATAGGTCATTTCCTCACCGTCTTCCTCAATGGAGACGATCAGGCTGGATTTGGCGACCGAAACCTTGCCTCCGCGCTTGGCGAGCGCCTGCTCGGTGTCGCTCTTCTCGCGGTGGCACGATCGGCAGGCAGGCATGAGGTTGCTCTCGTCAAGAGCCTTCAGCAGGTCGGCCGCAACGGGGACTACATGGTCGAGAACCAGGTCATCGCGTGCGAACTCTCCCGAGCAGAGGTAGCACGTATCCGACTCCTTGATGAGCCGGCTCCTCCTCATGGAGGTCCAGACTCCGATTCCTCTGCGCAGTGAGGGAGGAATCAGCGCCTCGGAGGGCTTCGGAGCGGTTCCCCCGACCATGAGAGCGTCCCCGGCCTCAAGCTCTCCTGCCTTCCGCCATCCGTCGGGGGTGAGAACCGCGTGGTCCACGGAGCATCTCAGCGTCTCCCCGCTCGCGGTGGTCAGACGGATCAGTTGCTTGACCCCGGACTCCATGACGTCGAGGATCTTCGCGCGGGAGGCCAGCAACGTCGTCTCGTCATAGCACCGGACATGGTTACGGCGAACCGACTCAAGCCTTCTCAGCCGCCTTGTGGGATTCGCCGCCCTGAAAGCCGCCACCGCTTGCTCAGCGGCTTCCCGCGCCTCGTACAGCCCCAGGTAGTGCACCTGGTTCGCGCGCTTGACCTGAGCGTTCCACTTTCCGGCCTTCCGATGCCAGGTCACGCCACCGCCCGACCGGGGCACGGCGTCCTGCACACCGTGATGCCAGAGCCGGTAGAGCTCTTCGATCGTGCGCCGCCGGATGTGTCCCTTCTCGCTTACCAGCGTGATCTCGGAGTCGCCCGCGAGGCACCATCCGACCCTGTGGCGCTGGAACTCACGGAAGACGAAGATCGGCGCCCTGACCAGGAAGGTCATGGAGTTGTGCTCGAAAGGGGTGCCGTGACGGTCGCGCATCAGGAAGTTGATCAGGCCCTTCGAGCGCTCGGGGTCCTTGTTGATCTCCTCGATGGACTGCTCCCCCGCGGTGGACACCCGGGCCGCCCAGAGCACGTCGGAGTCCGAGGCGCTGTGCTTGACCAGTTCGACGGTGACGTCGTCGAGGAAACGGGGCCTGCTGTCGTCCACGGGCGAAGACCTCCTGCGTCGGGGTTGGGGCGGCTCAACCCTACCGGCGGCCCCAGAAGACCACAGACGCGGCGCGCGTTTCCCGAACCCGGCCGCGAAGCGGCCACGGGGCGGCCACGGGGCGGCCACGGGCGAACCGGCACCGATCCGCCCGTGGCCCGACACCGGCCTCACACCGGGAGCGGCGCCTCACGGCCCTCCCATGCGGTCCGGCGTCTCCTCAGTGCGAGGTCCTGCAGAGTTCCAGCACGTTGGCGATGATCCTCGCCCCGGCGCCGCCCTCCGCGGTGAGGATCGACTCGGGGTGGAACTGTACGGCGAAGCGCCGCCTGGCCACGTCCTCGATCGCCATCACCGCGCCGTCCGGGGTGAGGGCGGTCGCGGTGAAGCCCGCGACTCCCGGCTGCTTGGCGTGCAGCGAGTGGTAGCGGGCGGCGGTGAACTCCTCGGGCAGGCCGTCGAGCAGCGCGCTCTCACCGAGCCTCCTGACCCTGCCCCGCTTGCCGTGCTCGGGGTAGGACAGCAGGTCGAGGCTTCCGCCCGCCTGCTCGACCATGCCCTGCAGGCCGAGGCAGACGCCGAAGACCGGCAGGTCCCGCTCGTAGAGCGCCTCGATGAGCCCGCTCAGGCCGAAGTCGGAGGGCCAGCCGGGTCCGGGCGACAGCACCACGAGCGACGGCGCGATCTCGTCGATCATCCGCACCGGGAACCCGTGCCTGAGCGTGACGACCTCGGCGCCCTGCTGGCGGAAGTAGTCGGCCAGCGTGTTGACGAAGGAGTCCTCGTGGTCGACGAGCAGCACCTTCATGCCCTCGCCGGGCCGTACGGCGGGGGCCCGCTCCTCGACCGCCTGGTCGGTCTGTCCCGCGCTGACCGCCGCCAGAGCGCCGAGCAGTGCGCTCGCCTTGAGCTCGGTCTCCCGCTCCTCGGCCTCGGGGTCGGAGTCGAACAGCAGCGTGGCGCCGGCCCTGACGGTGGCGACCCCGCCGCGGATCTGCGCGGTGCGCAGGGTGAGGCCGGTGTTCATGGAGCCGTCGAAGCCGATGTAGCCGACCGCGCCGCCGTACCAGCGCCTGGTGGTCGCCTCGTGGTCCTCGATGAACTGCATCGCCCAGGTCTTGGGGGCGCCGGTGACGGTGACGGCCCACATGTGGGTGAGGAAGGCGTCCAGCGCGTCGAACCCGGGCCGCAGGCGTCCCTCGATGTGGTCCACGGTGTGGATGAGCCGCGAGTACATCTCGATCTGGCGCCTGCCGATGACCTGGACGGTCCCCGGCACGCAGATACGGGACTTGTCGTTGCGGTCGACGTCGGTGCACATCGTCAGCTCCGACTCCTCCTTCACGCTGGACAGGAGGGTGCGGATCGCCTCGGCGTCCTCGATCGGGGTGCTGCCGCGCGCGATGGTGCCGGAGATGGGGCAGGTCTCGACGCGGTCGCCGTTGACCCTGACGTACATCTCGGGGGAGGCGCCGACGAGGTGCTCGTCCTCACCGAGGTTGAACAGGAACTCGTACGGCGCCGGGTTGACCTTGCGCAGCGTCCGGTAGAAGGCTGCCGGGTCGGTGCAGGAGGAGTGGAAGACCTGGCCGGGCACGACCTCGAACAGGTCGCCGCGGACGAACTTCTCCTTGGCCGCGGCGACGACCTGGGCGTAGGTGCCCCGCTCCGGGTCCGCGGGCAGCTCGGTGGGGACCGGGGGCAGCGGGACGCTCTCCCCCTCGCGGGGCAGGCCCCTGGTCGAGACGCCGTCCACGGTGAACTCGTAGCGGAACTCCTTGCTGGTCTCCCGCTTACGGTCGATGACCATCACCCGGTCGGGCAGGTGCAGCACGAGGTCACGCTGGTCCTTGGCGCGGGTGAGCACCTGCCTGATCGGCTCGAACTGGAAGGCCAGGTCGTAGCCGAAGGCGCCGTAGAGCCCCAGGTGCTCGTCCTGGCCCGCGAAGGCCGCGACCACCTCGCGGATCGCGGTGAAGACGGTGGGACGGCGGCTGCGCATCTCCTCGGGGAGGATGTCCTCGGACTCGGCGACGTACACCTCGACGTGGTCGGCGGTCGGCTCACCGGTCGGCTTGCCCGCGGCGAGCAGGCAGGAGGCGACGGCGGGCAGCACGACCCGGCCGCGGGCGTTCAGGGCGCGGGCGGAGATCCTGCGTCCCCGGGCCACGATCTCAAGGCAGGGGTCGACGTAGGCGAGATGCCACCGGCTGTAGCGGCCGGGGTACTCCATGCCGGAGGACAGCACGCCGCCGCGACGCTCACCGAGCGTCGTGACGACATCCTCAAGCATCGTCTCGGGCACGTCGGAGGCGGTGACCTCGACCTCTATGCCCCCCGCGGTGGTATATCCGCTCGTCTCCACTGCTGCCTCGTCCCTCTAGGTTCTCCTGGGCCCTCAAAGAGGCGGCTGACACAGAAAAGGCCGCCTCACTCGGGGCGGCCGTCTGTGTGCTCTCGCGAATGCGAAACCCGCGCCGCCTAGAAGCGGCGCCACCACTGCTGGGTTTCGGGGTGTCGCATGCCACAAGACTAGCGGCGGAAACTGTGATCATGCAACGTGACCGCCCCTGCGGCGTGGCGGCCGGGTAGCCGTCACGCCCCTTCTTCTGTTACCAGTAGGGAGGAGGGCAGTTTCGTTACCGGCGAGTAAAAGGCCAGGTGAGGAGGCCGCATGACGATCACATGGCCGCGGTCCGCGCACCGGGTCACGATCCAGCGCGATCTGCCCGTGCCCATGGCCGACGGGGTCGTCCTGCTGGCCGACCGCTACGCGCCCGTCGGCGCCGTGCGCCCGCCGACCATCCTGGTCCGCTCGCCGTACGGCAGGCGGGGGATGTTCGGGTTCGCCTACGGCAGGGCGTTCGCCCGGCACGGGTTCCAGGTCGTGCTGCAGAGCTGCCGGGGCGGGTTCGGCTCCGGCGGGCTGCTCGACCCGCTCGGCGACGAGCACGACGACGGCCTGGCCACCCTCGCCTGGCTGCGCGCCCAGCCCTGGTACGGCGGCGACCTCGCGATGCACGGCCCCTCCTACCTCGGCTACGCCCAGTGGGCGATCGCCCCGTTCGCCGGCCCCGACCTGAAGGCCATGGCGACCTCGGTGACCGCCTCCCAGTTCCGTGACGCCGCCTACGTGGGCGGGGCGTTCGCGTTGGAGTCCACGCTGATGTGGATCACGCTGACCGCCTCGATCGACGGCCCGTTCGGCGGTGCCGCCGCCCTCCTCGCGCCGCGCAGGACCAGGCGGGCGGCGCTGTCCGGGCGGCCCCTCGGGGAGATGGACGTGCTGTCGGCGGGCCGGGATCTGCCGTTCTTCCAGGACCTGCTGACCCACCACGCCGACCCCGGGTCCTACTGGGCGGCACGTGACTTCTCCGCCTCCGTCGGCGAGGTCGGGGCCGCCGTCACCATGGTCGGCGGCTGGTACGACGTGTTCCTGCCGTGGCAGATCAAGGACTACACGGCGATGCGGGCCGCGGGCAGACGCCCCCAGCTGACGATCGGGCCGTGGTACCACGCCGACGTCCGGCACGGCAGGGCCGCCAATGCCGACGCGCTCGCCTGGTTCAGGGCGCACCTGCTCGGCGATCCCTCCGGCCTGCGCCGGCAGCCGGTCAGGCTGTACGTCACGGGCGCGGGCGAGTGGCGCGATTACCCCGACTGGCCGGTTCCCGGCATGCGGGAACGACGCTGGCACCTGCAGCCCGGCCGGGCTCTCTCCCCGGACAGCCCCTCCCCCGGCGAGCCGGACCGCTACCGCTACGACCCCGCGCACCCGACCCCCGCGCTGGGCGGCCCCGTCCTGCTGGGCAACTCCGAGCCGCGGGACAACCGGCGCCTTGAGGCCCGCCGTGACGTGCTCGTCTACACCGGGCCCGAGCTGCGCGAGGACACCGACGTGATCGGCCCGGTCCGGGCCGAGCTGTACGTCAGGACGAGTACCGAGCACGCCGACGTGGTCGTCCGCGTCTGCGACGTGCACCCCGACGGCACCTCCTACGACGTGTGCGACGGCGTGCGCCGCCTGCTTCCCGGCTCTCCCCAGCCCGACGTGGACGGCGTGCGCCGTGTCCTGGTCGACCTGTGGCCGGTCGGCCACCGCTTCCGCAGGGGTCACCGCATCCGTCTGCAGGTCGCGGGCGGCGCCTACCCCCGCATCGCCCGCAACCTCGGTACCGGAGAGCCGCTGGGTACCGGCAGCGCGATGGTCGCCTGCCTGCACGAGGTCTTCCACGACCCCGTCCGTCCCTCGGCGGTCGTGCTGCCGCTCGTGGCCGGCTGAGAGCGGGGCGGGGTTAGGGTCGGAGGGTGCGCGCGGCCAGGCTGATGTCGTTGGTGCTGTTGCTCCAGGCCCGTGGCGGGATGACCGCCGCCGAACTGTCCGAGGAGCTGGAGGTCTCCGAGCGGACCGTTCACCGGGACGTGCTGGCCCTGTCCGAGGCCGGGATCCCGGTCTACGCCGACCGGGGCAGGGGTGGCGGTTACCGCCTGCTCGACGGGTACCGCACCCGCCTCACCGGCCTCGACCGGGCGCAGGCGCAGGCCCTGTTCCTGTCCGGTGTGCCCGAGGCACTGCGCGAGATGGGCCTGGGCGAGGTCGGGGCCGTGGCGCGCCTGAAGGCGTCGGCCGCGCTGCCCGCGGACGCGCGGGACGCCCAGGCGGACGCGGCGCAGCGCTTCCACCTGGACGCTCCCGGCTGGTTCGCCCGTGACCGGCCGCCGCCGGAGTCCCTGCTGCCGCTGGCCAGGGCCGTGTGGGGCGACCATCCGGTGACGGCCGCCTACCGGGGCGCCCGGCGGACCCTGGAACCGTACGGCCTGGTGCTCAAGGCCGGGGTCTGGTACGTCGCGGCCCGTTCGGTGATCTACCGGGTCGAGCGGCTCAGCGAGGTCGAGGTCCACGCCGATCGGTGTTTCACCCGCGATCCCGGCTTCGACCTGGCCGCCTTCTGGAACGAGCGCGCCGCCGAGTTCGCCCGTTCCCTGCTCAAGACGCGGGTGACCGTACGGCTCAGCCCCGAGGGCCTGCGCGCGCTGCCCGTCTTCGCCGACCCGGCGGCCCTCGACGACGCGCTCGCCTCCGCCGGGGAGCCCGACGAGCGGGGGTGGGTCACGCTCCACCTGCCCGTCGAGTCCCCGGAGGTCGCCTACGCGCAGATCCTCAGGTTCGGCCCGGAGGCCGAGGTCCTCGACCCGCCGTCCCTGCGCGCCCGCGTGGCCGAGGCCGCCGCCCGGCTGCACGGCCTGTACGACCGACAGGTCTAGCGGTAGCCGGTGGCGTCCGCGGGCTTGTCCTGGTCCTGGACCTCGACGATGTAGCGCCAGGCGTCCGGCCTGCTGCCGTCCACGTCGGTGAAGCCGTAGACCTGGGCCAGCTGCCCGCTGGAGAGGGACTGTCCCGACCAGCGGACCCGGTCGGGGTCGGCGGCCAGGGCGACGACCGCGCGCCCGGTGTAGGCGGGCGACTCCGAGATCACGAAGTGCGGTTCCCTGACGAGGGCGTCACGCCAGGTCTCCTCGGTGACGCCGTAGTGCTCAAGCATCATCTCCGAGCGCAGCCAGCCCGGTGTGAGCGACACGGCCGCGCAGCCGTACGGCCTCAGTTCGTGGGCCTGGGAGAAGGCCAGGCGGTTGACCGAGACCTTGGCCAGGTCGTAGAAGAACGAGACGCGGTAGTTGACGGCGTTGTACTCGGCGGTTCCGTCGGTCACCTCGACGACCAGGCCGCCGGGGTTCCTGGTCAGCAACGGCAGGGCGTGGTGGCTGGTGATGACGTGGGTGTCGATCGCCAGCCTGAGCAGGCGCAGGCCGTCCTCAAGCGAGTGCTTCCAGAGCGGGGTGTCCCAGGCGGCCAGCGGGTCGCCGCCCCAGACGTCGTTGACGAGCAGGTCGAGCCTGCCCTGCTCACGGTCGATCCGCTCCACCAGCGCGCGCACCTGCTCTGACTCCAGATGGTCCACCTGTACGGCGATGCCCCGGCCGCCGGCCCGCGTCACCAGTTCGGCTGTCTCCTCGATGGTCTCGGGGCGGTTCATCTCCGAGCGGTGCTCGCGGGTCGTCCTGCCCGTGCAGTAGACCGTGGCTCCGGCCTCGCCGAGCGCCGTCGCGATGGCCCTGCCCGTCCCCCTGGTCGCCCCGGCGACCAGGGCGACCTTCTCTCGCAGTGTCGTGTGCATGCCACTGACCCTGCCCAAGAAACAGGACACCTTATGTCATGTTTTCGCGCCGTGTCCGGCGGCGGCCGGAGTCGGGTCAGCCGACGGCGTCGACGAAGCGCCGCGCGTCGGGCTCGGTCATACCGGTCTCTCCTCTGACGAGCAGGACGGCCTGTTCGGCTCGGCCGGAGGTCTTGAGGTCGTGGACCCGGGAGGCCAGATCGGCGCCGCCGCGACGCGGAGTCGCGGAGGGGGGTTGCGCGGGGTGCGGCAGAAACGTCGCGGGCCTGGAGGAGCGCCGTACGAGAAGGACGAGGGCGGCGATGATCCCGCCGAAGAACAGGATGAGGATCAGACCGATGATGACCAGTTCCGTAGGCCCTAAATTCGGCATGGCACCAGCCTATTGCGAATTCGCCGGACGCGGCCGACCGCCATACCTCCACTAATCCTGTCAAGGCATCGGATATTTCGACCGAGAGGGCGAATTCTCCACAATTGCCCCGGTCGCCGGGGTATCGACCTACCGTTCGCCGCGTAAAGAACCCCGTTCGGCGCTCCGTGACCGCAATGAAACAACCACGTAATTACGCTTCCGGTCAGCCGAAGGAGTCAACCCCCCATTCGGTTGTCCGTTCTCCAGCCCCGAGGAGACCGTATTGGCCACTCCGGACAAGGACAGAGGCGATCGCAGCCCGTGGAACCGGCTGCTGATCATTCCGATCGTCGTGCCTTTGCTGCCCTTTCTCTACAACGCCCTCGACCCCCGGTTTCTGGGTTTCCCACGGTTCTACTGGTTGCAGCTCGCCTTCGTCGCCCTCGGCGTCGCCTGTACCGCGACCGTCTACCAGATGACCAAACGGAGGCGGTGACCCGTGAACGCCCACCTCACCGAGATCATCGTCTTCACCGTGCTGTTCCTGGCCGTCAGCGTCATGGGGTTCGTCGCCTCACGCTGGCGCCGCCCGGACGACCTCGCCAGCCTGGACGAGTGGGGACTCGGCGGCCGGAGCTTCGGCTCGTGGGTCACCTGGTTCCTCATCGGCGGCGACCTCTACACCGCCTACACCTTCGTGGCCGTGCCCGCCCTGCTGTGGGGGGCGGGCGCCACGGGCTTCTTCGCGATGCCGTACACGGTCATCACCTACCCGATCGTGTTCCTGGTGCTGATCAGACTCTGGTCGGTCTCGCACGTACACGGGTTCGTGACGCCCGCCGACTTCGTCAGGGCCCGTTTCGGCTCCCCGACGCTGGCGCTGCTCATCGCGATCACCGGCATCGTGGCGACCATGCCCTACATCGCGCTCCAGCTCGTCGGCATCGAGGCCGTACTGAAGTCGATGGGCGTCACCGGACACCTTCCGATCATCATCGCCTTCGCCATCCTCGCCGCCTACACCTACCAGTCGGGGCTGCGCGCCCCGGCCCTGATCGCCTTCGTCAAGGACTCGCTGATCTACATCGTGATCCTGGCAGCCCTCGTCGTGATCCCGCTGAAGCTCGGGGGCTGGGACGCGATCTTCGACGCGGCCGAGGCCAAGTTCGCCGCCACGCCCGCGCCGGGTGACGGCATCCTGCTCAACGGTGGCAACCAGCTGCAGTACATCACGCTGGCTCTGGGCTCGGCACTGGCGCTGTTCCTCTACCCGCACAGCGTCACCGGCGTGCTCGCGTCGAAGAACCGCGACGTGATCAAGCGCAACATGTCCGCGCTGCCCGCCTACAGCCTGTTGCTCGGCGTGATCGCGCTGCTCGGCTACATGGCGATCGCGGCCGGGGTGAAGCCGATCGTGACGGCGGGCAGGCCCGACAGCAACACGATCGTCCCGCAGCTGTTCGACCAGATGTTCCCCGACTGGTTCACCGGCGTCGCCTACGCGGCGGTCGGCATCGGCGCGCTGGTCCCGGCGGCCATCATGTCGATCGCCGCGGCGAACCTGTTCACCCGCAACATCTACCGGGAGTTCCTGAAGCCCGCCGCGACCGACGCGGACGAGGCCAGAGTCTCGAAGATCGTGTCCCTGCTCGTCAAGGTCGGCGCGGTGCTGTTCATCCTGTTCATGGACACCGGCTTCTCCATCGACCTCCAGCTCGTCGGCGGCGTCATCATCCTGCAGACACTGCCCGCGGTGGGGCTCGGTCTCTACACCCGCTGGTTCCACCGGGGCGGCCTGGTCGCCGGGTGGGCCGCGGGCATGACCTGTGGGGTGCTCATGCTCTACAGCATCGGCAACCCGGTGACCGGCAAGGCGCACTTCGCCGGGTCCGCGTTCCCGCTGAGCAACCTGGGCCTGGACACCAGGATGACGGTCTACGCGGGCCTGCTCGCCCTGGCCGTCAACCTGCTCGTCGCCGCGATCGGCACCCTCGCCGCCCGTGCGGCCAGGCTCGCCGACGGCGGGGACCTCACCAGCCCCGCCCACTACACAGCGGACGAGGGCGACCCCCGGGTCAAGGATCTCGACCTCGTGGGCTGACATCCGAATACGGCTTTCGCCGGGTCCGTCCCCGATGGGCCGGACGGACCCGGCGGGACCCTCCGCAATAACCCTAATTTCCTACCGTATTAGTTGACAATTATCGGCGAGGAAGCCTACCGTGAGGGCATGACCTCCCCGCTGTACCTCACGACACGAGGTCACGTGGACCTCTGCCGCGTGGCCAGCGCGCTGTGTCCTTCCACCCGGTCTTGAGAAGGTTCCATTGGCTCGTTGGAAGGAAGACACGATGTCGTCACTCGTCATCACCCCCGTCGCCGGGCGCATCGGCGCCGAGATAGTCGGCGTCCGGCTCGGTGGTGAACTGCCCGCCGAAGTCGTCAAGGAGATCCGTGCGGCCCTGCTCCGCCACAAGGTGATCTTCTTCCGTGGTCAGAAACACCTCGACGAACCCGGCCAGGTGGCCTTCGCCCGCCTGCTCGGCCCGCTGACCACCGCCCACCCGACCGTCCCCGCCCTCAACGACGACTTCCCCATCCTCGACCTGGACTACAGCAGCGGGCAGAAGGTCGACCGGTGGCACACCGACGTCACGTTCGTCGACCGTCCGCCACTGGCCTCGGTGCTCCGGGCCGTCGTCGTCCCTCCCTCAGGAGGCGACACCCTGTGGTCCAACACGGTGGCCGCCTACGAGAACCTCCCCTCGGAGCTGGCGAGGCTGATCGACGGGCTGCGCGCCGTACACACCAACCAGTTCGACTACGCGCGGGTCAACGCCTCCGACGATCCGGACAAGGCCCGCAGGCACGCCGAGGTCTTCTCCTCCATCTCCTTCGAGACCGAACACCCCGTCGTCCGCGTCCACCCGGAGACGGGAGAACGCTCGATCCTGCTCGGTGACTTCGCCAGACGGATCATCGGCCTGCCCAACGACGTGTCGGCCTCACTGATCCGCCTGATCCAGGAGCAGGTCACACTGGTCGAGAACACCGTCCGCTGGCGCTGGTCCCCCGGCGACGTCGCCATCTGGGACAACCGGGCGACCCAGCACCGGGTCGTGCACGACTTCGGGGCACAACCGCGCCGCCTGCACCGGGTCACCGTCGCCGGCGACGTCCCCGTGGGCGTCGACGGCCGCCCGAGCGAGGTGCTGTCCGGCGACGCCTCGATCTACTCGCCCATCGCCTCCGTCACGCCCGTCGCCGCCTGACGGGGGCCGTCTGACAGGGGCACGGTCCCCTCGGGTACGGCGCGCCGAAGAACTTCGCCGCCTCCCCTCCGAAGCAAGCCCGCCCGGCTCCTCCTCCACCGGGCGGGCTTATTCGTGCCGCGAAAAGGGGTGGCTCTCGTCGCCCAGGCGTTCCACGCGCAAGCCCCCTCCTCCTCCAACGCTCTGCGCGGGGCCGGTGCCGACGCCCGGCACCTGTGAGGTGGCAGCCATCGGTAGGCCGGTGTCCGACGGATGTCCCGCCATCGCCCAGGGTCCCGGGTGGCGAGCCCGCCACAGCCGTACGCCGTGTTCGCGCTGGTCGCCTAGCACCGCCTATAATTTAGACCAGCATCGAATTAAGGAATCGCCCATGGCCGTCACCGCCCCCGCCTCCACCGGCGCGCAGTGCTGTGCGCCGATCGCCCGCGAGCCCCTCAGCGAAGCCGACGCCACCGAACTGGCCACGCTGCTCAAGGCCGTGGCCGACCCGGTGCGGCTGCGGCTGCTGTCGATGATCGGCTCCCACGCGGGCGGTGAGGCGTGCGTGTGCGATCTGACCGGCGTCTTCGACCTGACCGCCCCCACCATCTCCCACCACCTGAAGGTGTTGCGCACCGCCGGGCTGATCGACGGCGAACGCCGCGGAACCTGGGTCTACTACCGGATCATCCCCGAGGCGGTGAACAAGCTGGGCGCGCTGTTCACCCCGCTCGCCACCCCCGCCGCAGCACAGAACGGCCCGGTGGACGTGGAACTGCTCACCGTATGACCCGACGCGGCTCGTCTGACGGATGTCGTGGTCGTCGGCGCCGTACAGCCGGGCTCGCGGCGGGCTACCACCTGCGACGAGCGGGCGCCGACTTCGTCATCTCCTGGACGCCCACCACCCCGGGGGCATTCTGGCCTTATTGCCCGGTGACGGCGCTGCGCCGTTCCAGCAGGACCACGTCCCGCCAGAGGCCGCGGTGGCAGCCGACGCGTTCGCGGGTGCCGACCACGCGGAAACCGAGCTTGCCGTGCAGGGCGAGGCTGGCGGTGTTGCCGGGGAAGACCCCGGCCTGGATCGTCCAGATCCCGGCGTCCTCGCTGGCGGCGATGAACTCCTCCAGCAGTGCCCGGCCGATGCCGTGCGCCTGGCAACCCGGGTGGACGTAGACGCTGTGCTCGACCACCCCGGCGTACACCGGCCGGGCCGAGACCGGCGAGGCGGCCACCCAGCCGACGACCTGGCCGGTCGCGGTGTCGACGGCCACGTACCGCGGGTGCGCCAGCTTGCCCGCGGTGAACCCCTCCCAGGAGGGCGCCGTCGTCTCGAAGCCGGCCTGTCCCGTATCCAGGCCCGCCTGGTAGATGGCCAGCACCTGCTCGGCGTCGCTCTGGAGCATCGGCCGGATCCCCAGGCCCGGCCCGGCGGGCTTGGCTGCCTGGACGATCTCCTCGTGCGTCATCATGGGCTCCCTTCACTCACAAACCGGTACGGCCGGAACGGGGTTGCCCATCACCACGTCAGCGGCGGTGGGGAAACAGCTCACGCATGCCTCGTTGATCCGATACAGGCTGGTGGTGCCCTGCCGTTCGACCAGCACGAACCGCACCTCGGCCAGAACCTTCAGGTGGTGCGAGACGGTCGACTGCCCCACCCCGGATACGGTCACGATCTCGCCCACACTCATCGGCGTGCGCCGCCGGGCCAGCAACGACACGATCTGGATGCGGGTGGCGTCCGCGAGGGCCTTGAACCAGCTCGCGTACTGTTCGGCCTCCGCACGGGGCAGTGACTTCTTCTCGCCATTCATCGTCCATCGACGATAGACGATGAATGACGGATGGGCCACCATGGCCGTCAACCGGCCTCTGCCGCGAAGTGTCGCCGGCGTTCAGAGCCGTGTGAACATGGAACGCATCTGAACGAGCTCGGCTTTCTGGCGGGTGATGATCGAGGCGGCCAGTGCCGTGGCGCGTGGAGAAAGGCCGTCTCGCCGCTCGGCCGCGGCCAGGCCGATCGCGTCAGTATGGTGCCAGACCATCATGTCCAGAAATATCCGGTCAAAGTCGGTCCCGGACGCCTCATCCAGGGTTTCCAGGTCAGTCCAGCCCATCATGTGCGGGCCCCGGTGCATACCGGGTCCCATGTCCTCCGGCCCTCGGTTGCACGGACCCCGCTCGTCGTCCCCTCCGCCGGGTGGTCCCGTCATGCACGGACCCAGGCCGGGAGCCGGTTCTCCCCAGCTCCTCAGCCAGGCGGTCAGCTGGGCGATCTCGGCTTCCTCGGCCCGTCCGATCCGCTCGGCCAATGCCCTGACCCGGGGGTTCGAGGTGTGTGTCCCGGCCATCCCGGTCATGATCAATGTCTGCCGGTGGTGAAGGATCGTCTCCTGGGCGAAGCGTACGTCCTGAGCGTTGTGCTCCTCGGCCAGGACGCCGGTGGACGAGACGGCCGGAGCGCCGATCCACGGCCCGACGAGCGCGACATGAAGGTCGCCGGGGCCACCGCAGGCCATCAGAACGGCGCTGACGCCCAGAGCCGCGAGACCTACGCGGCGGGCGGGAAAACTCGGTGCAGCCATGGCGTCCCCCCTGACGGGGTTCTCACATCCGGCGCGCGGCCGGACGGCACGGATTCTTGGTGGCGGGCGCCCCACCGTTGCGGGAACGCGGCAGGCCCGCCTCCACTCCATCCCATGCTCTGGACCGATTGATCACAGCCGCCTGATGTCACCCCTTTGTGGGACTTATGTCCTGTTCTGGAGGAGACCAAGGAGCAACCGGTTCGGCTCACGGTGAGCGGAGGGAGGAGAAAACCGGGTGCGCGGAGTCCGGAGCGGCGGTCAGGGAGAAGTAGGCCTCCTCCTCCTGGTCGAAGTGGAGCACCAGGACCGCGTACAGGCCGTAGAGGCAGGCACGCAGGTCGTCGAGTTGTTCGGGACGGAGCCCTTCCGCTCCGGTGAGGGCGAGGTGGCCGTCCAGGCGGCGGATGAGGCGTTCGATCTCCGCGTGCGCCCTGCTCATGGTCATCGTGACCTCCGAACCACCCAGTGCCTGCCCCATGGCCGGGTACAGTCGTCTCTCCTCGGCGCGTTCGTGGGGCAGCAGGCGTTCGGTGAGGAAGTCGTGGACCTCCCGCAGCCGGTCGAGAGCCACCTCCGGGGGGCTCTGGCCGAGCCGGTCCGCCGTCTCACGGATCAGTTCCAGGGGTGGCCTCAGCGAGGAGTGCTCCATCTCGAAGCGGCGCAGCAGGGACTCGGTCTCCGCGTCGACCACCGTTCTGGTCCCCCTGGTGGGACGCAGCGCCCGCAGCGCGTTGAGGATCACCGTGACGTCGATGGCCTCCTGCAACAGGGCACCGGCCGCCGGAGGCAGTGCTCCGGCCGCGGCCACAGCCATGGCCAGCAGCGACAGTCCCATCCCCGCGGCGGCGCTCTGTACGGCGATGCGGCGGGAGCGACGGGCCACGTCCATGGCGTCGGCGAGCCGGTCCAGGTGGTCGGTGGTGAGCACCACGTCGGCGGCCTGGGCCGAGGCGGCCGACCCTCGGGCGCCCATGGCCACCCCGACGTCGGCGGCGGCCAGCGCCGGAGCGTCGTTGATCCCGTCGCCGACCATCACGGTCACCGCCTCGGCCACCTCCCTCCGTACCGCTTCCACCTTGGCCACCGGCGTCTGCTCGGACAGCACCCGGTCGACGCCGAGCACCGTGCCCACGCTCTCCGCGACCTCGGCCCTGTCTCCGGTGAGCATGATCACCTTTTCGATCCCGGCGGTGCGCAGCCGCCGCAGGGTCCGCGCGGCGTCGGCCCGTACGGCGTCGCGCAGCAGGATCACCCCGGCCGTCCGGCCGTCGACCGTGACCCAGACGGTCATGGCGCCGTCCAGCGTGGCCCTGGCCCGCTGGGCTCGTTCCCATTCGGAATCGGACCGGGCCGCCGCCTTGCCGACCTCTACCCGGCGTCCCCCGACCAACCCCGTGGTCCCGGTGCCCGGCTTCTCCTGCGCCTCGGTTGGTTGGGGCAGCGTGAGGCCGCGAGCGTGAGCGGCGTCGACGATCGCGGCGGCGAGCACGTGGGAGGACATCTGGTCCAGCGCGGCCGCCAGACGCAGCACGTCGTCGGCCTGGACACCGGGGGCGGCCACCACGTCGACCACCTCGGGGCGCCCCGCGGTCAGCGTGCCGGTCTTGTCCAGGACAAGCGTGCGGGCCTGCCCCAGCCTCTCCAGTGCTCCCCCTCCTTTGACCACCACGCCATGACGCGCCGTACGGGACAGACCGGAGGCGATGGCGGCGGGCGCGGCCAGCAACAGCGGGCAGGGGGTGGCGACGACCAGGACCGCGACCGCCCGGACGGGATCTCCGGACAGCAGCCAGGCTCCCCCGGCCAGCAGCAACGTCGCGGGCAGGAACCAGGCGGCGAACCGGTCGGCGAGCCGCACCACGGGAGCGCTGCCCGCCTCGGCCTGCCGTGCCAGCCGTACCACTCCCGCATAGGCGCTTTCGGCCGCGATCCGGGTGGCCCGCAGGTCGAAGGCGGCACCGGCGTTCACCACGCCGCTGCGCACCCCCTGCCCGGCGGGGCGTTCGACCGGCAGCGCCTCCCCTGTCAGCGCCGACTCGTCCAGCGACGCCAGGCCCGCGGCGACCACCCCGTCCACAGGGACGGTCTCACCACTGGGGACCAGCAGCAGGTCACCGGGGCGGACCAGGCCGACGTCCACCTGGCGGGGCGTCCCGTCCTCGTAGCGACGCGCCGAGCGCGGAGCACGTTCGTACAGGCCGGTCAGGTCACGGCGGGCCCGGCGCAGGGAGTAGTCCTCCAGCGCCTGGCCGGTGGCCAGCATCACGCCGATCACCGCACCGGCGAAATACTCCCGTACGGCCAGCGCCCCGGCCAGGGCGAGCACGGCGATGGCGTCCACGCCCAGCCGGCGCTCGCGCAGCGCCGACAGCACCTGCCAGAGCGCGGGAAGCAGGGCCACCACCGTGACGGTCGCCCACACGGCGTCTCCAGCCGGGGACGCTCCGGCCAGATGGCACACGGCCCCGGCCGCCAGCCCGGCCACGGTGACCACCACGAACGCGGTGCCGCCGAACTTTCGCATGTTCTCAGCCTTCCCGCTGCGAACCGGCTCGCCCGGATCCGCCGGCCCGCACGGGCCCAGGACCGGATCGCCACCGGACAGTGAACGTGGTGCCGCGTTCCTCGGTGCCGCAGAGAGGCGCACAACGACCGGGTCCACCCTGCTGGAGGTATCGGCGGGACAGGAGTCCTCATGTACAAGCCCACGGTCAGATCAAGCGTCGGACGCGGGAGTGAAGGAACCCAGAGACGACAGACCTGCTATTTGGTGACTTTGGACCCGTTTCTCCATAAATCCCGGCGCGGTGAGTGTCACCGCGCATCCTGCACCCGGCTGCCTCTCCTTCCCGGCGGCCCGAAAGGCCCGTCGTCCTGGGACTTCCGGCCCTCACCTCCTCCTTTTCCCTGCGATGGAATGGAGGGCATGGCGGACCTGCGGCGGTCCGCCCCTTTCTCGCTGGGAGATCTCGATGACCGGACACATGACGACCCCGGGAGACCTGGGCCGCCGGGTGAGCAGACGGCGTGAAGACCTGGGGCTGACCCGCGACCAGCTGGCCGACCACGCCGAAATCGACGCCCTGTACCTGGCGTACCTGGAGGAGACGCCCGCCGCGCCGTCGGCCGAGACCGTGCGCAGGCTGGCCACCGCTCTGGGCGTCGGCGTCGCCGAACTGCTCGGTGGGACGGTCGATCTGCCTCCCGGCCGGGGCCGCCCCATCGCGGGTCCCCGCCTGAACAGGCTCGACCCCGCCGAGTGCCTGCGGCTGATCGCTCCCGGCGGCGTGGGCAGGGTCGCCTTCAACGAGCCTGAGGGGCCGGTGGTCCTGCCGGTCAACTACGCGGTGCACAACGGTGCCGTGGTCTTCCGCACGGCCTTCGGCGGCCCGCTCGACGGCAATCTGCGCACCGGCGTCCAGGGGGCCGAGTTCAAGGTCGCCTTCCAGGTCGACCGGATCGACGAGGCCGGCAGAGAGGGCTGGAGCGTGCTCATCCGCGGCGGTCTCCACCACGTCGTGACCGGCGACGAACAGGCGGACGCGGAGACCTCCGGCGTCCAGCCGTGGGCGGGCGGCGACCGCGAGCTGTACGTCTCGATCACCCCCGCGGAGATCAGCGGGCGGCGCATCCAGCACGTCCTGTGAGGCCGCACGACCGTCTCGTGGCTGGTGATCCACCACGTGCGCGATCCTCCAATGATCGGTCAGCCCTGATGGCGGCGGCGCGCGCCGCCGTACCGTGCGAGTGAGGGGGTGCGCCATGCCGTTGCCCGCGGTCGTCGACCTTGGGCGGATCGCCGCGGTGGTCTTCGACACCGACGGGGTCGTCACCGACACGGCCGGGGTGCACGCCGCCGCGTGGAAACAGGTGTTCGACCCCTTCCTGCGTGAACACGCCGACCGATCCGGGGGGCGGTTCCGGCCCTTCGACGCCGGTGGGGAGTATCTGCGTCATGTCGACGGCAAATCCCGCCGCGACGGGGTGGAGGACTTCCTCCGCTCCCGGGGCATCGCGCCGGACCCGGAAACGGTGGCCGACCTGGCCGCGCGCAAGGACGCCTTCTTCCTGGCCGAGATCCGCAGGAACGGTGTCGCCGCCTTCCCCTCGACCGTCGAGGTCGTTCGTGAGCTCCGGCGTCGTGGGGTGCGTACGGCCGTCGTCTCGGCGAGCCGTAACTGCGCGCGGGTGCTCCGCGCGGCGGCGGCCGACCACCTGTTCGACGTCCGAGTCGACGGTGTCGAGGCAGCTCGGCTGGGACTGGCCGGAAAGCCCGACCCCGCGCTGTTCCTGAAGGCGGCCGAGGAACTTGAAGTGTCGCCGCGGCGGACGGCGGTGGTCGAGGACGCCCTCGCCGGGGTGCGGGCGGGCAGGCGGGGTGGGTTCGGCCTCGTCATCGGCGTCGACCGGCACGGCTCGGGGGACGCGTTACGGGCGGCGGGAGCCGACATCGTCGTCGGCGATCTGGCGGAGCTACGACTGGCCGGGAGAAGCGGTGAACCCTTGGCTCCTCATCTATGACGATGACGATCCCGCCTCCGAGGGACTGCGGGAGGCACTGACGACGCTCGGCAACGGCTACTTCGCCACCCGCGGAGCCGCACCGGAGGCGCACGCCGACGGTGTGCGCTATCCCGGCACCTACGTGGCCGGCTGCTACGACCGGCTCTTCTCCCGGGTCGCGGGCCGTACGGTGGGCAACGAGGATCTCGTCAATGTGCCGAACTGGCTGCCGCTGACCTTCCGCGTCGACGATGACGACTGGTTCGCCCCCGGCACGGTTGAGTTCCTCACCGCCCGCCGCGTTCTCGACATACGTGCGGGAGTGCTGACCCGGCTGCTGCGTGTCCGCGACTTCCGGGGACGGATCACCCGGCTGGAGCAGCGACGGCTGGTCTCGATGGACGATCCGCACCTGGCCGCCCTGAGGACGACGATCGTCCCGGAGAACTGGAGCGGCACGCTCCGGGTCCGCTCCGCTCTGGACGGGCGTGTCGTCAACTCCGGGGTCGCCCGCTATCAGGGGTTGGCCGGTCGGCACCTGGTGCCGATCAGCTCGCACGCCGCCCACGGGGTGATCGGGTTGCTGACGCGTACCGCCACCTCTCGCGTGGAGATCGCCCTGGCCTCCCGCACCACCCTGACCGGAGGACGCGACCATGCCGACGGCGGTGTCTCACACGACGCCCGGAAGGAGTGGGTGAGCGACGAGCGGACCGTGGAGGTGGCCGAGGGCCAGGAGATCGTCGTGGAGAAGGTGGTCGCCCTGCACACCTCCCGTGACCGGGCCATCGCCGGTAGTGAGAGCGCCGCCAGGACCGCGGTGGCACGTGCGGGTTCCTTCGAGGCACTGCTCGGACGGCACACGCGAGCCTGGGATCGGCTCTGGCAGCGGGCTCACGTGACAGCCGAGGACGCCGACGTCCAGCAGGTCCTCAACCTGTACGTCTTTCACCTGTTGCAGACGGCCTCCCCGCACCTGACCGAACTCGACGCCGGGCTTCCCGCTCGCGGCCTGCACGGCGAGGCCTACCGGGGACACGTGTTCTGGGACGAGGTGTTCGCCTTCCCCTTCCTGGCGCCGCGCTTGCCCGAGGTCACCGAGGCGTTGCTGCGTTACCGGTGGCGGCGGCTGCCCGAGGCGCGCTGGGCCGCGCGTGAAGCCGGGTACACCGGGGCGATGTTCCCCTGGCAGAGCGGCAGCGACGGCCGGGAGGAGACCCCCCGCCTGCACCTGAACCCCCGATCGGGCCGCTGGCTGCCCGACCACTCCCATCTGCAGCGGCATATCGGCCTGGCCGTGGCCTACAACGTCTGGCGGCACTACCTGGCCACCGGGGACACCGCCTTCCTGGCCGGCTTCGGCGGCGAGCTGCTGGTGGAGATCGCCCGGTTCTTCGCCTGCCTCGCCGTGCGGGAGGGAGATCGGTACTCCATCCGGGGCGTGATGGGGCCCGACGAGTACCACGACGGCTACCCGGACCGCGCCGAGCCCGGAGTGGACAACAACGCCTACACCAACGTGATGACCGCCTGGCTGATGCGCCGCGTCCTGGACATGATCGCCCTGGTCGGAGCCGGAAGGGTGAGCCAGGAGGAGGTCGACCGCTTCACCGCCATGGCCGCACGGATGCGGGTGGACTTCCACGACGGGGTGATCAGCCAGTTCGAGGGCTACGACGCCCTGAAGGAGCTGGATTGGGCCTCCTATCGCAGGAAATATGGTGACATTCGGCGGCTTGATCGCATCCTGGAGGCCGAGGGAGACACTCCGAACCGGTACAAGATCTCCAAACAGGCCGACGTGCTGATGTTGTTCCACCTGCTGGGCTCCGACGGGCTTGGCGAGGCGCTGACCGGCCTGGGCCACACGTGGAATTCCGCGATGGCGGCACGCACCGTGGACTACTACCTGGCCCGCACCTGCCACGGTTCCACGCTCAGTGCGGTCGTGCACGCCGGGGTCCTCGCCCACGTACGTCCCGGCGCCTCCCAGCCCTTCCTCGTCGAGGCGCTGAACAACGACGTACGGGACCTGCAGGGCGGAACCACGGCGGAGGGGGTCCATCTGGGGGCGATGGCCGGGGTGGCCGTTCTGTTCGAGAGGCCCTGAGCACCACCGGCTAGCGCATGTGACCGTCAGGGCCGCGCGGCTCCACTCGGCAGGGGGCCGGTGTGGCTGAGCCGGGACGCCCGGCGCCGCGCGTGGTGGGCGTGTCCACGGCGCCGGACGGCGGGCCCACCACCCTCCGGGAACGCGGAGAACACCTTCTTGGCCGGCTCGACCAGGACCAGGTAGCCGACGACGACCGGCCCTGCCACCAGGGCACTTCGGCCCTAGGATCCGGCGCGGCGGTGGCGGAGGCTGCTGGTATGAGGCGAACCGTCCCCGACGAATGCGATGTCCTGTTACGTGAGGGTGGCATCGCCCACATCCGCCCCCTGCGTCCCGGCGACGGGCCGTCCCTGCACAGGCTGGTCGACAGGTCGTCCGAACGCTCGGCCTACCTGCGGTTCTTCACCGGAGGCAAGGCCGGCGCCCACGCCTACATGGACCGCGTCACCGAACCGGACCACCCGGGCCGCGTCCTGGTCGCCGCGGTGGACGGCGGCCTGGTGGCGGTCGCGGAGTACGTCCCCGGTCAGGACGGCGACGCCGAGCTCGCGATCCTGATCGACGACACGATGCACCACCGTGGCCTGGGCACCCTGCTGGTCGAGCACCTGGCGCTGGAGGCCGCCGACGAGGGCGTGCGCGAGCTGGTCGCCGAGGTACTGGCCGACAACCGCCCCATGCTGCGAGTGCTGGACGATCTCGGACTGCCCACCCGGCGGGCCTTCCTCGACGGGACGGTGGAGATCCGGATGGATCCGCATCCCACTCCGGGCCTGCTGGAGCGGATCGAGGAACGCGCCCACGAGGCGACCTCCGCCTGCCTGAAGCGGCTGTTCCACCCGGAGTCGATCGCGGTGATCGGCGCGGGACGCGCCCCGGGCGGGATCGGCCACCGCATCCTGCGCAACATTCTCGACGCCGGCTTCTCCGGCCCCGTCCACCCGGTCAACCCGCACGCCGACAGGATCCTCGGCCTGCCCGCGTACGCGACCGTGCGGCAGGTGCCCGGCCCGGTCGACCTGGCGGTCGTCGCCACCCCGGCCCGTACCGTGCTGGAGATCGCCCGCGACTGCGCCGGCCACGGCGTGCGCGACCTCGTCGTCGTCACGGCCGGATTCGCCGAGGCGGGTGAGACAGGTATGGAAGGCGAGCTGCTGAGGATCTGCCGTGAATCCGGCATGCGTCTGATCGGCCCCAACTGCCTCGGTGTCGCCGACACCGGGGCCCATCTCAACGCCAGTTTCCTGCCTCATCCTCCCGTTCCCGGGCGCCTGGCCCTGATGTCGCAGTCGGGTGCGGTCGCGGTCGCTCTGATCGACCGGGCCAACGCCCTGGGGGTCGGCCTGTCGGGCTTCGCCTCGGTCGGCAACAAGGCCGACGTCAGCGGGAACGACCTGCTGGAGTACTGGGAGGACGACCCGGCGACCGACGTGATCGCCCTGTACCTGGAGTCGTTCGGCAACCCCCGCAGATTCGGCCGCATCGCACGGCGGGTGAGCAGACGCAAGCCGATCATCGTGATCAAGAGCGGCCGGGGCGTCTCCGGGGAGCGGGCGGTCCACTCCCACACCGCGGCCGCCGCCACCCCGGACGTCGCCGTCGACGCCCTGCTCAAAGCGTCGGGAGTCATCCGCGTCGACAGCGTCCAGGACATGCTCGACACCGCGCGCCTGCTGGGAACCCAGCCGCTGCCCCGTGGCGGGCGGGTGGCCGTCGTCGGCAACTCCGGCGGACCTCAAGCCCTGGCCGCCGACGCCTGCGAGCGGCACGGCCTGCTGGTTCCCGGGCTGTCGCCCCTCACCCGTGGACGCCTGCGTTCCCGGCTTCCTGCCTCGGCCGCCGTGGCCAACCCCGTTGATCTCACCGCCGGCGGCAGCGCACGGGATCTCGCCTTCGCCGTGGAGACCGTCCTGGCCGACCCCGACATCGACGCCGTCCTGATCGTCTACACCCCGCCGTTCGGCTCCGGACTGGCCGGCACCCGCCATGCCATCATCGCCGCGACCGCCACGACGACCAAGACCGTGGCCGCCTGTATCGCCGGGCACGACGGCCTGCTGGACGGACGGATCCCGTGCTACGCCTTTCCCGAACAGGCCGTGGGGGCACTGCGTCACACGGTGGGGTACGCGGCGTGGCGCGCGAGGCCACAGGCCGCGCCCGCCAAGCCACCGGCGGCCGACACCGTCACCGCCCGTGGCCTCGTGGCGGCGGACCTGGCCCGCCATCCCGGCGGCCGATGGCTCGACCACGCCACCGCGGCCCGCCTGCTCGGCTGCTACGGCGTCCGTGTCATCGCCTCGACCAAGGCCGACGGCCCCGACACCGCCGCGGCGGCCGCCGAGTCCACCGGGCTACCGGTCGCGCTCAAGGCCACCGGGCCCGGCCTGGTGCACAAGAGCGACGTCGGCGGAGTCCGCCTCGGCCTCTCCACTCCCGGCGAGGTCCGCCACGCCTACCAGGAGATGGCCGACGCCATCGGACCGGCGATGACCGGCGCGATCGTCCAGCCGATGGCCGAGCCCGGTGTGGAGATGATCATCGGTGGCGTCGCACACGAGTCCTTCGGCCCGTTGCTCATGGTCGGCATGGGCGGCGCCGCCGCCGAGCTCATGGCCGACCACTCCTTCCGGGTACCTCCGCTCGACGATCAGGATCCCGCTGCGATGGTCGCCGAACTGCGATGCGCCCCGTTGCTCTCGGGCTACCGGGGACGCCCCGCCGTCGACGTCGCCGCGCTCCGGGAACAGATCGCCGGGGTCGGACAGCTGCTGGACGACCTTCCGCAGGTGGCCGAACTCGACCTGAACCCGGTGATCGTCACCACGTCCGGCGCGCTCGCCGTGGACGTCCGGATACGGCTCGCACCCGCCGCCCCGCCGCCGTCGCCCTTCCGCAGGAGACTGCGATGAGCGACCGGGCCTGCTGATCCGATGAGAGGCGATGATGCGTGTCACCGTCAAGGACGTCATGACCCGGCGGGTGGTCTCGGTCACCGAGGGCACCTGCTTCAAGGACATCGCCGGGACGCTCCTGGAGCACGGAGTCAGTGCCGTACCGGTCCTGGACGGCGACGGCCACGTGGTCGGCGTCGTCTCCGAGGCCGACCTGGTGCGCCGGGAGCGGTTCCGCACTGGGTCGCCCCGGCCGGGGCGCGAGACGGCCCGGGACCTGATGAGCGCTCCGGCCGTCACCGTCCCGGTGGACGCCCCCGTGGTGACCGCGGGCCGCCTGATGGAACACCACGGCGTCAAGCGGCTGCCGGTGACCGACGAGCTGATCGGCGAGGGCCTGACGAACCGGCAGATCGGCGAACGGATGTTCCTGGCCGAGAAGACGGTGAAGAACTACGTGTCCAACCTGCTGTCCAAGCTCAACATGCAGCGCCGTACCCAGGTGGCCGCGCTGGCGGCGCGGATGAAGACGGACCGCGACCGGTGAGAGCGCCCACCGCGGCCCTTCCCGGACGGTGAGGGGCTCCGACGGGGCGGACCGCGATGGTCACCAGCTCCATGACGTCCTGCACCTGCGACGTCATAGCCTCCCTTTTGCCCTCAGTCTTCGCCTGGAGGGGCGGACCCCGCCTGCGACATGTCCTCCGTCACCGGGACGACCGCCACGGGACTCGCTCCGTGCCGCAGGACCGCCCTGGTCACCGAGCCGAGCCTGCCGGTCGCGCGGGCTCCGCCGACCACCACGACGCTCGCCTCCCGGGACAACTCCACCAGCGCCTCCTTCGCCGAGGCGGTGACGAACCGGGTCCGCACCGGCACCGCCGGATGGCTGTCACGCCACGGCCGCAGCCGCCGCAGCAGGTCCTCCTCGACCATGTGCGTGGTGATCTCCACGTCGGACACCGGCGGCATCGCCGTTCCCCACGCCACCGCCCGGATGTGTCCCGCGTGTACCGCCAGCAGATCCAGGCCCCGCAACGCCGCCTCGTCGAAGGCGAAGGCGATCGCCACGTCGGGGGTGTCATCGGTGATCCCCAGTACCACGGCCCCACGGTGCAACGGCACCGGGATCGGCCCCGGCCCGCGCACGACGACCACAGGGCAGCGCGCGTGGGCCGCCACGTAACCGGCCACCGACCCGACCACAGTCCTGGCCAGCGTCCCCATGCCACGTGACCCGACCACCACAAGCTCGGCGCCGGCCGACAGCTCGGTCAGCCGCTCGGCGGCGGCCCCCTCGTACAGGTCGGTGGTGACCTCGGTGATCGAACTACACGAACGGGCGCAGTCGGCGCCGTGGTAGAGCACGTGTTCTGCGGCCTTGCGCAGATGGGACCTGGCCTCCTCGCCGGTCTCCCCATACGGCCACCGCCAGGCGTGCGCCACCGTCAGCGGCAGCTTTCTGAGCTCGGCCTCGTCCATCGCCCACTCCAGGGCCTGCATGGAGAAGTCCGAACCGTCATAACCGACCACGACCTCGCGTGTCTCGCTCATGGCCTGTCACCTCCGTCTCCATCGTCGGCGCAGAGCGGCCGCTCCAGCAGGGCGGAAGGTCCTCCCGGCGTGGGACCTTCCGCCTCCGTTCGGCACCGGTTCATGCGGGAAACACGCGACCCACCACGTAACCCTCGTCCCCGTTCGTCAGAAGTGGAGCCGAAAAGGCGATGGCTCACTCAGCTCTGTCAGCCTGCCGCTTTCAGGTCGTAGGCGATGTCGCGGGCCCAGGCGCGTACCCGTTCGGCATCGCGGAAGTCCCCGGCCGCGGTCTTGGCCATGGTGGCGGCCGGAAAGCCCTTGGCGTCAGCACGCAGGCAGCCGCCGAAGACGACGTTCTCCCGGGCACCGACTCTGCGCCTGGCCCGCTCCGCCCCCGCGGGCGGAGACACGTCCCGATCATCGACCCTCTGCAGCGGGCCGCTGCTGAACAACCAGACAGGCCGCTGCGCCAGCTGCCCCGCGCAACGCCGGACCAGGGTACGGGCATGACGGTGCCAGCGGCCGTAGTAGACCGCACCGCCCAGGACCACCGCGTCGTAGCCGCCGACGTCCTTCATCCCGGCGGCGGCCCGGACCTCGACCTCCAGCCCCTGTTCAGCGAGAACCTGCCCGATCCATCCGGCGATCTCCCGGGTGGAACCGCGTGTGGACCCGTAGGCCACCAGAACCTTCGTCATCGCAGCTCCTCTCCCTGTTCAGTCCATCAACAACGGACCCGACGTGGGAGCCGCCTTTCGGCCCGGAACCCACCGACCTTGGTCCTTGCCACACCGCCTTCCACTGTTCCTCCGCGCATCGTAGGCAGCCGACTCGTCCGGTGACGTGGCGCCGATCCACCGTTGTGGGAAACGGCCGGGGTCAACGCCACTCCACAGCACCGGGACCTTTGTCCCGCGACGCATGACCGTTGGCCACTGACCGGACCGTCCACCTCCCACGCACGCTGAGAAGGAGTCCTGCCGGACGGTGACCGAAACAGGCCGTCCCCCGGCATCGGAGAAACGAGCAGGAGAAATCATGAAGGCTCTGGTGTACGAAGGCCCCGGCAAGAAAACCTGGACCGAGGTCCCCGATCCGGCGATCACCGACCCACGGGACGCGATCATCCAGGTCGACACCACGACGATCTGCGGCACGGACCTGCACATCCTCGGCGGAGACGTCCCCGAGGTGAAACCGGGACGGATCCTGGGCCACGAAGCCGTGGGCACCGTCGTCGACGTGGGCGACGCCGTCACAGAACTACGGCCCGGCGATCGTGTCCTGGCCTCGTGCATCTCCGCCTGCGGCCGCTGCCACTACTGCCGGCGGGCACGTTACGGCCAGTGCCTGGGAGGCGGCGGATGGATCCTCGGCCACCGCGTCGACGGCGTGCAGGCCCAGTACGCCCGGCTGCCCCTTGCTGACCTGTCCACCCACAGACTCACCCCCGAGATCGGCGACGAGGCCGCCGTCTTGCTCGCCGACATCCTGCCCACCTCCTACGAGGTCGGTGTGCTGGCCGGCCGGGTCAAACCCGGAGACACGGTGGTCGTCGTCGGAGCGGGGCCGATCGGGTTGGCAGCGATCCTCACCGCCCGTCTGTACTCTCCCGCCAATGTCATCGCGATCGACACCGCCGAGGCCCGCCTGCAGGCCGCCAGGCGATTCGGCGCCGATGTCACCGCCTCTCCCGAAGACGACCCGTCGGAGGTGGTGCGCTCGCTGACCGGCGGACTCGGCGCCGACGTGGTCATCGAGGCCGTCGGGCTGCCGGAGACCTTCGAACTGTGCGCCACCCTGATCCGCCCCTGCGGTCATCTGGCCAACATCGGCGTCCACGGCCGCTCCGCCACTCTCCACCTGGAGGAACTGTGGATCCGCGACGTGACCATCACCACCGGCCTGGTCGACACCTTCTCCACCCCGGACCTGCTGACCATGCTGAGCGGCGGGCGACTCGACACCGGCCCCATGATCACCCACCGTTTCGCCCTCGACGACATCGAGCAGGCATACGAGGTGTTCGCCGACCCGGCACGCAGCGGCGCCCTCAAGGTCGCCCTGAACCGCAGCTGACCGTCTCCCCGAGGAACGTTGAGGAAGGCCTCGTCGAAGAAGCCCTGGCCGACCACGATCGTGCCGGCTGACTCCATCAAAACACCCCTGGAACCCAGGAGCCAAACACAAAAGGGGCAGCCGCCGGCCACCCCGCACCCCAGACACCCCCGCCTGGAACACCACCCCACCCACAACCAGGGCACACCCCCAACAGCCAAACACAAACAAAAAAGGGGGAGGCCCACAGCCACCCCCACACACCACCCATAACAAAAAAGTGGGGGGCCACCCCAAAGGATGACCCCCCACAAAAGATTGTCCGGCGGCGACCTACTCTCCCACACCGTCCCCGGTGCAGTACCATCGGCGCTGAAGAGCTTAACTTCCGGGTTCGGAATGTAACCGGGTG